>NZ_PSVY01000013.1:0-82447 GCF_002932635.1 Rathayibacter sp. AY1D1
GGCGTGGGGTGGGCTCCGGGAAGGGCGGTGAGGAGCAGAGCCGCACGCCGCTCCGGTTCGCCCGCCGCGCCGCGTCGGAGTGCCCACCGCGCCGCTCAAGACAGCCGGACGCCCGTCAGGGCGAGGCCCGCGGCGGCCGCCGCGACGGCGAGCGCAGCCGTGCCGACGCCGTACCCCAGGCCGGCCCGGCGAGCGTCGCGACCGGCACGACGCCCAACGGGGGAAGTGCGGCGCCGATCGCGGCGCGGGCAGCCGTGCCGACGGCTCCGCCCGCCGCGACGAGGAGGATCGCGGAGGGGCGCAGGTGGAGGGGTCGCGTCACTCCGCGAGGTCCCAGGGCGCCGGGCGCGACGGGTCGCGGTCGGCGCGCGGGACGACGAGCACGGGGCGGTGCTGACGGTGCGCGAGGTGGGCGGCGACGCTCCCGCTGAGGAACTCGGCGATGCTCGCGAGCACGCCCGCGTCGCGGGTGCCGACCACGATCATCCGCGCGTCGACCTCCTCGGCGACCTCGGCGAGCGCCAGGGCGGGCTCGCCCCGCGCCGCGCGCAGCGACCACTGCACGGTGCTGCCGTCCAGCTCGTGCTCGACCGTCTCGCGGAGCCCGGGCGGGAGGGACGGGCCCTCGCCGCGGTCGGCCGCGGCGCCGACGAAGCCGAGCGGGATGCCGCCGGTCATCGGATCGACGTACTCGCCGACGAGGTACGGATCGGCCGAGACCGACACGAGCAGCAGGGCGGCTCCGGCGTCGGCGGCGACGCGGGCGGCGGTGCGCAGGACCTCGGGTCGCTGGCCGTCGACGATGCCGACGAGGACGGGCCCGGTGGGGGTGGGTGCGGTCATGAGGAGCTCCTTCCCGGTTGCGCCCCATCCTGGCACCGCACGGGCGCGAGCGGTCGGAGCATCCGTGCCGGATCCGTCGTGATCGTTCCGTCATGCGCGGGCCTCGGGCTAGAGTGGCTCGTCGCCGGATCCCCACCGGCCCCCGACCCCCCGTCACCACCGTCATCCGAGGAGAACGCACGCGTGTCGAAGCCAGGCATTCCCACCCCTGAGGAGAGTGCCGGCACCCCGACCACTGCACCCCCGACCCGGCGCGAGGCCCGCGAGGCCGAGCGCCGTGCGGCCCGGGCCGAGGCGGAGACGGGCGCGGCCTCCGCCGGCACCGCGGTCGAGGGCAGCGGATCGGACGACTCCGCCGCTTCCGCAGCCGCTGGCGACTCCGCGCCCACCGCCGTCGACGCCGCAACGGCCGTGGCGACCGCTCCGACCGTGTCGGTCGAGATCCCCGCCGTCGCCTCCCCCGCCTCCCGGTCGATCCCGGCCTCACCGCGCCGCGCGTCCGCCTCCCGCCCCGTCGCTCCCCGCGCCGCCGAGCCCGCCCGAGCCCGTGGCCTCAGCCGCCGCGCCCTGGCCTTCGGCACCTTCTCGGTGGTCGGCGGCCTCTTCGCCACGGCCGCGATCCCCGCGTACGGCGCCCGCAGCTCCTCCGCCACCGCGACCGGCCGCGCCGCCGCGAACCGGGTCGGCCTCCAGAACCTCACCGTCTCCTCCGACGCCGCCGGCCAGACCGCCGTCCGCGACGCCTTCGCCGCACCGACCCAGGCGCAGCTCGACGAGGCCAGCCGCCAGGCGGCCGTGCTCTCCGGATCGAACGGCGGCGAGTTCTCGACCGTGCAGACCCGCGCGGTCGGCGACGACTACCCGTGGCCCTACGAGACCATCGACGACGACGGCGGCGGACTCTCGCCCCTCGGCTACTACTACCGCGAGTGCGTCGACTTCGTGGCCTGGCGCCTCAACCGCGACGCCGGTCGCACCTCCGCGCCGTGGAAGTACACGTGGGGGAACATCACCCCGCTCGGCGGCAGCGCCTACGAGTGGCCGGACAACTGGGCCGCGAAGGGCTGGGCGACCAGCAGCGTCCCGATCGTCGGCTGCGTCGCGTGGTGGACCTACAACCACGTCTCGTACGTGCAGAAGGTCAACGACGACGGCACCGTGCTCCTCGAGGAGTACAACTACGGCGGCAAGCACAGCTACGTCACCCGCACCTTCCCCACCGCCCAGGTCCCGCTCTTCCTGTACCCGCCGGTCCTGTAGGGGGCCCGTCCCCGTCGCGCGTCGGCGGGCGGTGCGTCGCGATCCGTCCCCAGCGCACGCCGACGGGCGAGGGGGTGCGATCGCGCGTCAGGCGAGCGCGGCGAGGAGGATCGCGAAGGCGGGCGTCGTCGGATCGACGAGCGCCATGTGGTCGGCGTCGGCGAGCTCGTGCAGCTGCACGGCGGGGTGCCGGTCGGCGTATCGGCGGCTGTAGGCGTCGGGGACGTCCTCGTCGAGTACGCCGTGGATCAGCGTGGTCGGCTGCGGCGGCGCGGGCAGCTGCGCGGGGTCGGCGCCCGGGAGCAGCGCGAGGTCGCCGCCGAGGAGCTCCCCCACGGCGTCGTCGCTGAGGCGGTCGGCGGAGGCGGCGGCCAGGTCGAGCACGCCCGCCAGTGCCACCACAGCGGCGACGTGCGGCGACGGACGGGCGGCCTGCGACCAGACGGCGAGGTGGCCGCCGGCGGAGTGGCCGACGAGGGCGACCGGTCCGGCGCCGGGCAGCAGTGCCGGGAGCGCCGCGAGCACGGCCAGGACGTCGTCGCCGGTGCCCGGCCAGCCGCCTCCCGGGTCGCCCGTGCGCCGGTACTCGGGGAGGAGCACGTCGTGCCCGCGTTCGGCCAGTGCCGCCGCGAGCGGCCGGGCGTGCCGCCGGTCCCACCGCGCCCGCCAGAACCCGCCGTGCACGAGCACGACCGGCCGGCGCGCCTCGCCGGGCGCCCCGCGGAAGACGTCCGCGATCTGCTCCGGAGCCTCCCCGTACCGGCGCACCTCGTCCGGCTCGCGCCCCTCCGACTGCTGCATCCCCCCAGTACCTCCCCGCGAGACGCCACGTCGGTGCGCCCGGCACGGCGTGTCGCGTACCGGAACGGCATCCCGCGGAGAGGGAGGGGACCGCGTCAGGACTCGAACCAGCCCCGGGGGTGGTGGTCGGCCGTGAGGGGCGTGCGCGGCCGGGTCGGGCGGGCCCAGCGGACGGCGTTCGCCAGCACGCGCCGGATGTCCGGGTGGTGGTAGACGGGGTAGTCCTGGTCGCCGGGCGAGAAGTAGAAGACCCTCCCGAGGCCGCGGGTGTAGGTCACGCCGGAGCGGAACACCTCGCCGCCGGTGAACGTCGACAGGAACACCGTCTCCTCCGGCACCGGGATGTCGAAGTACTCGCCGTACATCTCCTGCTCGGGGATGATCAGCGGGCTGGGCACGCCCTCGGCGATCGGATGCGTGGGTGCGATCGTCCAGACGAGCTCGCGGTCGCGGTCGTTGCGCCACTTCAGCGAGCAGGTCGTGCCCATGAGCGCCTTGAAGATCGACGAGTAGTGGCCCGAGTGCAGGACCAGGATCCCCATCCCCTCCTGCACGTGCCGCAGGACCCGCTGGACGACCTCCTCCGACACCTCCTCGTGCGCGATGTGCCCCCACCACAGCAGCACGTCCGTCGTCGCGAGCGCCTCCTCGGTGAGCCCGTGCTCGGGCTCGGGGAGCGTCGCGGTGCGCACCGAGACGGCGTCGCCGAGCGACTCCGCGAGTCCGTCCGCGATGACGCGGTGGATGCCGTCCGGGTAGTGGCGCAGCACGGTCTCGTCGCCGCGGGTCTCGTGGCGGAACTCGTTCCAGACGAGGACCTCGATCGGGGAGCTCATGCGACCGCCACCTCCTGCTTCTCGGCGGCGGAGCGGTAGATCGCGTCGACCACCCGGCTGCGGTGCAGCGCGTACTCGCCGTAGTGGCCGGAGTAGCGGGGCCGCCCGCGGGCGCGTCGGCTCCCGAGGCGATCGCCTCCAGGAACTCGGCGATGACCGAGCGGTGGTGCCCGGCGGGGACCTTCACGTCGGGGTGCGAGACGGTCGGCGCTCCGGCGACCTCGGAGTAGAGCGTCAGAGTCCCCTCCGTGGCGTAGTCGGCGATGTGGAGGCGCGCGCCCCCGGCCGAGCCGAGCAGCTCGACCTCGATGTCCTCGTCGACCTTCGAGTAGCTGGCCCAGGAGGCGTCGAGCTGGAGCGAGCGGCCGTTGTCGAGGCGCAGCAGGGCGCTCGAGAAGTCCTCCACCTCGAACGCGTGCGTGCCGGTGGCGGCGACGCCGTGCGGGCGCCCTCCGCGGCCGGAGCGGCCGATCTCGCCGTACGCGACCGCCGAGACGCTGGTCACGCGCGGCTCGTCGAGCAGGTGCAGCGCGATGTCGAGCACGTGGGAGCCGAGGTCGATCAGCGGGCCGCCGCCGGCGAGCTCCTTGCTGGTGAACCAGGAGCCGATGCCGGGGATGCCGGTGCGCCGCTGCCAGCTCGCGCGGGCGTGGTAGACGTCGCCCAGCGGCGCGTCGTCGAGGTAGTCGCGGAGGAAGGCGACGTCGGCGCGGCGGCGGTGGTTGTACGCGATCTCGAGCACCCGGTCGTTCGTGCGGGCGGCCTCGACCATCTCGGCCGCCAGCTCGGCGGTGGTGGCGAGCGGCTTCTCGCAGAAGACGTGCTTGCCGCTCGCGAGCGCGGCCACGGCGATCGGGTGGTGCAGGTGGTTCGGGACGCCGATGGAGACGACGTCGAGGTCGTCGCGGGCGACGAGCTCCTCCCAGTCGGCGTAGAGGTCGGGGACGCCGCGGGTCGCGCCGAGTTCGTGCAGGCGCGCCTCCTCCTGGCCGGCTAGCGCGACGACGCGGGCGCCGGGCAGGGACTGGAAGGCATCGAGGTGGGTGGTGCCGGCGAAGCCGAGGCCGACGACCCCCACGCGCAGCTCAGTGGTGTTCTCTGTCATGCGCCGAGCCTACTCGAATCGATTCGAGCACTCCACGGGCGGCGTGGCTTCCTGGAGCGCCGGGCAGGCCGAGCGTCAGGCCGCGAGGCGCGCCTCGAGCGCGGCGAGCGACGCGCGCAGGGCCGGCGCCTCGAGGGCGTCGCCGTCGGCAGCGGCGTGCGCGGCGGCGAACGCCTGGACCTGGCGGTGCAGCTCGACGCGGGTCCCGCCGCGGGCGACGACCGCGAGCCGCTCGGCGAGGCGCACGCCGGCGCGGACGACGAGCGGCTGCTCCATCGCGTACGAGCGCAGGGCGAGGAACACGTCGGCCAGCAGCTCGCCCGCTCGGGGCCACGGGACGACCAGGCGGACGACTCCGTCGGCGTCGGAGTAGCGGCCGCGCGCCTCCGGCCGGCCGCAGAGGTCGACGAGCGCGCTGGTCAGGGCCTCGACGGCGCCGACCGCGGTGTACGGGTCGTTGGTGCCGGTCGCGAGCCCGCGGACTCCGATCTCGACCACCTGCTGGACGGCGTAGCGGAGGTCCTGGTGCGGGGTGCGCGCGTCGGCGACGACGACCGCGGCGACCGCCTCCTCCTGGGCGACGGACCCCTCCAGGACCTCGAGCACCGGGTCGCCGACGAGGACGTGGTCGCCGGGCAGCGCGAGCACCCGGAGCCGCGTGTCGCCGCGGCGGGCCAGGGCGACCAGCCGCTCGACCTCGAGCTGCTCGACGTAGCCCCCGCGCACCGCACACAGCACGACCGGCTCGCGCCCCGCCGGCGGCAGGGCCTCCTCCGCGAGCAGGGCCTCCTCCGCGTCCACCGGCTCCTCACCGTCCTCCGGATGCAGTCGCTCGATCACGTCGACGAGCTCGCCGAGCACCCGCTGCTGCAGCGTCGTCACCTGCACCGACAGCGCGATGTGGTGGATGAAGTAGACGAGCACCGCGACGTCGCCCACCGCGAGCAGCACCGAGAACGAGACGGCCACCACCGGCACGAACGTCAGCGACGCGTCCTCCTCGGTGTGCACCGCGCGCAGCACGATCAGCGAGTACAGGAACGTGGACGTGAGCACCGCCAGGACGACCTGGTTGCCGCGGTCGGCCATGAAGTTGCGGACCAGCCGGGGCCCGTAGGCGGAGGACGTGGTCGCCAGCACCGAGATCGTGATCGAGAACGAGGTCGCGGCGACGCCCAGCATCGTCCCGCCGATCGCCGAGAGGATCGCCCGGCCGCCGGTCGGCGACAGGTCCTCGATCAGGGGGATGTCGCTGACGCCGGCGCGGACCAGCAGATGGTCGACCTCGACCAGCCCCAGCGCCAGCCCGACGGCGAGGACGCCGAACAGGGCCGGGAGGAACCAGAAGGATTCGCGGAGGTGGAGGAGCCGGGAGCGCATCCTCGAAGGCTAGAGCGGCGCCTCCTCGCGGGCTGCGCCGCCGCGGAGGCTTGCGCGCCGGGCCGGGACGTGCCGCGGTGCCTGCCGCCAAGGCGACGTCGCGTCAGGGCCGTCCGCACTGCGGGGGCGTCGTCGCGACGGACGCCGGACGCAACGGAGGCGCCGACCCCCGGGGATCGGCGCCTCCACGGGGCGTCAGGTGACGTTGATGAGCGTGCGCTGCCAGCCGGAGGATCCGTCGGGCGCGACCGGCGCGCGGTCCTCGATCTGGACCATGCCGTTCTTGTCGACCGCGCGGACCGCGACGTAGTGCGAGCCGGGCTGGGCGTCCCAGTCGACGAACCACTGCACCCAGGTGTCGAGGTTGACCGGGGTCGAGAGCGTCGCCTCCTGCCAGTCGCCGTTGTCGATGCTCACCTCGACCTTCTCGATGCCGATGCTCTGCGCCCAGGCGACGCCCGCGATCTTGAGAGCGCCCGAGGTGACGGGGACGCCGATCCGCGGGGTGTCGATCCGCGAGGACATCTTGATGGGGGCCTCGGCGGAGTAGCCGCGCGGGGTCCAGTAGGCCTGGTCGGCCTCGAAGGTGGTGACCTTGAGCTCGGTGAGCCACTTGGTGGCCGAGACGTAGCCGTAGAGGCCGGGCACGATCATCCGCACCGGGAAGCCGTGCTCGAACGGGAGGGGCTCGCCGTTCATGCCGACGGCGAGGATCGCGTCGAGGTTCTCGTCCGTGACCGCGGTGATCGGGGTGGACGCCGTGTAGCCGTCGCTGCTGGTGGAGAGGAGCATGTCGGCTCCGCTCTGCACGCCGGCCATCTTCAGCACGTCGCGCAGGGGGACGCCGAGCCACTTGGCGTTGCCGACGAGGTTGCCGCCGACCTGGTTCGAGACGCAGGTGAGGGTGATGCCGTACTCGTCGAGGCCCATGTCGAAGATCTGCTGGAGGTTCAGCGTCACCTCGCGATCGACCATGCCGGTGATCTTCAGCGACCAGGCCGACGGGTCCAGGTTGGGCACGGTGAGGGCGGTGTCGACGCGGTAGAAGTCGGCGTTCGGCGTGTAGAGCGGCGTGATGCCCTCGATGTCGAGCTCGGCGCCCGCGGGGATCGAGACGGTGCTGCGCGGGGACGGCAGGCGCAGGGCGTCGCGGACACCGGCGAGGGAGGAGGTCGCCGCGTTGACCAGGCGGGCACCGGTGCCGACGACGGCCGCGCCGACGGCGGAGATCAGCGCGATGCGGAAGAAGCCGCGGCGCTCGAGGGCGCCCGGACGGGCCTCGGAGGATGTTCCCCTGGCCTCCGAGGCCCGGGCCGCACGCCAGCCGCGCAGGCGCGTGAAGAGGAGGTGCATGACGACGACGGCGACGACGAGTCCGACCAGCGTGGGCACCGCGGCGAGCGGCGACGCTCCGGTGCGGGTCACGATGGCGGCGATCGAGAGGCCGCCGGCGATCACGAGCAGCACCTGGCCGAGCGGCGGGCGGACCAGCTGGAGCACTCCGGCGATCGCGGCGGCGACGACGACCGCGGCGCCCACGCTGCCGAGCAGGAAGGTCTTGTCGTTCTCGCCGAACGTCTCGATCGCGAACTCCTTGAGCGGGCGCGGGACGATGTCGACGATGAAGGCGCCGAGCGCGAGCACGGGGCTCGCGGTGCGGGCGACCGCGAGGGCGATGAGCTCGGCGACGGCGAGGAGGACTCCGCCCGTGACGATGCCCGCGAGGGCGGCGAGCAGGAAGTAGAGAGCTCGATGCTCGCGCACGGGTGCCGCTGTCTGGTTCATGGAGGAGAGTTTTCTCCCGCGACCTGCCGTTTCCCAGGGTGTCCCTGGTTTGGTCGTGTAGGCGCCTTTTTCATAACGAACAGGTAACGCACAGCGGCGGCATCTCGACGGGATCACCTCTCGCTCGGCCCGCCGCCGGGCCTCACCGCGCGCGACGCCCCCGCCGGAGGACCGCCGCGTTCGCGGTGACGATGAGGGCGATGCCGATCCATCCGGCCGCGCCGACGTCCTGCCCGAGCACGACCGCGCCGATGAGGGCGGCCAGGACGGGGTTGGCGCTCATGAGCGTCCCGAAGACGCTCGCCGGGAGCCTCCGGAGCGCGATCACGTCGGCCACGAACGGGACGGCCGTCGCCAGGACGCCGGCGCCGACCGCCAGGAGCACGGTGCCCGCGTCGGGGCGCGTCGAGACGAGCGTCCAGACGGCGACGGGCAGGAAGACGGCGGCGGAGATCCCGGTCGCCGTGGCGGTCCCCTGCGCTCCGGGCAGACGGAGTCCGATGATCCGGTTGAGCAGGATGTACGCGGCCCAGCAGCACGCGGCCGCGAGACCGAGCGCGATCCCCACCTGGTCGGACGATGGCCTCGGCCCGGCGATCGCGACGACGCCTGCTCCGGCGACGAGGGCGCAGAGCGCGCTGGTCCTGCTCCGGGAGCCGAGGAGCGCGACCGCCAGCGGCCCGCAGAACTCCAGGGTCACCGCCAGCCCCAGCCCGATGCGGTCGATGGCCGCGTAGAGCGTGAGGTTCATCGCTCCGAACACCACGGCGAGGAGCAGGACGGGCCACCACTGCGCGCGGGTCAGGTCGCGGATCCGCGGCCGGACGACCGGGAGGAGGATCAGCGCGGCGACGATCTGCCGGACGGCGACCACTCCGACGGATCCCAGGACCGGGAAGGCCAGAGTCCCGGAGGCCGCCCCGAGCTGATTCGAGAGGGCGCTCGCGAGGGCGGTCGCGACGCCGACGGTCCGGCCGTCGCCGGGGAGCTGCTTCGTCATTCCGGAAGTCTGCGAGCCGTCCGGCCCCGGCTCACAATGCGTCATCGGCCCGATCGATGCGGGAACCGCATGAATAGGATGCGGTCATGGAACTGGAACTGCGCCACCTCCGGTCGTTCGTCGGCGTCGTGGACGCCGGGACCTTCACCGACGCGGGGATCGACCTCGGCATCTCCCAGACGGCGGTCTCCCGCAACGTCGCGGCGCTCGAGTCCGTCCTCGGACGAAGGCTCCTCCACCGGACGACCCGCAGCGTCGAGCTCGCGCCGGCGGGCGAGCGGGTGCTGCGACACGCCCGCCGCGTCCTGGCCGTCGTCGACGATCTGCGCGAGGAGGCGGCGGCCGGGACGGACACGATCCGGATCGGCTACGCCTGGTCGGCTCTCGGCGAGCACACCCAGGAGTTCCAGCGCCGCTGGGCCGCGGCGCTCCCCCGCCACGAGCTGCGGCTGATCCGCTCCAACACGCCCACCGCGGGGCTCGCGGAGGGCCTCAGCGATCTCGCGATCCTCCGGCGCGGATCTCCGGCTGCGGACGTCGAGTCGGCTCTGATCGGCACCGAGAAGCGCTACTGCGCCCTGTCCGTCGACGACCCGCTCGCCGCGAAGCGCACGGTCACCCTCGCCCAGGTGGCGACCGCTCCGCTGGCGCTCGACGACCGGACCGGGAGCACCCGGCTCGACCTCTGGCCCGAGCACGACCGGCCGCGGATCACCGTCCCGACGACCGACGTCGACGACTGGCTCACGGTGATCAGCAGCGGCTCCGCCCGCGGAGTGACCGCGGAATCGACGGTGAGCCAGTACCGACGGCAGGGCCTCGCCTACCGGGTCGTCCGCGACGCCCCGCCGGTCCCCGTGCACGCCGCGTGGATCCGGAGCGACCCGCCGCCCGTCCTGGGCGACGTCATCGGGCTGCTCCAGGGCCTCTACCGCACCTCCGACTGACGACGACGGCCGCCGGGGGCGATCCCCGGCGGCCGTCGTCGTCACGTCACTTGCAGGTGAGAGCGGAGTACGCGGCCTGCTTCGTGGTGGTCACCGATGCTCCGTCCACGGTCGCCGTCGCGGTCACCGTCGCCGAGCCCGCGGCCACCGAGGCGGCGCGGGTGGTGAAGGCGTGCGAGGCGCTCGACCCGGGAGCGATCCCGGTGAACGCCTTCGAGCCCCAGGCGGAGCCGAGGGTGATCGCCGCCGGGACCTTCGCGTCGTTCCGAGCGGAGACCGTCACCACGACCTTGCCCGCCACGCAGCGGCTGGTGGCCGTCACGGTGGTCGGCACCGTCGCCGCGGAGGCGCGGACGATGGAGAGGCGGTAGGTCACTGTCGTCGTGTGGTCCTGCGCCGACGACTCGACGACCACGCTCGTCGTCCCCGAGGCCGCGAGCGGCACGGTGCGGCGGACGGTGTCGTCGATCAGCACGCCGTCGACCTTCACCAGGCCGCTGGGCACGGCCGGGTCCAGGTCGAGCGAGACGCTCGTCGTACCGGCCGGCACCGTGAGCGTGTGGTCCCTGACCCCGGCGGCGAGAGCCGGCGAGAGCGTCCCGACGTCGGAGGAGAGCTTCGTCAGCTCCGGGTCCGCAGCGTAGGTGGTCGACTCGGTCGTGTAGACCCCGAAGACACCGCCGACGTAGCTGGATCCGGTGCCCTGGAAGCGCACCGTGACGACGGGGATCTTCTGCCCCTTCGCGTCGAGCACGTACTTCCCGCTCTGGTCGCGCTTGTAGCTGTCCTTCGCGGCGAGACCGCTGAGGATCGACGCCGGGATCCGGTCGTACTGGACGTACCAGCTCGTCGCTCCGGCCGCTCCCGAGACCACCTCGGTCTTGAGCTTCACGTCGTTGAGGTAGACGTCGAAGGTGCGTCCCGCGTCGCCGCCGTAGTAGCGGACCCCGAGGTAGTTCGCCGGCAGAGCCGGGTCGACGATCATGTCGTACTGGAAGTACGCCTCCGCCGAGCGCTCGCCGTCGCGGTACCCCTCGCCGCGCCAGGTCCCCACCGAGGACCGCGCGGTCTTGTAGTTCTTGTCGGCCTCGCTGTTGTTGTTGTCGAAGGAGGTGAGGGAGTCGATCGTCGTCTCGTCGACGCGCAGCTGCTCCTTCTGCGTCCGGATCAGCTCCTGGGCCGCGGCCGAGTCGGGCTCGATCAGGGTCATGTAGGTCGCGTAGCGGGCGTTGTAGAGGCTGTAGTACGGAGTGAACACCCGGGCGGCGGACGCGGCGTCGACGTTCTTCATGCCGAAGCGCATCGTCGTGCGGCCGTTGCCGTCCGCGCCGTCGGGCAGGCGGACCAGGTTGCCGCGGACCGCGGACTTCCAGGCCGCGGAGTCCGCGACGACGACGTTCGAGTTCACGGACTTGTCGGCCGTGCCCATGCGCACCAGGACGCCGGCGACGTAGGACGCCTCGACGTTCGAGCGGTTGAGCTCGGTCGCCAGCAGCACCGGTCCGTAGCGGAACGCGGTCCAGTCGGGGTTCTCCGTGTCCGCGACCGCGCTGACCGCGGCGGGCAGCTTCCAGGTCAGCACGTCACCGGCGGCGACGGCGACCGAGACGTATCCGGCCTGGGCCGTGACGGCACGGACGGCACCGTTCACGGTGAGCGTCGGCGCTCCGTCGATCCAGGACGGCACGCGCAGCTTGAGGGTCGTGTCCGCGGCCACGGCTCCTCCGGCCAGCGCTTCGACCCTCAGGGTCGCCGTGTCCGTGCTCGGGATGTCCGCCGTCTGGGTCAGCCGGAGGTTGTTCGCGGAGGAGCGGAGGACCGAGGAGCGGAACTGGTTCACGAAGACGGTCTTCGGCTTCTCGAAGTAGATCGAGTCGCCGAGCTTGGTGAAGCTCTCGATACCCGAGCCGTGGTCGCACCAGAACTCGTCGAGCTCGTGTCCGAAGACCTTGGCGTAGCCCGCGGTCTGCGGCTGGAAGTAGGTCACCATGCCGGTGTCCGGGTTTTGCACCGAGAGGACGCCGTTGATGAACGTCTCCTCGTAGAAGTCGGCGTACTTCACGTCCTCGGTCACCTGGAACAGCGCCCGGGTGAGCTTGAGCATGTTGTAGATGTTGCAGCCCTCGGAGGTCGAGTTCTCGCCGTAGCCGGTGGTCTGGCCGTTCGTGGCGTACTCGTACAGGGTGCCGGGGGCGTGGAAGTGCTCGGACTGGCTGTTGCCGCCGTTGGCGTAGGTGTGGGTCTCGTCGACCATGCGCCAGAAGTTCTCGGCGGCACGGCGGTACATGTCGAGATCCGACTTCTCCGCGGCGGTGAGCGTGGCGTAGAGCGCCGGGTCGTCGGTGAAGACGCGGTAGCGCTTCAGCGCGCCGATCAGCTTCGGGACGGTCGTGTTCGCGTGCAGCCCGTTGAGGACGTCCTCGTTGTTCGCGAGCTTCTGGAACAGCGCGGTCTCGTCGAAGTACTCGGCCGCGCGCTTGTGGGCCGGGTCGTGCGTGGTCTCGTACAGGCGGTAGAGCGCCTCGTTCATTCCGCCGTACTCCGTGTTCAGGAGCTGCCCGGGGTTGGCCTGGCGGCCCGCCCAGGCGGTGATCCAGCTGCCGAAGCCGCCGGCGACGGTGAGCGCCTTCTGCGAGACGGCGTCGGGCGCCTGGTCGTGGGCGTCGAGGAGGCCTGCGAGCACCTTGTGCAGGTTGTAGAAGGGGACGAGCAGGCCGTCGCCGCCCGAGGGGAGGTAGCGGGTCGGGAACGGCGAGACGTAGCCGGCGTTCGCGGGGTCCTTCAGCGCGTAGGCGTCCTGGACCTTCTTCAGACCGTCGACGGAAGCGGTGAGCTTCGCGAGCAGAGCCGCCTTGGTGGCCGCGTCCTCCTCGGTCGCGTAGGCCTGCGAGAGCGCCGAGAGGTAGTGGCCGAAGAAGTGGCCCTGGAACCGGGTGCCGTTCTCGCGCTCCCAACCCCCGTATCCGCCGCTGGTGGTCGGCGTGAGCCCGGCCTCGCGGTAGAAGGAGTAGAGGAACATCTCGGGGTCGAGGCTCAGCAGGTACTCGACGGTCTGCTGCTCCCCGTTCTCGAGGTAGGGGTCCTGCACGGAGACGTCGGACAGGCCGGCCTCCAGAAGGTAGTTCGACGTCTTCACTCCCCGGGGCTGCACCTGGAGAGTGTAGGTCTTCGTGACCGCGGTGCTGCCCCCGTAGGTGGCGGAGCCGGTGAGGACGACCTGCGTCGCGGAGCCGGTGGGCGGCGTGACCGCGGCCGTGCCTCCGCTGATCGCGACGGTCGCCGGGTCGGAGGAGGTCCAGCTGAGGGCGGACCCCTTCGCGCCGACGGTGGGCAGGGTGAAGCCGGTGCTGGTGCTCGCGGGCGGGGCGACCAGCTCGAGGTCGGCCCGGGCGATGCTCGCGGGGTCGAAGGAGGGGTTGCCGGCCTTCGTCAGGGCGACGACGTCGGTGGTGGTCGCGACGCCGTTGTAGAGCGCGTAGTCGTCGAGCAGGCCGCGCAGGTGCGCGCCGTTGTACTGGGGGCCGTTGAAGCCGAGGGTCTTCGTCGAGGTGCTCTCGGAGCCGAGGACGCCGGATGCGGAGGAGGACGGCGCGGTCTTGACGACGGCGGTCTGCTTCACCCCGTTGCGGTAGAAGGCGACGGCCTTGGTGCTCTTGTCGTACGTGGCGACCACGTGCGTCCACTCCCCCGCGGGGAAGAAGCCGGAGCGGGCGGTCTCGACGGCGACCTTGTACGGCTGACCGCCGGACGGGCCGATCGAGAGGGCGAGCGGAGTGCCGTCGCCCTCGGAGGTGAGGTACCAGCCGTCGGAGTTGTAGGCGGTCTTGTTCCAGGTGAAGACCTGCTCACCGGTCATCGCGCTGGTCGGCTTGTACCAGAACGAGACGGTGAGGTCGGCGGGCTGCAGCGCCGCCGCAGTGCCGAGCGAGATCGCGTTCGATCCGGTGAACTCGAACGCCCGGCCGTTCAGGCCGGTGCCGTAGGAGGCGGTGCCCTTCTGCATCCCGAGGGCGGTACCACGACCGCTGGTGTCGGCGAGCGACCCGTCGAACGGGAGCTCGAGCACCTTCGCGGCGTCGAGCGAGGTGGTGGGGGCGGCCTGAGCCGTGGGGCCGACCGACAGGAGACCCGCCGTCAGCGCCATCACCGCCACGGTGGCCAGGGGGAGTCGTCGTCGCATTCGTGAGGCCTCTCGTCGTTGAGAAATCCGGCCCAGGGGGGCGGGCCGCCTCGAATGTTACCGTTAACAACTGTTTTCGGTGAGGTTTCGGTGAGAGGACTGACAGGGTCCTCGGGTGCTCAGCGGCGCCGGTCCAGAGCCGCCCGGAGGTACGGAGCGGTGCGGCTGCCCGCGGCCTCGGCGACCTCCTCCGGAGTGCCCGTCGCGACCACCGAGCCGCCGGCCCGGCCCGCTCCCGGGCCGAGGTCCACGACCCAGTCCGCGTCGGCGACGACGCGCATGTCGTGCTCGACGACGATCACCGTGTTGCCCGCGTCGACCAGGTGCTGCAGGTGCTCGAGCAGGCGGTCGGCGTCGGCGGGGTGCAGGCCCGACGTCGGCTCGTCGAGCAGGTAGAGCGTGTCCCCGCGCTGGGCGCGACGCAGCTCCGAGGCGAGCTTCACCCGCTGCGCCTCTCCCCCGGACAGCTCGGGCGCCGGCTGGCCGAGCGAGACGTAGCCGAGCCCCACGTCCACCAGCGCGTCGAGGTGGCGGGCGACCTCGCGGTCCTCGGCGAAGGCCTCGCGCGCATCGGCGACGCTCAGCGCGAGGACGTCGGCGATCGTCCGGCCGCCCAGGGTGACCTCGAGGGTCTCGTCGTTGTACCGGGTGCCGCCGCACGCCGTGCAGGGCGCCTCGACGGTCGGGAGGAACAGCAGCTCCACCTCCACGGAGCCCTCGCCCTTGCAGACGGGGCAGCGCCCGCTGGGCAGGTTGAAGGAGAAGCGGCTCGCCGAGAAGCGGCGGCGCTTCGCCTCCGGTGTGGCCGCGAAGAGCGTCCGCACCCGGTCGAACAGGCCCGTGTAGGTCGCGACGTTCGAGCGCGAGGTCCGGCCGATCGGGGTCTGGGTCACCTGCACCACCCGGCGCAGGCGGTCCGCGGGCCCGGAGGCGGTGCCGCGGGTCGCCGCCGCAGCCGCGTCGAGCAGCGGGTCCGCCTCCCCGCCCTCCTCGGCCGGCGCGTCCTCGGCGACGTCGGCGCGGAGCGAGGCGCCCAGCAGATCGGGCAGCGCCTGGTTCACGAGCGTCGACTTGCCCGATCCGGAGACGCCGGTGACCGCGGTGAGCACCCCGACCGGGAACGCGACGGAGAGGTCGTCGAGGGTGTGCCGCGAGACGCCGGCGAGCTCGATCCACTGCTCCGCGGTGCGGCGGGAGCGCAGCGGCGCCGGGTCGCCCTCGGGGAAGAGGTAGCGGCGGGTGACGGAGTCGCGGGCGCCCGGCAGGCCGTCGAGCGGGCCGGAGTAGACGACGGTGCCGCCCCCCGACCCCGCGCCCGGGCCGATGTCGACGATCCAGTCGGCCTCGCGGATGACGTCGAGGGAGTGCTCGACGAAGAAGACGGTGTTGCCGGTCGCCCGCAGGGTCCGCAGGATGCCGAGCAGCGCCTCCGTGTCGGCGGGGTGCAGGCCCGTGGACGGCTCGTCGAGCACGAAGACGACGCCGAAGAGGCGCGAGAGCACCTGCGTCGCGAGGCGCATCCGCTGGAGCTCCCCCGAGGAGAGTGTCGGCGTGGAGCGGTCGAGCGAGAGGTGGCCGAGGCCCAGGTCGACGATCGGCGCGAGGCGGGCGACGAGGTCCTCGACCAGCCGCTGCGCGGCCAGGCGGGTCTGCGGAGCGCCGTCGGCCGGGGTCCAGCCGGGCTCCAGCACGCGCCGCGCGACGACGACCAGCTCCTCGAGCGGGAGCGCCGACAGCTCGGTGATGTCGAGCCCCTCGAAGGTGACGGCGAGCGCGTCGGGCTTCAGCCTCCGGCCGCCGCACACCGGGCAGGCGACGCTGACGACGAACGAGGCCGCGCGCTCGCGCATCCGGGCGCTCTTCGAGCCGGCGAAGGTGTCGAGCACGTAGCGGCGCACCCCGAGGAACGTGCTCATGTAGCGCGGCTCGTCCCCGGCGGCCACGGAGGCGCGCACCTCCGCGGGCGAGCGGTCGGTCCACACGGGAACCTGCGGGGAGTCAGGAGTGTGCAGGATCCAGTCGCGGTCCTCCGCGGGCAGGTCGCGCCACGGAGCGTCGATGTCGTGTCCGAGCGAGATCAGGCTGTCGCGCAGCTGCTTGCCGTGCCAGGCGGTCGGCCAGGCGGCGAGCGCCCCGTCGCGGATCGAGAGGGAGTCGTCCGGCACCATCAGCTCGTCGGGGACGTCGTAGACCCGGCCGATGCCGTGGCAGCTGGGGCACGCGCCCTGCACGGTGTTGGCCGAGAAGTCCTCTGCGAGCAGCATCGGCGCGCCCTCGGGGTAGGCGCCGATGCGCGAGAACACCATCCGCACCACGCTCGAGAGCGTCGTCGCACTGCCGACCGTGGAGCGGGCCGAGCCTCCGGAGCGCCGCTGCGGGAGGGCGACGGCCGGCGGCAGGCCCTCGATCGAGTCGACGTCCGGCACGCCGACCTGGTCGATCAGCCGCCGCGCGTAGGGGGCGACCGACTCGAAGTAGCGGCGCTGCGCCTCCGCGTAGAGCGTGCCGAAGGCGAGCGAGCTCTTGCCCGATCCCGAGACCCCCGTGAAGGCGACGAGGGCGTCGCGCGGCACGTCGACGTCGATGCTCCGGAGGTTGTTCTCGCGGGCGCCGCGCACGCGGACGTGGTCGAGGGGGTCGGTGGTTCCAGGCGCGCTCATCCGTACAGCCTGCCGTGCCGGGATGTGGGGCGGCCGCCGCGGAGCTCCGAGGCGCTCGACGCCGAGACGGCCCGCTCCCGGCCGAGGCACCGCGGTGGGGCGGTGTCTCGGCGGGGGCGGGCCGTCTCGGCGTCAGCGGCGCGCGTGCGTCAGCAGGTGCGCGCCGGGTAGGCCGCGGTCAGGGCGCCCGCGGTGAGCGAGGCGGCCGGGACCGAGGCCTGACGGGTGGTGAAGGCGGCCGAGGCGCTGGCGCCGGGGGCGGCGGTCAGCGTCTGCGAGGCGCCGAACGGCGAGCGGATGACGACCGAGAGGGGCGTCGTGCCCGTGTTCTTCACCACTCCGGTGAGGACGACCTTGCCCGCGACGCAGCGGGTGGACGCGGTGAGCGTCGAGGTCGGTGCCGTCACCACCACGGTCGCGGTGACCGTGACGGCCGTGGAGCTCGAGAGCCGACGGTCGGCGGCGTCGTAGGCCGTCGATCCGTTCGCGCCCACCCACTGGTTGTCGTTCGCACCGATCGTGCGGACGACTCCGGTGACGGAGTAGCGGCCGGGCGCCGTCGCCACCGCGGAGGTGTTCCAGGTGACCGGCTGCGAGGCGGTGCCCCGGTTGTAGGCGAGCACGACGTCGGCGCGGGCGGGCAGAGCCGCCGCGGCGTCGGTGCCGGAGGCGACCGTCACCTCGCCGAGGTCCGAGCGGACCGCGGAGGCGGCGTCGGCCGAGCGGACCTCGGCGTACTGCCCCGCGGTCAGCGAGACGATGCCGCCGTGCTTGGTCGACGAGGCGAGCGAGAAGCCCGGGTCGGTGAGCTGGGTCCAGCCCGTGTCGAGGTCGTTCGTCACCATCGGCTTGTAGCCGGTCGCGGGGATCACGTCGACGTACAGGTACCAGGTGTCCTCGCCGTGGTCCTTGAACACCGCGGGGCCCTCGACCCCACCGGGGTTGCCGCCGGACCACACCGCGCCGATGCGCGACTGGATCTGCGTCCACGAGGTCGTCGGCAGCCACCAGGTCGCCGAGGTGGTCGACTCCATGTAGATGCCCTTGCCGGTGCCGTTGTCCTTCGAGATCCGGTAGGTCGTGCCGGAGTCCTGGATCAGCGTGGTGTCGATCGTGTCGGCCCCGGTGTCGATGAAGGTGCCGCCGTACGAGTAGGTGGCCTGCGTGAAGTCCGTGGTCGCTCCCCAGAGCACGCGGGAGGATCCGGTGCCCGGCGTGTGCGCCGCGGTCGGGTAGACCGTCGAGGACCAGTAGACGACGAACGCGCCCTTGCCGGGTCCCGCATAGTCCGGCACCCACGTGGCCTCGGGAGCCCACATCATGCCGGCCTCGAGCTTCTTCGTCCCCGCGGCGTCGAGCGCCACGTCGAACTGGCGGACGTCGCTCCACGACACGAGGTCGCTCGACTCCCAGACGTTCATCTTCGTGCTGCCCTTGGTGGTCCAGTAGCACCAGGTGTCGCAGGTGCTGGGGCCCCGGTCGCCGCCGAAGACGCGGAGGTCCGTGGCGATGATGTAGTACTTCTTCGTGTCGGGGTTGTAGGTCAGGTACGGGTCGCGGACACCGGTGGTGCCGAGGTCGGAGGCCAGGATCGGCTTCGCGCCGTTGAGCGGGTCCCACTTCTCCGGGTCGTCGCCGCGGGAGACGTCGAGGTAGATCTTCTCGGCGTAGCCCTGGGAGTCCTCGACGAAGTGGACCATCAGGTAGCCGTAGGGGGTGTCGACGCCGACCTGCGGCTCGACCGTCACGGCGATCGAGCGGGTCTGCACGATTCCGCGGATCGACGCCGTCGCGGTGAGCGACGAGGTGCGCGCGGCCTGGCCCACGGCGGGGCGGTCGGCGCTGAGGGTGCGGCCGTCGGCCGAGACGCGCAGGGTCGGGTCGCTGGAGGACCAGGTCACCGCTCCCCCGTAGTCGGGCAGGTTCGTGGTCGAGTCGTCGACGGTGAGCGGGGCGACCCCGGCCAGCACGGCGGCGGCGATCGGGGAGAACGTGGAGGCGTGAGGCTTCGCGTCGACGCTCGACACGGCCACCACCTCCGCCCCGGTGAGCGCGCGGTCGTAGACGCGGAACGCCGAGACCTCGCCCGTGTAGAACGGGTCGGGGTACGGTGCTCGGCCGATCGTGTTCAGCGACTGGTCCGCCACCGACGAGGGGCGCAGAGCGGTGGGCGCCGAGGCGACCTGGACGCCGTCGACGAAGAACGAGATCGTGCCGGCGCTGCCGTCGATCACCGAGGTGAGGCTGTACCAGCGGTCGGCGGTCAGGGCGGAGGCGCTGCGGGCGTTGTTCTCGCCGTTCCCTCCGCTGGTCGTGATCGCGGTGCGCACCCGGTCGCGGACGGACGCGAACCAGTACTGGTTCGTGCTGTCGCTGCCGATGTTCCACAGGAAGTGGAAGTTCGAGAGCATCGACGCGTCGGCGCGGGTCTCGATCGTGACGGTGGCCGACGAGCGACCGGTCAGCAGGTTCGCGGGCAGCTGCACCCAGGGGGCGGTGGTGCTGCTCTTGGGGCCGCCGGTGAGGCGGAGCGACGTGCCGGTCCAGAGCGCGTCGGTCGCGTTGCGGACGGTGGCGGCTCCCACGCCTCCGCTCACGGTGTTCGGGACCGTGCTGCCGGTGGTCTGCGTGAACCGGTAGTCGGCGAGGAGGCCCTGCTGCGGGATCACGGCATCGGCCGCCTGCGCGGCCGGAGCCGGGGCGACGAGGCCCGAGAGCAGCACTGCTCCGAGGCCGAGCGCGGCGAGCGCTGCGCGCAGCGGCGCTCGCCGCGCGGGTGTGGTGGTGGGGGGCATGGTGCTCCTTCAGTGGAGTGGTGCGGTTCAGGGAGGGGGAGAGGATCTCGGGGTGCCGAGCCCTGCTGGGTCGAGCAGCGCCGTCAGGGGCGTGTCGGAGCCTGTGTGCGGAGCACGAAGGGCTCGATACGCCGCCGGGCGGCTGCTCGACCGGCAGGGAGGGGCAGCTGCTCGACCGGCACGAGGGATCAGCCGCCGGGGTTCGTGTCGGTGTACCCGGTGGTCGGGGCGGTGGTGCCGAGTGCCGCGAGGGTGGGCGCCTTCCGCATCACGACGGGGTTGCCCGGGCTGTCGCGACCATGGAGCAGTCGCCGTCGTGGAACTCGATCGCGGGGTCGGCGGTGTCCGGCGCGATCGGGTCGGTGGAGGTCGGCTTGTCGAGGGCGACGGCCGGGGAGGCGGCGGTGAAGGGCAGCGGAGCCACCGCGGCGAGGAGGATCAGCAGCCCGGCCGTGTGGCGGCGCCGGAGCCCCGCGGATCGGGGGAGCTCGGCGTCGACGGGCGTCGATGCGGTCGTCATCGTGACTCCATCGTCAGGGGCGGCGTGGGGCCCGGAGGCGCACCGTGAGCGGCGCGCCCCCGGGGGCGGGGGGGCTGCGGAGAGGCGCCGGAGGGCGCCAACAGGAGAGGCCCGGTGGACCTCGGAGAAGAACTCGCCGTGACTCGCAGGATCCGGCGCGACCTCCACCTCGAGGCCTCCGACGCCGCCAGCTGCACGGTTTGTTCACGGTAACAGGGCGTCTGCGCAAACTCAACGGCCCCCGTGAGCGGGGGTGGCATCACTTCACGGCGCCTGCGGTCCGCGCGGTCGCTCTCGTCACGGAGGAAGGATCCGCGGCGCCCCGTGGAACGGCGCAGGCGACGTGGGCCGGATCGGACGTTCGTCGTGAGTCGTGATCAGCACCGCCGTCCCGAGCCGCCGTCCTCTTTCTTCCACCGCCGCTCGCGCCTCCGCCGCCGCTGTCAAGAGGGGAGAGACGGTCCGCGCCCCTCGCCTAGGGTGCCGGGATGCCCCGCACCCGGACGTCCCGCGCCGCCCTCGCCTGGCGGGAGGCGGTCACCGGCTCGCGCCTCATGCTCGCTCTCAAGACGGCGCTGGCGGTCGGCATCGCCTGGGCCGTCGCGCCGCTCGCTCCCGGAGTCGCGGAGCAGTACCCGTACTACGCGCCGCTCGGCGCCCTCGTCAGCATGTACCCGACCTTGATGGGCTCGGTCCGCACCGGACTGCAGACCCTGCTCGGGCTCGCGGCGGGGATCGGCCTCGCCGCCCTCGTGGTCGTCACCGTCGGACCGACCTGGTGGACGATCCCGCTCGTCGTCGGGATCGGCGTGGTCCTCTCGGGGACGGGGTGGTTCGGCGCGGGCCGCGAGTACGTGCCGATGGCGGCCCTCTTCGTGCTCATCATCGGCGGGGCCGACGCCGAGGACTACTCCCTCGGCTACCTCGTGCAGATGGCGGTGGGCGTGGTGGTGGGGCTGCTGGTGAACGTGGTCGTCGCCCCCGGGCTCACCGTCGAGGCGGCGTCCGCCCGGGTCGACGCGTTCCAGCGCGAGCTCGCGGAGCACCTGCGCCAGCTGGCCGCCGCGCTCGAGGAGACGTGGCCGCCCGAGCACGAGGCGTGGGCGCGCAACGGCGAGGAGCTGGCCCGGACGGCGGAGGAGGTCCGCGCGGCCCTCGCGGACGCGGACGAGAGCCGCAAGGGCAACCCGCGCGCACTGCTGCACCGGCGCGACTCCCGACCCGACCACCTCCGCCTCGAGACGCTCGACGCGATCCTCTTCCACGTCCGCGACCTGAGCGGCGCCCTCGCGGACACCATCTGGGAGCGGCCGGGCGCGCTCCCGTTCGATCCGGCGCTCGGCCCGCCGCTGAGCGAGGCCTGCCGGGCGGTCGCCGACGCGATCGATCGCGACGACGTCGGGTCCCCCGCCGCGCACCGGGCGATCGGGGGCGCGGCCCGCGCGATCCGGCACCTCGTGCAGGTCGTCGACGAGCGGACCGCCGCGACCTCCCGGACCCTCGGGCCCGGCGTCCTCGCGGCGATGCACCTCCGCCGCGTCCTGGTGCGCCTGCAGCACGACGGCGCGGAGCCGCAGGAGGAGTGAGGGCTGGCGCCTCCCGCCCCATACTGATATGGTGCTGAGACATCAGGAGGACGGGGACGACGTGGAGCGGACGGTGACGACGACGAGCCTCCGTGGTCGCACGCCGGAGCGGGCGACCACGGAGGCTCACCTGGCCTTCGGGCAGGCGCTACTCGCAGACGAAGAAGGCGACCTCCACGTAGCCCATCGTCTGCGAACGGGTGTCGACGTCGGAGTTCTCGACGGTCACGCCGGACGCGGCGAAGCTGCTGCCTCCTGCGCCCGTCGACGCGTTGGCCGCGTAGGAGCCGCCACCGCGCACCCACAGGGAGGTGCCACCGCCGGCACCTCCGAAGTAGCCGCCGCCGCCACCACCGGACGCATAGGTCACCTGGCGGCTCGCGTTCGTCCTCGCTGCGCCGGCACCGCCGTCGCGCCCGGAGCCCGGGCTGCCGAGAACCGTCTCGGTCACGTTGACCGTCGTCACACCGGGCTGCCCCGGCCCGGTCTGGCTTCCGCCGGTGCTCGGGGCCTGCTCCGTGGAGCCGGTGCTGCTGTCCGCGCGCGAGACGGCGCTCTCGTAGCCGGAGCCGCCGACGGGACCGCCGGACCCCGCGTTCGGCCCGACGCGGGCGGACCGGGTGAAGTCGTTCGAGGTGAAGCCGGCTGCGCTACCGCCGCCGCCGCCCGCGATGACGAGCAGGGAGCCCGCGGCGGTGATCCCGCTGGCCCCGCCCCCTCCTCCGGAGCCGATGTAGCCCGGAGTGCCCGGAGCCCCGCCGTTGCCGAGCCCCCGGCCGCCGGCCTGGTTGCTGCCGCCCGAGCCCGCGGTGATGACGATCTCGGACGCTCCGCCGAGCGCGTCGACGGGGATGGTGCCCGTCACCCGCGCACCGGCGCTGGTGACGTCCGACCCGGTGCGGACGCCGCCGCCGTCTCCGCCGACCGCCGTGAAGCGGACCCACTGGGTTCCCGCGGGCACGGGGATCGTCCGGGCCGCGAGCGCGGTGGTCGAGGTGGCGTCGATGCGCTGCGCGTCCTGCAGGGCGCACTGGGGGGCGGTCGAGGCCGACGCCATCGGAGCGGCGATCGAGGCGGCCACAACAGGAATCGCCCATGCGGCGCCCTTCACCACGGTTCGGCGCTGGGTCAGACGATCGGGGGCGCCGGTCGGCGTGCTGGTGTCTTCGTTCTGCATCGGAGTCCTTCTGTCATCGTGCACCCCTGGGTATCGGGGGCAGAGTCGGGTGAGAGGCGCGGGAGGATGCCCGGGCCGCTCCGACAGAGTCGCCTGCTCCGCGACGGGGCACGCCGCTCGAGGCCGCTCTGGCGCGAACCTGCCCTGAGGCGGCGCGCCGCGCCCCCCGCGCCTCATCCTCAGCGACTTCTCCGCAGCGCCGACCAGTCGTGCACGACGTCGCAGATGCCCCGTCGGACTCGCCGATACGGACCCTCCGAGCGGGCGGCCCGACTCGCGAGCACCCCGGACCGAGCGGCCCGGAGAGCCCGCGACGGCCGAGCGCAGAACCCGACGTCAGTCCGGCGCCGGCCCGCGACGGCCGAACGGGCAGCCCGGCGTCAGCCCGGCGTCACGCCCCGACGGCCGAACGGCCAGCCCGGCATCAGCCCAGCGCCAGCCCGGCGTCAGCCCGCGTCGGCGAGCAGCGCCTCGCGGTCGAGCCGCTTCGCGTAGCAGCGGGCGCTCGGCTCGTCGCCCCAGTAGCCGTAGCCCGCGATCGGGTCGTAGCCGGCGCTCGCGTAGAGCGCCATCGCCTCCGGCTGCTCCGTGCCGGTGACCAGTCGGAGCAGCTCCACGCCCTCGCGGGCCGCCAGCCGCTCGACGCCGGCGAGCAGCACGCGGCTGAGCCCGCGGCCCCGCGCGGCGCTCACCACGAACATCCGCTTGATCTCGCCGATGCCGTCCTCGACCGCGAGCGCCACGCAGCCGACGAGCCCGCCGTCGACCTCGAGCAGCAGGGTCGGAGCGTCGGCGGGAGGGCGCGGACCGGTGTCGTCGCCGCCGTAGCGGGCGAGGAGGTCGGCCTCCTGCAGGGCGAAGAGGTCCGTGGCTGCCGGGTCTCCGGCCGTGGTCTCGATCAGGCGGTGCACGGCACGATGCTACGGCGCGGCGGCGAGCCCCGCGGCGATCCCGGTCAGCTGCTCGAGCACGGCCCGCACGGCCGAGCGCTCCAGCGTCTCGGGCCGGGCGAGGCAGTCGATGTGGCGGCCGAGCCCCGGGATCCCGAGCGGCCGCAGCACCACCTCCGGCGTGCGCCGCAGGTCGGTCGTGTACCGCGGCAGCAGCGCCACGCCGTCGCCCGCCGACACGACCGCCGCCGCGACCAGGAAGTCGTTGATCCGGTGCGGGATGCGCGCGTCGCCGCCCGCGAGGACCGCGATGGCGTCGATCGCCCGTTCCAGGGGGAAGCCCTCGTGCACCGCGACCCACTCCTCGTCGCGGAGGTCGGCGGGACGGACGACGTCCTTCGCGGCGAGCGGATGGTCGCGGCGGAGCGCGAGGTCGAGCGGCTCGAAGAGGAGAGGCGTCGACCGCACGGTCCCGGGCCACTCGGCGCTGCCGGCGAGCCGGTGCGCGACGACCAGGTCGTGATCCGCGGTCAGCCCGGCGAAGGCGCTCTGCGCCACGTCGAAGTCCGCGAGCGCGACGCCCGGCCGACCCGGTGCGCGCAGCGCCTCCAGCAGCGGGCCGAACATCGCCAGCCCCGCGCTGTGGAACGCGGCGACCGAGACCGTGCCGCTCGGCTCCCCCTCGAAGTCCGTGACCGCCCGGGCCGCGCGCTCAAGCGCCACCTCCACCTCGACCACGGCCGCCGCGAGAGCGCGGCCGGCGGGGGTCAGCGCAGTCCGGCGCCCGTCGCGGAAGGTCAGCGCCGTCGGAGTGCGGCGCTGCAGCGCGCTGATCTGCTGCGAGACGGAGGAGGGGGACACCCGCATCGCGGCGGCGACGGCGGCGATGCTCCCGCGCTCGCCGAGCTCCCTCAGAGCCCTGAGCTGTCCGAGTTCCATGAGTTCCAACTTACGCGTCGGCGCAGAAGATGCAGTCTTGTCCGGCGGGTCTCCGTGCCGCCACGATGAGCCGTGCGCGCTCTCCTCTCCCGCTTCCGGGTCGACCTCCTCCTGCTCGTGGTCGCCGCCTCCTGGGGCTCGACCTACTTCGCGGCGAAGGAGCTCGTCACCGACTCCAGCGTGATGGCGTTGCTCGGCTCGCGGATGACCCTCGCCGCGCTGTGCCTGGCCGTGATCGTCGCGGCGCGGCGGCACCGGATCACCGCGGCGGAGTGGCGGGTCGGCGTGACCATCGGGGCGCTGCTCGCGACGATCTTCGCGCTCGAGACCTACGGCATCGCCGGCACCTCCGCCACCAACGCGGGCCTCATCATCAGCCTGACGATCGTGATCACGCCGATCCTCGACTCCGCCGTCACGAAGCGCCGCCTCCCGGGCCGCTTCCTGCTCGCATGCCTCGTCGCGGTCGTCGGAGTCGCGCTGCTCGCGGGCAACGGCGCCCTCCGCCCGCTCTCCCCCGGCGACCTGCTGATCCTCGGCGCCGCCGTCGTGCGGGCCGTGCACGTCACGTCGATGCACCGCCTCTCGGCGCGGGCGCCGATGGACTCCCTCCGCCTGACCACGGTGCAGCTCGGCACCTGCGCCGTCGTCTTCAGCGCCGCGTCGCTCGTCGTCGGCGTGCCGATCCCCGAGTACGTCGCGGGGCTCGACCCCGTGGGCGCCGGCCTGTTCCTCTACCTCGTCCTGGTCTGCACCGTCTTCGGCTTCCTCGTGCAGACGTGGGCGGTCCGCCGCACCTCGCCCTCCCGCGTCAGCCTCCTGCTGGGCACCGAGCCGGTGTGGGCCGCGGTCGTCGGAGTCGCGCTCGCCCGCGACCCGATCGCGCCGGTCGGCTTCCTCGGCATCGCGCTGATCCTCGCGGGCACGGCCTGGGGCCGCTCCCTCGAGCAGCGGACGACGCCCGACGTGCCGACCGCGGCGGCCGTTCCGGAGGCGCTGCTCGCCCCCGAGCCGGAGGACGAGCACCGGCGTCCCGTCGAGCGGTAGCCGGGTCAAGGGACTCGCGTGCGGCGTCCCGATGTGGGGGAATCGGATCGGGAGGCGTCCGCCGCGGGCGCCGCCGGAGGAGGATCCATGTCGCTCAGCGTGCTGTTCATCGGCGGGACGGGCATCATCAGCGCCGCCTGCGTCCGCGAGGCGCTGCGGCTCGGCCACGACGTGACCGTGCTGAACCGGGGGCGGACGTCGCTCCGCCCGCTGCCCGAGGGTGTCCGCGAGGTGCAGGCCGACGGCCGCGACCGCGACTCCGTCACCGCCGCCCTCGGCGACAAGACCTTCGACGCCGTCATCGACTTCGTCGCCTTCACGCCCGAGCACGTGCAGCAGGACGTCGACCTGTTCGCCGGCCGCACGGGCCAGTACGTCTTCATCAGCTCGGCCTCGGCCTACCAGAAGCCGCCGCGCAGCCTCCCGGTCACCGAGTCGACTCCGCTCCGGAACCCCTACTGGCAGTACTCCCGCGACAAGATCGCGTGCGAGGACCTGCTCGTGGCCGAGTACCG
The DNA here is from genome assembly GCF_002932635.1 of Rathayibacter sp. AY1D1. NCBI lineage: Bacteria > Bacillati > Actinomycetota > Actinomycetes > Micrococcales > Microbacteriaceae > Rathayibacter > Rathayibacter sp. AY1D1. The sequence goes on from NZ_PSVY01000013.1 coordinate 26,267, forward strand.
CGCGAGCGGCTTCCCGGTCACGATCGTCCGCCCCTCGCACACCTACGACCGCACCGCGCTGCCCGTCGACGGAGGCTGGACCGTCGTCGACCGGATGCGGCGCGGCCAGGAGGTGGTCGTCCTCGGCGACGGCACCTCGCTCTGGACGCTCACGCACGCCGACGACGTGGCCGTCGGCCTGGTCGGCCTCCTCGGCGCCTCCGCCGCGATCGGCGAGGCGTTCCACATCACCGGCGACGAGACGCCGACCTGGGACGAGATCCACCACGACCTCGCCGCGGCGGCCGGAGTCGAGCCGCGCCTCGTGCACGTCGCCTCCGACGCGATCGCCGCCGCCGACCCCGAGCTCGGTGCCGGGATCGTCGGCGACAAGGCGCACTCGATGGTGTTCGACAACGCGAAGATCCGCCGCCTCGTCCCGGCCTACTCCCCCTCGGTGCGCTTCCGCGACGGCGCCCGCGAGATCGTGGAGTGGTACGACGCCGACGAGTCGCGCCGCTTGGTCGACGAGCGGATGAACGGCCTGTTCGACGCGCTGATCGAGCGGTATCGGCCGCGCCCGCTGTGAGGGTCGGGCGGAGGGGGTGCGCGAGTCCGCCGGCTCCGCCCCTCCCGGCCGCTGCACCCCGCTCGGCTCCTCCACCCGCGCCGGCGCCCCCGCTCAGCCGATCGGCTCGAGCCGCACCAGGAACCCGCCCGGCACTCCCGGCTGCAGCTCCTGGTACTCGGACGGCACGCGGTAGGCGCCCTCGCCGACCGCGGTCACGGTGAAGGCGTCGTCCGTGCGCGTGCCCGCGAGGAAGACGGTGTAGACGTCGGTGCCGTCCTCGGTGGTGCGCTTCCCGGCCGCCGCGCCGACCCAGCGGTGCCCGCCCGGATCGGCCGTCGCCGTCTCCCCGAGGGTCGCGTCGATCGCGGCCGGGTCGACGCCCACGGTGCGGATCCCGTCCTGGCACTCGCGCCAGACGCCCGTGAATCCCGGGTCGGGGTCGGAGTAGCAGAACATCATCGACCCGTCGGGCGCGACGTGCAGGTCGCCGTAGCCGCCGACCACCGGCCCGGAGAAGGGGGCGGCCGTGGGCCCGGTCGTCGGCTCGGGGTCGGCCGGCGCGGTGCACCCGGCGAGCGCGAGGACGAGCACCGCCACCGCTCCCGCTCGCCACCTCATGTGCGCAACCTACTGGAGCCGCGCCCCCGCCCGTCCGTGTGCCGAGCCGGGAGTCCGCCGGGAGCCGGATCGCCCTCAGACCAGCCGGCGGCCGCTGAAGCGGTCGACGGGGGCGTCGTGGCGCATCGCCCGCTCGTACATCCGCCGGAACGGCTCGGTGAGCACGCCGTTCGTGCGGTCCAGCGAGTCCTGCCAGGCCACGATCTCCCCCAGCTGCGCGGCGAGATCCGCGCGGAGGGCCGCCTCGTCGACGGTGGTCGAGACGCCCTTCGAGACGACGACCCGGCCCGCGACGATCACGGTGTCGATCGACGAGCCGTTCTCAGAGTAGACGAGCTGGTTCTCGAGCCGCTGGCGCGGGGTGAAGTTCAGCGTCTCGAGGTCGTAGACGACGAGGTCGGCCTGCTTGCCGACCTCGATGCTGCCGGTGACGCCGTCGAGCACGGCGCTGCGCGCGCCTCCGATCGTTCCGGCCGTGAGCACCTCGGACACGGTCGGCCAGGTGGCGATGTCCGGATCCGTGACCTTGTGCAGGAGCGCCGCGGCCTTCACGACCTCGAGCATGCGCGGAGAGTCGCTGCTCGAGCAGCCGTCGGTGCCGAGGCCGAGGTTCACGCCCGCGTCGTGCAGCGCGCGCCACGGGGCGATGCCCGAGCCGAGCTTGAGGTTCGAGATCGGGTTGTGCGAGACGGACGTGCCGGCGGCGGCGATCCGCTCCATGTCGGAGTCGGTGAGCCAGATCCCGTGGGCGAAGGTCGTGTTCGGGGAGAGCGCGCCGATCCGCTCCATGTACTCGACCAGCGTCGAGCCGTAGGACACCTCGCCGGTCACCAGCTGCGTCTTCGTCTCGAGGACGTGGATGTGGCACTCCGCCCCGTGCTCGAGCGCCAGCTCGGTCGCCCCCACGAGCAGCTCGGGCCCGCAGCGCTGAGGAGCGGACGGGGCGACCATGTAGCGCAGCCGCCCGCCTCCCCTCCTGTGCTGGGTCGCGAACGCCTCGCGACTGAAGGCGAGGTAGCCCTCCGTCGTCGGGCGCGACGCCGACCGCGCCTGGTCGAGGATCTCCGCGGGCACGTACTCCTCGAGGAACGGCATCGTCTCGTGGAAGGGCCTGCTGATCACGTGGCCCGAGATGTTGGCGCGGACTCCGATCTCGTCGTACGCGTCGAAGACCGCGGCGAGCTGCTCAGCGTCCTGGTCAGGGTTCTCGAGCACGTCGTCGACCAGGGTCGTGACCCCGGCCTTCAGCGATTCGAGGGCGAAGAGCGACGAGCGCAGCCGCACCAGATCCGGAGCGACGCGGCTGTTCCCGAGGATCGGGTACGACAGCAGCATCCACAGCTCGAGCGGCAGGTTGTCGTAGCGGCCCTTGTAGAGGTACTCCCACGAGTGGGTGTGGGCGTTGACGAAGCCGGGGACGACCAGGCGGTCGCGCCCGTCGATCACCTCGTCGCCCGGCTCGGGGACGAGGCCCGGGCCGATCGCGACGATCAGCTCGTCGACGATGCGGATGCTCGCCGTGATCGGGACGGCGCCCGAGACCGGGTCCATGGTGATCACGGCGGCGTCGGAGAGGAAGAGGGGCATGGCGGTTCCGTTCGTGGTGCGGGGTGGGACGGGGCGGGCCGGCTCGCGAGGGGGCCGGCCCGCGGAGGGGCTCGGGCTCAGCCGCGGACGGGCTCGGGCTCCGCGGCGACCGGCGCGGCCGACTCCCGGCGCTCGACCCAGGCGGGAGCGTCCCGGCCGAGCAGGAGGTAGGCGATGCCGGCCGAGACTCCGCCCGCGAGCCACGAGACGTCGACGCCGCCGAGGGCGGTCGCGGCCGGACCCTGCAGGGCGGGCACCGAGCCGTTCATGAACAGCCAGGTCAGGGTCGCGCCGATCGCGAAGGAGAGCAGCGCCCGCCAGCGGACGTCCGGCAGCAGCGGCGAGCCGACCGGGGCGAACAGGTGCCCGAAGGAGCGGACGCGCGGCTCGAACACGGTGTAGTGCACCAGCACGATCGCACCCCACGGGGCGACCCAGCCGACGAGGCCGACCAGCCACGCGTCGAGCGTGGTGGCGAGGTCGTCCTGGAAGACGAAGAACACCGCGGCCGCGAAGGCCAGCACGCCGACGATGAGGCTGAGCGCGCGGCGCCCGAGCCGGATGTCGAGGGCCTGGGTCGCCATGCCGAACGAGTAGATGTTCAGGACGTTGGTCGCGATCGGACCGTGCACCACCAGGAGCAGCACGGGGATCGCGAGGGCGCCGAAGTTCTCGACGATCAGCTCCCCGGGATCCACGGAGCCGTTCTTCGTCGCGAGGGTCGCGCCGAGGACGCCGAGCCAGACCACCGGGATGAACTGGCCGAGGACGCTGGCGAGGTAGAGCCCCCGCTTCGAGGAGCGGGGTCCGACGAAGCGGGAGTAGTCGCCGGCGTAGGCGAGCCAGGTGAGGCCCCAGCCGATGCCGATGGCGGTCATCACGATGGACATGGCCGCGATGCGGTCGCCGCCGGTGAGCGCGCCCTCCGCGGGGCCGGCGTAGGACCAGTCGATGTCGAGGAAGAACCAGGCGACGACCGACATGATCGCCAGCACCAGGAGGGTCGGCGGCACGGTCCAGCGCTCGAAGGCGGCGATCGCGCGGTAGCCGAGGAAGGAGATCGCGACCTGCACCGCCATGATCACCGCGGCCACCGCGATCTTCCAGCCGACGTTCGCCTGCTCCGGGTCGACGACGCCGACGGAGCCGAGGAGCGCGATGACCAGGTCGAGGACGATCCAGGTGTTGATGGCGCACCAGCCGATCACGACCACGGCCTGGATCGCGGCCGGGACGTAGTTGCCGCGCCGGCCGAAGACCGCCCGTCCCACGAGCATCCCGGTCGCCCCTGTCCGCTGGCCGAGGAGGACGAAGAAGCCTAACACCGCCATCCCGACCACGTTGCCGAGCACGAGGACGGTGACGGTGTCCGCCAGGCCGAGGCCCATGTTCACGCCAAGGGCGCCGAGCACCCAGTTGATGGGGGCGATGTTGGCGCCGGCCCAGATCCAGAACTGCCCGTCGAGCCGGGCGGTGCGCCGGGAGTCGGGCAGGGGACTCAGCGCGTCCTCGGCGTCGGCGGTGCCGTGCAGGGTGTCGGTGCTCATGGCGGATCCTCTCGGGGAGGGGGATGAAGGGGAGGGCGGGGCGCCCGGTGAGGCTCCACTCTCGTGCGGACCCGTTTCGGGCGGCGCGTCCGCGTGTAAATTCGCCGTGACGCGAGAGGACGTTCTGTATGGCCTACCTGCTGTCGGACGCGATGAAGGATCCGCGCCTCGCCGCCATGCTCCCGGTGGTGGCCGCCGGGCACGCGGCCGCCGAGCGCGCCGTGATCCGCTGGGCCCACACGAGCGAGCAGCTCGACATCGCGCCCCTCCTCCTCGGAGGCGAGCTGCTCCTGATGGAGGGCGCGCTCCTCTCGACCGACCAGGACCCGGCGGAGTGCCGCGAGTACGTGCGGTCTCTGGTGGATGCGGGAGTCGGCGCCCTCGCTCTCGAGCTCTCGCCGCGCCTGCCCGCGGTGCCGCCGCCGATCGTCGCGGCGGCCGACGAGCTCGGCCTCCCCGTGCTCGCCCTGCCCCGGCGCGTCCCCTTCGTGCAGGTCTGCGAGAGCATCAACACCCACCTCACCGAGCAGAAGTTCCGGAGCATCCGACTGGCGGACAGAGTGTCCGGTCTGCTGGCCGACGCGGCCTCCGGGGACGCCGGTGTCGACGAGCTCCTGCAGGTCGTCGCCTCCGCGACGGGCGCCTCCGCCTCGCTCGTCTCGCTCACGGGCGACGAGATCGCCCGCGCCTCGCCCGGGCCGGGCGTCGACACGGAGCCGACGGCCGGGACGTTCTCGAACGTGCTGCACGCGGGCGATTCCCTTTTGGGCACCCTGCATCTGCGGGCCCACGCCGACGCCGACCTCCACGCCGTCGCCGTCGCGCTCGACCGGGCGCCGGACGTCCTCGCGATCGCCGTGCTCCGGCACCGCCCGCCGTCGGTCACCGAGCGGCTGACCGCCCAGCTCTTCGCGATCGCATCCGTCGAGCGCGCGGACCCGGCGGCCGACCTCCAGATCGACGCCTTCCTCGGCCGCCTCGGCGCCGGATCCCGGGAGCGCTACCTCGGCGTCCGGGCCGACACCGGTCACGACGACCGGCGGCTCCGCGCTCTGCTCCGCCTCCTGACGGGCGCGGGAGCGGATCCCGGCCCGGTGCTCTGCGTGGTCGGCTCCGAGCTGCTGGCGCTGCTGCCGTTCGCCACCGCCGCCGCGATGGAGGAGGGCCGCGCGGAGCTGCTGCGCCTCGGCGCCGCCCTCGACTCGGACGCTCTGCTCTGCGTCGGCAGCGGGCTCGGCGGGCAGGAGCGGGTGCCCCGGGAGCTGGCGGAGGTGCGCGGCGCGCGCGAGTGGGCGCCCGCAGGCGGAGTCGTCGACTCGCGCCAGTACCGCCTGGAGCGGTTCGCGAGCTCTCTGCAGGACGATCCGGAGGCGGACGACCTCGTCGAGGAGGTGCTCGGGCCCCTGCGCGCCCAGCGCGGCGAGCTGCTCGCCACCCTCGAGGCCTTCGCGTCGCTGTGGGGGAGCAAGACGGCGACGGCGGCCGCGCTCGGCATCGGCCGGCAGACCCTCTACGACCGCCTCGCGCGGATCGAGGAGCTGATCGGCCCGCTCGACTCGTCGCCGGCCCGCGCCCGGGTCGTCATGACCGCCGTCTTCCTGCACCGGGCGCGCGCGGCGCTCCTGGCGGGCTCGCCTCCGGTCGGGCGGACGTTCCCGCCTCCCGCCGAACGCTGACGCGGCCGGACGGGATCGACCGGCTCAGGCGGGCAGCAGCTCCGCGACGAGTGACTGCACGCGGGCCCTGATGTCGTCGCGGATCGAGCGGACCTCCTCGAGCGGTCGGCCCTTCGGGTCGGCGAGGTCCCAGTCCTCGTAGCGCTTGCCCGGGAAGACGGGGCAGACGTCGCCGCAGCCCATCGTGATCACGACGTCGGAGGCCTGGACCTGCTCGGTGGTCATCAGCTGCGGGACGGCCTGCGAGATGTCGATGCCCTCCTCCGCCATCGCCTCGATCGCGATCGGGTTGATGCTGTCGCCGGGCTCGGAGCCGCCGGAGCGGACCTCGACGGCGCCGCCGGAGAGGGCGCGGAGGTAGCCGGCGGCCATCTGCGAGCGGCCGGCGTTGTGGATGCAGACGAAGAGGACGGTGGGGGCGGCCATCGGGGCTCCTGGTGTCGAGGGGCGGTGCTCGGAGGAGCACGGGGCGAGGGTAGCGCGCCCGGGCGAACGGCTCGCGCGCCTGCGGAGCCGGAGGAGACTCCGACGGCCGGGTCGGGAATATACCCCCCGGGGGTATGTTGCACTCCCCTGGACCGAACCGGAGGAGACACCATGACCGACCACGCCCACCACCACCCGACCACCTGGCGCGCCGCCGCCCTCGCGACCCTGCACTGCCTGACCGGCTGCGCGATCGGCGAGGTCCTCGGCATGGTGATCGGCTCCGCCCTGGGGCTGCCCGCCCTGGCGACGGTCGCCCTCTCGATCGTCCTCGCCTTCGTGTTCGGCTACGCGCTCACGCTGCGGGGCGTGCTCCGCTCCGGAGTGACGTGGCGCGCCGCCGTCGGCATCGCGCTGGCGGCCGACACCGTCTCGATCGCCGTGATGGAGATCGTCGACAACACGGTGGTGCTCGCGATCCCCGGAGCGATGGACGCGGGCCTCTCGTCCGGCCTCTTCTGGGGCTCGCTCGCCGGCGCCCTGGCCCTGGCCTTCGTCGTCACGACCCCGGTGAACCGCCTGCTCATCTCCGGCGGCCGCGGCCACGCGGTCGTCCACGGCCTGCACGGCTGAGCCGCGCGGGCCTCGACAGGGCGCCTGCGGCGGCTGCTCGACCAGCAGGAGGCGCGTGCCGATCGAGCCGCCCGGGCCGCGGGCGCCGCGAGATCCCGTCGGCCGTCAGTCCTGCAGGCGGCGGTAGTGGCGGTTGCGGACCGAGAGGATCGCGCCTCCGATCACCGCCGCGAGGAACGAGCCGGCCAGGACGCCGACCTTCACGTGGTCGTCGGACTCGCTGCCCGCGCCGAACGAGAGCTCGCCGACGAGCAGCGACACCGTGAATCCGATGCCGGCCACGAACGCCATGCCGATCACGTCCACCCAGCGCAGCGACGGATCCAGGCCGATGCCGCGGAACCGGGTCAGGAGGAAGGTGCTCCCGGCGATGCCGAGCGGCTTGCCGAGCACGAGGCCCGCGATGATGCCCACGGCGATCGAGTCCTGGAACGAGTCGACCAGGCCCGCGACTCCGCCGACCGTCACTCCGGCCGAGAAGAACGCGAAGACCGGCACCGCGACCGCGGTCGAGAGGACGCTCCAGCGGTCGGCGAAGTGCGCGGCGAGGCCGTCGTAGACCGGGCGCCCCTCCGCATCCGACCCCACCCGCACCCGGGCGCGCTTCGTCGCGACGACCGGCACGGTGAAGCCGAGCAGCACGCCCGCGACCGTGGCGTGGATGCCCGAGGCGTGCACGAGCGCCCACGTCGCCACTCCGAGCGGGATCAGCACCCACCAGGCGCGCACGCCGCGCTGCACGCAGACCGCGAAGACCGCCAGCGGCACCAGCGCGAGCAGGAGCATCAGCACGTCGATGCCGGCGGTGTAGAAGACGGCGATGATCGTGATCGCGATGAGGTCGTCCACCACGGCGAGCGTGAGGAGGAACGTCCGCAGCGCCGGCGGGAGGAAGCGGCCGACCACGGCGATCACCGCGACGGCGAAGGCGATGTCGGTGGCGGCGGGGATCGCCCAGCCGTCCAGCGCGGCTCCTCCGCGGGGCAGGTTCACCGCGGTGAAGATCAGGGCGGGGACGGCCACGCCGCCGACGGCCGCGACGATCGGCACGAGCGCCGTCTTGGGGTCGCGGAGCTTGCCGGCGACGAACTCCTCCTTGAGCTCGAGCCCGACGACGAAGAAGAAGATCGCGAGCAGGCCGTCGGCCGCCCACGACCCGACGCTCAGCTCGAGGTGCAGGGCCTCGGGGCCGAAGCGGAAGTCGCGGACCGCGCTGTAGAGCGCGGACGCGGGGCTGTTGGCGACGATCAGGGCGAGGAGGGTCGCGGTGAGCAGGAACGCTCCGCCGACCGTGTCCTTCTGGAGGGTCTGGCGGAGTCCCCGCCAGATCGAGTGGGGGGCCTGATCGGCGGGCAGGGGCTGGTGCGGCATGAGGGGTTCCGTCCGGAGGGGTGGGTGAGCGCGGGGACGCGGCCGCGGACTCCGGAGGAGGGGCGGTCGCGGGTCAGCCGCGCGGCGGCGGGCAGCCGGCGATCTCGCCGTGCGCGTTCGTCCCCCACGAGCTGAGCCATCCGTTCGTGCCCGAGGCGCGCTTGGTCAGCAGCTGCCGGGTCGGGTACGCCGCGGCGGCGCGCGCGCGGGCGCGGCTCAGCGGAGGGAGGGTCAGGGGCACCTGTCAAGGGTACCGGTGGCGCCCGTGATGGGGCAGGGTGCGGACGAGCGCGCGGAGATGGGGAGCCGCTCTCCGCATGCTGAGAGAGCCGCGCATGCCGACGCCCGCGCCGATCCCGCCGCCGTCCGGCACCGCGGGCGCCCGGAGCTCGCCTTCGCGGCCGGCGCGGAGGCGCCCGTCGCAGCTCCCTGCTCCTCGGGCGGGAGTAGCCGCGACCCCTGCACGCTCCACTCGGCACCGGTACCCCTACCCGTGGATCCGCCGCAGGCGCATCGTAGGGCTGTGAAGCAGATCCAGTACGCCGGCGCGACCTTCCAGGTGGGGGACGCGGTCGCCGACGCACTCGTCTCCTACGCCTCCGGGCTCGCCGCTCACGGCCGCACCGACAGTGTCGAGCTCCCCGTGCTCGGCGGCGACGGCCACGCGACGGTCGTGACGCTGCTGCTCAACTCCGCGACGAGCCTCTTCGTCTCCGGCGCCGCAGGCCTCCTGCCCGGGCTCGACGAGAAGGCCGTCGCCGCCGACCTCCGCCAGCGGACCCAGTGGCTGGACGCGGTCCCGGCGGTCACCGCCGTGGAGCCGAGCGCTCCGGAGGACCTGATCTGGCTCGAGTTCCCGGAGGTCGCGGCCCTGATGGACCCCGAAGCCGGCGCCCGCTCCCCCGCGACGCTCCACCTCGTCGAGCACTCGCCTCGGCGCGACTCCCTCGTCTTCACCGTCGTCTACGTCAGCACGCTCGACCGCGACCTGGGCTCGGGGGAGATCCGCCGGCTGCTCGAGACGAGCCGCCGCAACAACGTCGAGCACGGCGTCTCGGGGATGCTCGTCTTCCGCGGCCGCCGAGTGATGCAGCTGCTCGAGGGCGAGGAGTCTGACGTGCGCTCGCTCTACGCGCGGATCCTCGCCGACCCGCGGCACGAGGGAGTGGTCACCGTCTGGACCAGCGTGCACGAGCAGCGCCGGTTCCCGGACTGGTCGATGGGCTTCGACGAGCTCGACCTGCCCGTCGAGCGGCCCGCCTCCTGGCCCGAGCCGGACCTCCCCGAGCAGTCGATCGACGCCGTGGCGGACGACTACCTCCGCCGCCGGTCGGAGGCGCTGCGGAGCGCGCTGGTGAGCAGCGACCCCCTCGTCGCGAGCCTCGCCGTCATCCTGCACGGGCACCGCCCCGAGCGCGTCCTCGAGGGCGGCGCCGGAGTGCGGCTCCGCTGCGCCGAGTGCCGCGCCTTCGACGCCCACGACGGGTACGATTCCTACCCCTGCGCGACCGCGAGGACCGCGATCCAGGCGCTCGAGGCGGCCTGACGCGAGCCGGGCGGCCGTGCGGGATCACCGTCCCGGGCGCTCCGAGCGCACCCCCTTCCGCGGGTCTGCGCAAGCCCGTCCGCTCGCCCCGGCGCGCCCCTAGGGTGAGGCCATGACCGATCCCGGCGCGGCCCGCCACGACGTCCTCATCATCGGCGGCGGCAACGCCGGACTCTCGACCGCGGGACGGCTGCGGCGCTCCGGAGTGGACGACGTCGCGGTGATCGAGCCCCGGTCGACCCACGTCTACCAGCCGATGCTCTCCCACGTCGCGGGCGGCACCGCACCCGCCTCCGCGGCGACCCGGCCCCAGGGCTCGGTGACGCCGAAGGGGGTCGTCTGGATCCAGGACCGCGTCGAGACGATCGACCCGGTCGCGCACACGGTCACCCTCCTCTCCGGCCGCACCGTCGGCTACGGGCAGCTCGTCGTCTGCCCCGGGATCCAGAAGGACTGGGCCGCGGTCCCCGGGCTCCAGGAGGCGATGGACTCGCCGTTCGGAGTGTCCAACTACGAGTACGAGTACGCCCGCAAGGCGTCGCAGGTGCTCCGCGAGGTCCGCTCCGGCACCGTCGTCTTCACGCAGCCCGGCGGCCCCGGCACCTGCTCCGGCGCCTCGCAGAAGCCGATGTACCTCGCCTGCGACTACTGGCGCGCGACCGGCGTCCTCGACCGCATCCGCGTCGTGCTCGTCGTGCCGACCCCCACCCTGTTCGGGATGCCGCTGATCGACTCCGAGCTCGAGCGGAAGGTGGCGGAGTACGGGATCGAGGTCCGCTATGGCCGCGAGCTGGTCGAGGTCGACGCGGCCGAGCGGAGGGTCGTCCTCGCCGTCGACGAGCGCGCGACCGCCCTCCCCGGCCCCGACCGCGCGCGGCGCTCGACCGACGGCCCGCGCGAGACGCTGTCGTACGACGTGCTGCACGCCGTGCCCCCGCAGTCGGCCCCCGACTGGCTGGCCGGCACCGGACTGGCCGCCGAGGGCGACGAGGGCGGCTTCGTCGAGGTCGACCCGCTGACCCTGCGGCACCCGCGGTTCCCCGACGTGTGGGCGCTCGGCGACGCGGCGGCCACGGTCAACTCGAAGTCCGGAGGAGCACTGCGCCAGCAGACCACCACGCTCGCAAAGAACCTCGTCGCCGCGCAGAAGGGGCGCCCGCTCCCCCGCGTCTACAACGGCTACTCCGTCTGCCCCTTCGTGGTCTCGCGGTCGAGCGTGGTGTTCGCCGAGTTCGACGACCGCTACCGCCCGAAGCCGACCGTCCCCTTCTGGACGGGCCTGGCGAAGGAGCGGCGCCTCACCTACCTCGCCGACCGCCGCGTCCTGCCGTGGGTGTATTGGAATCTGATCCTGCAGGGACGGGCCTGAGCGTCCTCTTCCGGACATGTCCGGAAGAGGCGCTTGCCGCTGCCGGAGGCGCTCCCGAGACTGAGGGGTCGGCACCACCGTCCGACGTGCCCCCTCGTCTCCTGGAGGACCCGATGCGGCCCAGCCCGACTCCCGACCGCTCCGGCACCGCGCGATGACGACCGCGCAGGACTGGGGGCCCTCGACCGACGCGGACTCCGCCGGCGGTCCGCCCGCGTCGCGGAGGCAGCGCGTGCGCGCCTGGATGCGCGGCGGCTCCTTCGGGCCGACCGGCCTCACCCGGCGCGGCTGCCTCCTGGTGCTGGCGTCGGTGCTCGTGGTGGCGGTGCCGGTCGTCGCGCTGACGCTCGCGCACGTCGATCCGCACGCGTCGCTCAAGGTCTGGATCCTGGCGATCACGCTGATCGCGCTGGTCGGAGCGCTGCTCCGGGTCGTCGCCGACGCCGGTCCGGACCCGCAGGCCGACCTCGACCGCGCGGGAAAGGCGGTCGGAGCGGTGGCCGCGGCCTACACGGCGCTGGCCGTGATCATCGACTGGGGGATGCTGCACCTCTGAGGCGCGGTCAGCGGGCCTCGTCGCGCGGGTCGTCCGTGCCGTCGGGAGCGCTGCCGATCACGTCCGGTGTGCTGCCGATGCCGCCCTGCGCGCTCCCGGTCCCGTCCTGCGCCGCCCGCTCGTCCTCGCGCCGGCTGAGCCAGCCCGGGCCCTCGCGCCGCAGCCGCTCCGCCTCCGGACTCGGGACGGGCGGCGCCGCCGGCCGCCGCAGGAGCCGCACCTGCCGGACCGCGCCGAGCACCACTCCGGCGCCGAACAGCGGCAGGCCGAGCAGGAGCACCAGCCACAGCGGTGCGTGCCGGCGTCCGCCGCCGACGACCGCGCCGAGATCCCAGCCCGCGTCCGCCGCCAGCCAGAGCATCCCCGCCACGAAGACGGCGCTCACCAGCGAGAGCGCCCAGGGCTGCGCGAGGAGGAGCGCCTGCGCGCGCTCCGTGCGGAAACCCTTCGCCATGCGCCGATCCTAGGCGGGCGTCAGCCGGCGAGGATCCGGTCGACCAGCCCCTGCGCGTCGCCCTCCGCGGGAACGATCTGCACGGTGTCGCCCTCGATCGGCTGCATCACGGAGAGCGCAGACTCGACCCGGTCGCCCACGCGGAGGAGGAGCCGGCCGTCGGCCCCCTCGTCGATGGCCGCCTGCGAGCCGCGACGCAGGAGGGCGGCGCCCGCCTCGTCGAACCGGACGTCGACGACCCCCGTGCTCGGATCGGCCTCTACCGCGGCGACGCCCGCGCGGGTGAAGTCCTCGGGATCGACGAGGACGTCCTGCCCGCCGACCGGGACGCACTGCGGATCGGAGCCGGGCTCGCAGAGCGCCGAGACGGCGACCCCGAGGCCGCCGACGGGCTCCGGAGTGGCGGACGGGGACGCCGCGGGCGACGACCCGGCGGAGCAGCCGGTCAGGGCGAGCAGGAGGAGCGCGGCGGCTCCGGGGGCGGTGCGGCGGATCACGGGATCTCCTCGGGTCGCGTCGGAGCGCGCCACGATACCGAGGCTCCGGCGCTGCGGCCACTCGGCGGCACGGCTCGGGCGGAGCGGCTGCGGGCGGAGCGGCCGGTCCGCGGCACGGCCTGGGCGGGCGGCGGCGGCCCGCCCTCAGAGCCGGACGACCAGCTTCACCGCCGACACACCCTCGTGCAGCCGGTCGAGGGCGGGCTGCAGCGCGGCGAGCCCCTCACCCACCACCTCGGGCGCCGGGGCGCAGACGTGACGGCCCTCGGCGAGCGCCGCCGGCAGGTGGTCGCGCCACAGCATCGGCCCCACCTCGTTCGTCGTCAGCGAGCCGCCCCAGACGAAGCGGGCGCGGATGCCGCGGCGACGGGCCGCGATCTGCAGCGCCGCGGTGCCGCCGACCAGGCGCAGCATCGTCCGCACGAAGGCGCCGCTGACACCGCGCCGGCGCGGGAGCGAGCCGAACGAGACGGAGGGGCTGGCCAGGGCGACGCGTCGCGCTCTGGTGCCCGCGGCCACCGCCACCGACGGGGCACCGGAGCCCGTCCCGATCGCGAGCACCCCCGCGACCTCGTGGCCCGCGAGCGCCGCCACCAGGTCGGCGACGACGGTGGGGCTGCGGTAGTCGAGCACGATCTCGGCGCCCAGCTCGCGCATCCGATCGTGGTTGCGGGGCGACGCGGTCGTCGCCACGCGGTGCCCGGAGGCGACGGCGAGCTGGATCGCGTTGCTCCCCACGCTCGTCGTCCCGCCCCAGACCACGACCGTCCTGCCCGTCGGCCGGACCGGGACGCTCGGGTGCGGCAGGGCGAGGTGGTCCCGCTGGAACAGCGCCGTCGCCGCCGTCGAGACCGCGAGCGGCAGCACCGCCGCCTCCTCGAAGCCCAGCCGGTCGGGGATCGGCGCCGCCAGGTCCTCGCGCACGACCGTGTACTCCTGGAAGGCGCCCTCGTCGCGGTTCCGCCGCCCGCGCTCCATCCCGACCGCGTACGCGACGACCCGGTCGCCGACGGCGAAGCGCGTCACTCCAGGGCCGACCGCCTCGACCACTCCGGCCACGTCCTCCCCGAGCACCGCCGGGTACGGCACCCACCGGAACATCAGATCGCCCGTCCACTGCTTCATCTCGTCGACCGGATTCACGGCCAGGGCGCGGTTGCGCAGCAGGACCTCCCCCGGACCGGGGACGGGCATCGGAGCGGGGCGGACGACGAGGTCGGCCCGCGGGGCGGTCAGCAGGGCGGCGGCGTTCTCGGGCACGGGCGGCTCCAGTCGGAAGTGATGGCAGGACGTGTCGTCACACTACTCCCGATGACACGTCGTGTCGTCAGCTATCCTGGGCGGATGTCACGCTGGGCCCCCGACGCCGCCCTCCGCCTCGAGCAGGCGGCGATGGAGCTCTTCGCCGAGCACGGCTACGCGGGCACCACCGTCCCCGCGATCGCGGAGCGCGCCGGGCTCACCACCCGCACCTTCTTCCGCCACTTCGCCGACAAGCGCGACGTCCTCTTCCTCCGCGAGCGCGAGTTCCCCGAGATCGTCGGCCGCCTGCTCGCCGGCGCCCCCGCCGGCCTCGCGCCGATGGACCTCGTGATGCACGGCCTCGAGGCGGCCGCCTCGGGCGACCTCCAGACCTGGCGCGCTCCGATCGCCGCCCGCCGTGCCGTCGTGCGCTCCGAGTCGCAGCTGCGCGAGCGCGAGCTCCTGAAGTCGGCCGCCCTCGCCGAGAGCATGCGCGCCGCCCTCGTCGACGCCGGAGTCGCGCCGGAGGACGCGGCCCTCGCCGCCCTCGCGGCCTCCGCCCTCTTCGACCTCGCCCTGGAGCGCTGGCTCGCCGCGCCCGAGGGCTCCCTCCTGGTCGACGTCCTCCGCGCCGAGCGCGCACGCCTCGGCGCGCTGCTCGCGCGCTGACCCGCACGACGCTGTCGAGGCGTCGCGAACGGTCGTCCTCCGCGGCGGGAGGCGGCCGTTCGCGACGCTTCGGACCGGCGGGCGGGGGACGATCCGCTCAGAGCGCCCAGGGGAACGCGGGGGCGTTCGAGCGGGCGCCCTGCGCGGCCTTCGAGCGGCCGGGCTCGCCGAGCTCGGCGAGCAGCGACTCCGACTCGCCGACGAGGACCGCCAGCGCGCCGGGCGTGAACCAGTCGGGGCGCAGGGCGAACAGGAGGTCCTCGGTCGCCGTGTTGCCGCTGGCGCCCGGCGCGAAGGGGCAGCCGCCGAGGCCGCCGAGCGCGCCGTCGACCACCGCGGCCCCGGCCTGCACGGCGGCGATCGCGTTCGCGACGCCCGAGCCCCAGGTGTCGTGGCCGTGGAACACGATCTCGCGCGGCGGGGTCTCCGCGGCCACGCGCGAGACGAGCGACGCCACCTGGCCGGCGTGCGCCTGCCCGAGCGTGTCGCAGACGACCACGTCGGCCGCTCCCGCCGCTCGCGGGTCGCGCGCGATCGCGAGCACGCGCTCCGGGTCGACCGGACCCTCGAACGGGCAGGTGAAGGAGGTGGCGATGCACAGCTGGATCCGCCCGCCGACGCTCTCGGCGAGCGCGACCGCCTCCGGCATCGCGGCCAGGCTCGCCTCGGTCGGCCTGCCGACGTTGGCGAGGTTGTGCGAGTCGGACGCCGAGAAGCAGTACTGGAAGCGGCGCGCCCCCGCGGCGGCCGCACGCTCGACGTGGCGCGGAGTCGCGACCCACACCCAGCACCGCTCCAGCTCCTCGGGAGTGAGCGCGGCGATCACGTCGAGGGTGTCGGCCATCGGAGGGACGAGGTCGCCGCGCGCGAGCGAGCCGATCTCGAGCTCGGGCACCCCTGCGGCGAGCAGCGTGCGCGCGAGGTCGACCTTGCGCTCGGTCGTCAGGAGCTTGCCGGTGAGCTGCAGGCCGTCGCGGAGGGTGACGTCTCGCAGGCGCGCGGAGGCGAGCGCGGTCACCGGCCGGCCTCCTCGGCAGCGGCGGCGGAGGGAGCAGCTGCAGCAGCAGCGGCCGGAGCTGCAGCAGCAGCGGCCGGAGCTGCAGCAGCAGCCCCGCCGGCGGAGGGAGCAGCGGGACCGATCCGCCGGAGCATCCCCAGCACCTCCTCGGTGTCCTGGCCCAGGTCGGGCGCGAGCGAGCGGATGGGGAGGGAGCGGCCGCCGAGCACCGGCACGATCCCCGGGAAGCCCACGCCGCACAGGGTGCCGCCGGCGTCCTCGACGTCGAAGGCCTGGATCATGTCGCGCGCCGCGTACTGCTCGCTCGCGCTGATGTCGGCGGCCGTGTAGATCGGGCCGGAGGGGACGCCCTCGTCGTCGAGGACCGCGAGCGCCTCGGCGGCGGTGCGGCCCGCCGTCCACGCGCCGATCGCCGCGTCCAGCTCGTCGCGCCGGGCCCAGCGCTGCTCGTTCGAGGCGAGCGCCGGGTCCCCGCCCAGGTCGGCGCGGCCGATCACCGCCATCAGCCGCTGGAAGATCGCGTCCGCGTTCCCCGCGATCACGATGCTCGCCCCGTCGGCGCAGGTGTAGGCGTTGGTCGGGGCGATGCCCTCCATCCGCCCGCCGACGCGCTCCCGGACGATGCCGTGCGCCTGGTAGTCGGGGATCAGCGACTCCGTCATCGAGAACATCGCCTCGTGCAGCGCGACGTCGACGACCCGCTCCGCCAGCGGTGCCGGATCCAGCCCCGCGGAGCGGCGGGTCTCGCGCTGGAACAGCGCCATCATCACTCCGTAGCCCGCGTACAGCCCGGCGATCGAGTCGCCGATCGAGACGCCGACGCGCACGGGCGGCCGGTCCGGGTCGCCGACCAGCTCGCGGAACCCGCCCATCGCCTCCGCGACCGCCGCGAACCCGGGCCGGGCCGACAGCGGGCCGGTCTGCCCGAACGCGGAGATGCGGCCGATCACGATGCCGGGCCGGGCATCGTCGAGCACGGCCGGCCCGATCCCCCAGCGCTCGAGCGTGCCGGGCCGGAAGTTCTCGAGCACCACGTCGCACTCGGCGACCAGGCGGCGGACGGCGTCGCGCCCCTCGTCCGTGCGCAGGTCGAGCGCGATCGAGCGCTTGTTGCGGTTGATCGTGTGGAAGAGGAGCGAGGTCTCGGACCCCTCGTGCAGCCGCCAGCGGCGCAGCTCGTCCCCCGTGCCGGGCCGCTCCACCTTGATCACCTCGGCGCCGAAGTCGGCGAGCAGCCGGCCCGCGGTGGGCGCCGCGATGAAGTTGCCGAGCTCGAGGACGCGGACGCCCGCGAGCGGGAGGGGTGCGGTCATGGCACGGCCTTTCGCTCCCGTCGAGGCTAGCGCGGAGGACGGCGCCACCCCCTGCCCTCACGCGGACGCCCGACCTACACTTGCCGGACATCATGCGCAGACACACCCTCACTCCGCGACCGGACTGGCGAGCCCGCTGCGACGAGATCGGCTTCAGCTTCTACGACCTCCCCTCCGAGGGCGGCCGCCCCTACTGGAACGAGTCCGCGGCCTACTCCTTCGAGCCCGCCGAGATCGACCTGCTCGAGCGCACGACCTCGGAGCTCTTCGACCTCTGCATGGAGGCGTGCGAGCTCGTGGTGCGGAAGGGCCGCTTCGCCGAGTTCGGCATCCCGCCCCGCTTCCACGACCTGGTGCGCACCTCGTGGGACGAGGACGACCCCACGGTCTACGGCCGCTTCGACCTCGCCTACGACGGCGCGGGCGCAGTGAAGCTGCTCGAGTTCAACGCCGACACCCCGACCTCGCTGGTCGAGACCGCCGCGGCCCAGTGGCAGTGGCTCGTCGAGACGAAGGGGCCCGACGCCGACCAGTTCAACAGCCTGCACGAGCAGCTCGTCGAGCAGTGGCGCCACCTCCGCCTCGAGCGCTGGAGCCTCGACGAGGGCGCCCGGCTGCACCTCGCGTCGCTGCACGACTCCGGAGACGGCGAGCTGATCGTCGAGGACGCCGACACCGTCGCCTACATGGCCGAGACCGCGGCGCAGGCCGGCTTCGACCCCAAGCTGATCTTCGTCGAGGACATCCGCTACGAGCTCGACGGCGCCGGCTTCCTCGACGGCGACGGCGAGCCGATCCGCCACGTCTTCAAGCTCTACCCGTGGGAGTGGATGCTCGGCGAGCAGTTCGGCGGCCTCCTCCTCGACCGGCGCGAGCGCACCCGCTGGGTCGAGCCGGCGTGGAAGCTCCTGCTCAGCAACAAGCAGCTGCTGGTGGTGCTGTGGGAGATGTTCCGCGGCCACCCGAACCTGCTGCCCGCCTCCGTGCATCCGCTGCCCGGCACCGCCCAGGTGCGCAAGCCGCGCCTGGGGCGGGAGGGCGCCAACGTGACGGTCCTCGACGCCGACGGCTCGGTCGTCGCCGAGAACGGCGGGAGCTACGGCGCCGAGGGCTTCATCCACCAGGAGCGCGCCGAGCTGGCCCGGGTCGACGGGAAGACCGTCGTCATCGGCAGCTGGATCGTCGGCGAGACCCCGGCCGGCATCGACGTGCGCGAGACGAGCGGCCTGATCACCGGCGACCTGGCGGAGTTCGTCCCCCACTACATCGAGGGCGGACGGAGCGACGGGGTCGCGACGGCCGCGGACGGCGCGTCGGCCGCCTCCCGCCCCGGGCACGGCGCCACCCCCGCCTACGGCGCTCCCGCGCCCGGCACCCCCGCGCCCGAGTACGGCGCCCCCGAGCACGACCGGCCGCAGGACACCCGCGCGGCCCGCCCGCAGGACGAGGAGACCCGATGACGGACGACGACCGCACCCCCGGCGATTCCGGGACGCCGAGCTCCGGGAACGACTGGGGCAGCCGCGAGCCCGAGGCGGGCTCCGGCACGCCGAGCGGCGGCTCGAGCGGCGGCACCGGCCGCGGCGACGGCTCCACCCGCACCGCTCCCCACCGCTCCCGGAGCGTGGGCATCAGCGGCATCGCGAAGAACCGCCGCGGCCTGCTCATCGGCGGCGCGGTCGCGGTCGGCGCGGTGGGCCTCGCCGTCGCTCTCGCGAACGGCGGCCCCTCGACCGACGGCGTCGTCGCCACGGGAGCCGACGGCCAGGACTACGTCATCCCCGAGAACGCCGAGCGCCCCGTCTACGCGAGCCGCGAGGACTGCCTCGCCGACGTGCGGGAGCAGATCGCCCAGCTCCAGGCGCAGGGCGAGGAGGTCGGCGACGACCCCGAGCAGCTGTGCGAGGCGACCGACGAGTACCGCGGGCACTACGCCGGCGGCTTCTGGCTCGGCCCGCTGATCTTCGCGTCCTCGCGCTGGAACTCGACGCGGGCGACCAGTTGGGCGCCCGTCGCGTCCGGCGGCTTCGCGGCCCGCGGAGCGACCCAGCCCGACGTCGTGCAGCGTGCGCCGGCCGGCTCGACCGTCGGCTCGAAGGCGACCCTCTCGGGCGGCTTCGGCTCCTCCGGCAAGTCCGGCTTCGGCTCCACCGTCGGCGGCTGACCGCGGCGCACCTCGGCCCTCGCGCCCGAGACGCGCCGAGGCGTCCGCGCGCCGCCGGGACACCGCTCGCAGGCCGGCGTCTCGACGATCACGGGGACGGCTCGCCGCCGCTCCCTCTCTCAGGAGGAGGGCGTCGCGCTCGGGAAGAAGTGCCGCTCGACGGGATCGCCGTCGGCGTGGGTCAGCGCCGCCGCGCGGATCTCGCGGTCGCGGCCGGTGAGCCGCTGGGTCTCCTGCCGCCGGAACTCGCCCCACGAGGGCACCATGAACGTCTCCAGCTGCACGTCGGCCTCCTCCCCGCTCCGGTAGAGCGCCCACCGCGAGGCGCCGGTCCGGCGGCGGGAGCTCTCCAGCAGCCGCAAGGCCGATCGGAAGTCCGCGAGGGAGTCGGGGCGGACCGTCCACGAGATCTGCACCATCACCGGCCCGTCCGTCGGCTCCGGCTCGAACACCAGCGTGGGCGTCGGCCACGACATCGAGATGCTGCGGTCGACGGTGCCCGTCCCCGGCAGCAGCGGCAGTACCCGCACGCTGGCCGCCACGAGGAGGAGCAGAGCGGCCGCCGCGGCGTACGCGGGCGCGGTGCCGAGCACCTGCGCGGCCAGGCCCCAGCCGATCGAGCCGACCGCCATGGTCCCCATGAAGACCAGGATGTAGATCGAGGCTCCGCGGGACCGCACCCACTGCGGCAGTGTGAGCTGCAGTGCCGCGTTCAGCACGGTGAGGGTGCCGATCCAGGCCAGCCCCGCGAGGACCAGCAGCAGCAGCGCCGGGACGAGGGGCAGGAAGGCCGCCGCGAGCGTCCCCGCCGCGAACAGCACGGCGCTCGCCCCGATGACGACGTCGTCCGAGAGCTTCCGGCGGGCGAGCGGCAGGGCGAAGACGCCGAGCACGGCACCGGCACCGAGGGCCCCGAGGAGGAAGCCGTAGCCGCTGGAGTCGAGCTGGAGGCGCTTCGCGGTGAGCGGCAGCAGCGCCCAGAGCGCACTGGCCGGCAGGGCGAAGAGCGCGGAGCGGAGGAGGATCCGGCGGACGAGGTGCGCGGAGGCGACGTACCGGATCCCTCCCTTCAGCGCGGCGCCGAACTGCTCGCGGTCGTCGAGGCCGGTCTGCGCCGGCCGCTTCCACCAGAGCAGAGCGAGCGCCGCGCCGATGAAGCTCAGTGCATTGATGCCGAAGACTACCGGAGCGCCGAACGCCGAGAGGACGACGCCCGCCAGGGCCGGGCCGACCGCGCGCGCGCCGTTCACCGTCACCCCTCCGAGGGCCGACGACGCCGCGATCAGGTTCCGGGGCACGAGCTCCGGCTGGATCGCCTGCCAGGCGGGCGAGGTCAGGGTGGAGGTGATGCCGAGGAGGAAGGTGAAGGCCAGGATCGTCCACGGCGTCAGCGCACCGACCGCCGCCACGACCGTCAGAGCCGCCGCCAGCAGCGCGCTGGCCGACGACCCCCAGATGAGCAGCCGCCGCCGGTCGAGCGAGTCGGCCAGCACGCCCGCGGGGAGGGCGACGAGGATCGAGGGCGCCAGGCTCGCCGTCTGCACGAGCGCGACGACCGCCGCGCCCGCGGCCGCCTCGACCAGGTACCACTGGGCTCCGACGGTCTGCATCCAGGTGCCGATGTTGCTGCCCAGCTGGGCGAACCACAGCACGCGGAAGGCGGTGATCGCCATGGGCGCCCAGGCCGACGGCTGCGCCGGCGCGGACGTCTGCGCCGGGGCGGCCGGAGCCGGAGCGACGTCCTCAGTCACGGGGCACGGCCTGCCGCACCGAGAAGAGGTTGCCGAACGGGTCCAGCAGCTGGCACAGCCGCTCCCCCGTGAACACCGTCTTCGGACCGCGGTGGGCGACGGCGCCGTTCGCCGTCCAGTCGGCGACGACGGCGTCGACGTCGGGGACCGTCCAGTACGGGCTCGTGCCGTCGGGTCCGGGCCGGTTCAGCTCGTCCCGCTCGTGCAGCGTCAGGCGGGTGCCGTCCAGGTCGTAGGCCACGAGCGCCCCGCCGCGGACGACGGGCTCGCGCCCGAGCCGCGCCGAGTACCAGGCGATCGCGGCGTCGAGGTCGTCGACGAAGTAGAAGACGTTTCCGACTCCGGCGAACTCCGTCGTCGTCATGCTCGGGCCGGCGGGAGGGCGTCGCGGAGGAAGGCGAGCGAGGGGCCGATGGCCGCCTCCGTGTACCCCTCGGCGTGACGGGTGCCCGGGATCAGCTGCAGCGTGCTGGCGACTCCGACCGCGGAGAGCGCCGCCTGCATGGCCTGCGCGTCGCTCACGGGGACGAACTCGCCGAGCGAGTTGGCCAGGAACACCGGCCCACCGTCCGGGGAGGCGTGGCGCGTCGTTGAGGCGGCGGTGAGCAGCCCGCGGTCGCCCCCGACCTCGTTGAGGATCGTCCAGCGCAGGAAGGCGTCGTTCCGGCCGGTCTGGTTGATGTCGGCGCTCTTCATGGCGTCGAGGTCCTGCGTCGTCGGCGTGGCCGGGAGGTCGTCGGTCGCCTCGACGATGCCGAGGAGGTCGAACATCCCCGACCAGCTGACGGCGGGCCGGCCGGTGGCGATCGCGGCCTCCACGACCAGGTTCCCGCCCGCCGATCCGCCGAAGAACGCCAGTCTGCTCCGGTCGAACGCCCACTCGGACGCGACCGCCCACCGCTCCGCGGCGAGCACGTCGTCCCTGCTGGCCGGGAAGACCGAGTCCGGAGCCTCGCGGTAGTCCGCCGCGAACACGAGGTAGCCGGCGTCGACCAGCATCGTCGCGAGCGCCCGCTCCTTGCTCTTGTCCCCCCGGAACCACCCGCCGCCGTGGATCAGCACGACGGCCGGCCGAGCGGCGTCCTCGGCCGGGGACACCGACCTGCTGTACACGTCCAGCACCTGTGGCGACGACCCCCCTTCGACGTACGGAACCCCGATGCTCACTGACGGCTCGTCCGACACGGTGACCCCCTCCGGTCCAGATTCTCGACTGCAGTCAGACCGTAGGAGCCGGGGGCGGCGCGAGCCAGGCCCTGCAGGGGTCACCCAGGAGGGCGCCCGCAGGCCCACCTCCCGCGGCGGCGCCGATCGCGACTAGCCTCGGAGGGTGTTCCTGACCGAGCCGTACGGCTTCCGCGACCGCTCCGCCCTCGACGAGCGCCGGGCCCTGCTCGAGGACGAGCCCTCGGTGCAGCCCCTCCGGGCGTTCCGCGAGGAGCTCCTCGCCCGGCGCATGCGCAGGCATCCGGGTGCCGTGGTGCCCGACTTCGACCCGGCCGAGGCCGGCGTCGAGGCGCGTGCGCTCATCGTGCTGGAGGCCCCGGGACCGATGTCGACCGCCCCCGACGGCTCCGGCTTCGTCTCGGTCGACAACGACGACGCGACCGCCGCCTCGACCTGGACCCTCCGCGACGAGGTCGGACTGCACGCCCGCACCCTGGTCTGGAACATCGTGCCGTGGCAGCTCGACGGCGCCCCCGACGCGGACGAGGTGCGGCAGGGCGCGATGGAGCTGCGCCGGCTCCTGCCGCTGCTCCCCGACCTGCGGGTCGTCGTCAACGCCGGGACCGCGCCGACCAGCGGCTGGAAGAAGAACATCGAGCCGTACCTGGTCGACGGCCCGACGGTCATCGACTCGTGGAGCCCCGGCCAGAGGGCGATGAGCCAGCCCCGCAAGCGCGACGAGCTGAAGCGCGCCTTCGAGCGCGCGACGCACCTGGTCGGCTGAGCCCCCGGGGCTCCGAGGCGTCACGAACGGTCGTCATCGGAGCCGGGAAGCGGCCCTTCGCGACGCCTCGACCGCCGGCGGGCGGTCCGCTCAGGCCGAGCGGGCGTCCCGCAGCGCGTCGGCCGACTGCTGCGCGGCGCGGCGGACGTCGCGGTCCGGGTCGCGGAGCATGCCCGTCAGGACGGCCTCGACGCTCGCCGCGAACTCGCCCTTCGCGTCGCGACCGGAGGAGATCCCCGCCAGAGCGGCCGCCACGAGAGCGCGGGCTCCTGCCGCGCGGACCCGGGGGTGCTCATCGGTGGTCAGGCGGGACAGCTTCTTCTGCCCGCCCAGCACGCGCTCGGCGCAGACGCGGGCGCACATCTCGCGGACGCGCCAGGAGGGGTTCGCGAGTCCGGCGGTCACCGCGTCGGCGGCGTCGTCGTCCCAGACGTAGAGGAGCGCGCGGGCGCCCCAGAGCTCGGGCCAGTAGAGGGAGGGCGCTCCCTTGAGGATCCCGTTGGCGTGCTCGCCGCCCACGGTGAGGAGGAAGGACTCGCCCTCGTACCCGCCGGTGAGCAGGGCCGCGGATCGCAGGGCGACGTTGCGCTCCCCCTCGCGGGCGACCTGCGCGCGCAGGCGCTCCTCGAGCGGATCGGTGAGGGTGACGGTCGGTTCGTTGTCGCGTGCCATGAGGCTCCCGAGAGTACTCGCCCGCCCCGCGCCTTCGAAGACCCGCAGCGTTCGGCGCCGCAGCGGTCGGCCCTCTCCGTCCTGCGGCGATGGTCCGATCAGCACTCGTGCCACCTGCTGGTCGAGTGGCGCCGCAGGGACCACGGCTGAGGGACGCCTGGTAGATTCGATCCGATCGACCCCCTCCCAAGCCTCTCCGCGATGCTCACATGGGAGGGGCCTTTTTCTTCGGCACCGAGGTACTGCGATGGCACGGAAACCGAGCCTGTCGTGGAAGCAGCAGGTCCAGCTCCTCCGTGACCGCGGGCTCGGCATCGCCGACGGGGAGGCCTGCACGAGCTACCTGGCCGCGCAGAACTACTACCGCTTCTCCGGGTACGCCCGCTACTTCCAGCGGGCTCCGCACGACGGGGACGACTCGTTCGCGGACGGAGTCTCGTTCGAGGACGTCCGAGCGGTCTGCGACGCAGATGAAGCGCTGCGGCAGAGCCTGCGTGCTCGACTGGCTCATGCCGAGATCCTTCTCCGCAGCCGTACGGCTCATGTCATCGCTCGTCAGCACGGCCCGTACGAGTGCTCTCTCGAGAAGAGCTTCTACTCCGAGTCTCCGAACGCGGAGTCGACAGTCGATTCGTGCCTCCGCGACATCGAGCGCAGCAGGGAACGGCATGTCCTCCGCTTCACGGAGCTCCCCGGCGGCAGGGGCGCGGCCGCCTTCGGCGAGCTACCGGTGTGGTCGGCCGTCGAGGCCTGGTCCTTCGGAACTCTGTCGAGATGCATCGAGCGAGGGGCACGAGGATCGCTCGCGGGGGACGTCGCGTCCGGTCTGGGAGTCGCCCGAGCCGGTTTCGCCTACCGGGTCCGCGCACTCGTCTACCTGCGCAACCGGTGCGCTCACCACAGCCGGCTCTGGAACCACTCCGTGATCGATGCGGGCCCCACGCCCAACAACGTCCGCGCGAAGGCGAAACGTCTCGCCGGGCAGTTCACTCCGCGCTCGGTCGTGGACGTCATCGCTTCGTTGGACGACATCCTCCTACGAGGAGCGGACGCGGCCCCGATCCTTCCGGAGCTCGTCGCCGAGCATTCCCTGCACGACGTGTTCTGGCGAGGGCTCACGACGCCCCGGAGCCCCCTCGATCATCGAGGACCGCAGTGAGAGCGACGCGACCGGGACGGTCCCGCCCGCCCCGCGCCACGGCGGATCCGGCAGCGGAACGGACGATGCCCGCCCGCTCAGGAGGCGCCCACCGGGAGGTCGGCCCCGCCTGACTATGCTGGTGCCACCCCCGGCAGCCGAGCCCTCTGAGCCTCGTCCGCGCCGGGGTGGCGCGGCTCACCCGCCCGGGGAGCGGAGGAGGTCCTCTCATGGCCGATCGGCCGAACCTCCGCCATGTCGCGGCGGTCGCGGGCGTCTCGCACATGACCGTGTCGCGCGTGCTCAGCGGGCACCCCAACATCAAGGAGTCGACCCGCCAGAAGGTCCTCGAGGCGGTCGACGAGCTCAACTACCGGCCGAACATCGCCGCCCGCTCCCTCGTCACGCAGCGCACCGACCGCATCGGCGTGATGATCGAGAGCGGCGCCGAGTACGGGCCGTCGAGCACCCTCCGCGCGATCGAGCGCGCCGCCCGCGAGAAGGGGTACTCGATCACCTCCGTCGCGCTGCGGCCGGACCTCGAGATGACCCCCACCGACGCGATCGCCCACCTGATGGGCCTCGGGATCGACGCGCTCTGCGTGATCGCGCCGCGCTCCTCCTCCGTGGCGACCCTCCGCACCGTCGAGATCGGCGTGCCGACGCTCGTGGTGAAGAGCGATAAGGATCCGAGCTTCCTCACCGTCTCGGTCGACCAGCAGGCCGGCATGTTCCAGGCCGTCGACCACCTGGGGAACCTCGGCCACCGCGACGTGCTGCACCTCTCCGGCCCCCTCGACTGGCTCGACGCGCGCGCCCGCGAGCGCGCCTTCCACAGCCGCGCGAAGTCGTGGGGGATGCACGAGCGCCCCATCGTCATCGGCGACTGGACCCCGGACTCCGGGTACGACTTCGCCGCTAGCCTGCAGTCGGTGCCCGACTTCACCGCGATGGTCGTCGCGAACGACGAGATGGCGCTCGGAGTGATCCACGGCCTCGTCGAGCGCGGGATCCGCGTGCCCGAGGACATGAGCATCGTCGGCTTCGACGACCTGCCCACCGCCCGCCACTTCCTCCCGCCGCTGACGACGGTCCGCCAGGACTTCGACAAGCTGGGGACGACGGTCGCCGAGGTGATCCACGCGAGGATCCGCGGCCAGGAGATCCCGCAGCGCACCCGGATCCCCACGGAGCTGGTGATCCGCTCCTCCACGGCCGCTCCCCGATCGTGACCCTCCTGTTCCCGTCCCGCCGCATGCGCTCGCGTATCATCGGCGGCAGCCCCTGGCACGCCGGACCCTGACGGCGCGCCGCACACGAACCGAGGACGGCACGTGGCGATCTCATCGAGGACGACCCGGAGCTCCGCGGCACCCGTCGTCGAGATGACCGGCATCCGCGTCTCCTTCGCCTCCGGACCCGCTCTGAAGGACGGGAACCTGCGGCTGGTGCCGGGCGAGATCCACGGACTGATGGGCGAGAACGGCGCGGGCAAGTCCACGCTGATCAAGACGCTCACCGGCATCCACCAGCCCGACGCGGGCGAGATCCTCGTCGACGGCGTCGCCCGGCGCTTCAGCGGCCCGGCGGAGGCGAAGGCAGCGGGCATCACGGCCGTGTTCCAGGACGAGCGCCTCACCGACAACCTCAGCATCGGCGAGAACGTGATGCTCGGACACGAGGTCCGCGGCCGCTTCGGCATCTCCTGGTCGCGCACCCACCACCGCGCGGCCGAGATGCTCGCCGAGCTGGGCCTGGAGGACCTCGACCCGCACCTGCCGCTGCGCTCGCTCTCGCCGGCGATCCGCCAGCTTGTCGCGATCAGCCGCGCGATGGTCGACCGTCCGCGCGTGCTCGTGCTCGACGAGCCCACCTCCAGCCTCGACCTCAGCGACGTGGCCCGCCTCTTCACGGTGCTGCGGAGGCTGCGCGACCAGGGCGTCGCGATCCTGTTCGTCTCGCACTTCCTCGAGCAGGTCCTCACCCTCAGCGACCGGCTGACGGTGCTCCGCGACGGCGGCACCGTCGGCGAGTACCCGGCGCACACCATGGACCGCGCCGAGCTGATCGCGAAGATGATCGGCAAGGACATCGATGCGCTGCGGCAGATCGGCTCCGACCGCCGCGAGCACCGCCGCCAGCCGGTCGGCCCGGCGATCTACCGCGCGCACGGGATCGGCCGCCGCGGCGCCGTGGGCCCGACCGATCTGGAGCTGCACCGCGGCGAGATCGTGGGCTTCGCGGGCCTGCGCGGCTCGGGGCGCACCGAGCTGGCGTCGCTCGTGAGCGGAGTCGAGAAGCCGGACACCGGCGAGGTGCTGATCGACGGCGAGCCCGCCCGCATCTCCGACCCGGTGTCGGGCCTGCGCCACCGCATCGCCCACTCGAGCGAGAACCGCCGCGAGGACGGGATCATCGGCGACCTCTCCCTCCGCGAGAACCTCGTGCTGGGCCTGCAGGCTCTGCGCGGCTGGGCGCACCCGCTCTCGGCCGCCGAGACCGACACCCTGGTGCGCACCTACGTCGAGGCGCTCAACATCTCGCCGGCCGACCCGGACATCCCGGTGAAGTACCTCTCCGGAGGCAACCAGCAGAAGGTGGTCCTCGCGCGGTGGCTCGCGACCCGTCCGCGGCTACTCGTGCTCGACGAGCCGGCGCGCGGGATCGACGTGGCGTCGAAGGTCGAGATCCAGGCGCACATCGCGCAGCTCGCGAAGGAGGGGGTGACCGTCGTCTACATCTCGTCCGAGCTGGAGGAGGTGGTGCGCCTCAGCGACCGCATCGTCGTCTTCAAGGACCGCGAGAAGATCGGCGAGGTCAGCAACGGCCCCTGGCTCACGGTCGACACGATCGTCGAGATGATCGCCGCCGACCGCGACGACGACCTCGACGACGACGACGACTGACCTCCCCCGCCGGCCGAGCGGCCGCACCGTCCACCGGGTCTCGATGAGCCGTCCGGGCTGCTCGACCGCCAGGACCTCGGCGCGCCGGCGGGTCCCGCTCGGGCGCCGGGCCTGCGAGGATCCGGGGGTGGACGATCAGCGACCGGACGAGCTCGCGGAGCTGCAGCGGCGCGCCTACGGCCGAGGCTCCGACATCGAGCGGGACCCCGGCGCGCTCGCCCGGCTCTCCGCGCTCGAGGCCCGCGTCCGTCCCGCCCTCGGCACCGCACTGCCGGGCGCGGTGGTTCCCGCGGTCTCCGGGGACGCGGCGCCGGAGGACGCGGCACCTTCCGCGGACGCCTCCGCCGACGAGGAGTCCGACCCTTTCGGCCACGTCCCGCCCCGCCGCTCCCGTCGGCGCGGCCTCCTCCTCCTCGCCGCGCTGGCCGCGACGGCCGCCGTCGCCGCGGGGGCCACCCTCCTCGCCACCGCCGGGGACGGACAGCCCGGCCGCGAGGTCGCCGTGCTGCTGCTGTCGAACGGCACCGACCTCCCCGGCTGGGAGGGACTGGGGTTCGACGGATCGGTCACCACCGAGGACTTCGGCGGGCTCACCGTCGTGCGGCAGAGCCTGCCCGCCGACACGGGGCTCACCGTCGTCCGGCAGCGCCGCTCCTCGAGCGCCGGCTCGTGCCTCTCCACCGTGCGGACCGCCGAGCCGCAGGACGGCCTGTTCTTCCAGGGCTGCACGGCCGGAGCGTTCCCCGCGGTCGCGCAGTTCACCGTGACGTCGGCGGCGCCGGAGGCCCTGCGCGAGCGGTTCCCGATCGGCACGTCCCTGCGGTTCGCCCTCGAGGGCGACGAGATTCGCGTCCGATCCGACGCCCCCTGACCGCTCAGATCCCCGTCCGCCCGTGCGGGTCGCCCACCTTCTTCGACTCGCTCGACCCGCGCTCGCGCAGGAACACGGCGAGCGCCGCCATGCTGCCCACCGCGAGGAACTCCGACTGCCAGTTCTGGAGCGTCCGGTTCCAGAAGTCGGCGGAGGAGACGTAGCCGAGCCAGTCGACGGGCGCTTCCAGGCTCGTCAGCTGCTCCTCGTTGTAGGCCACGACGCCCGTCACCGACTGCGCCGCCCAGGACAGCAGGAACACCACCCCCATCACCAGCAGCAGCGAGTGCGAGAACAGCGCCTGCCGCACGCCGCCGGCGGACGCCGAGGGCGGCGAGTCGTCCTCCGCGGACGCCCCCGCCTTCTGCTGCTCGTCGGTCTCGAGGCCCTCCTCGCCCACCCGCTTCGACTCGGGCGAGCCGCGCTGCACGAGCCAGACGGTCGCGCCGATGTAGAGGAAGAACTGGAGGTACTCCGACTGCCAGTTCTCGGCGACGTCGATCGCGAAGTCGGAGGAGGTGACGAAGCGCCAGTAGCCGACCTCCCGCAGCCCCTCCGCGACCTGGGTGTCGTTGTACGCGGCGAGCCCGGCGAACGACTGCCCGAGGAGAGCGAGCAGGAAGATCGCGAGGAAGAACAGCGAGAGTCCGTTCTCGCGCAGGAAGCGGCGCATCCGGCTCACCTCCCGAGGATCCCGACGGCGAAGAACCCGATCAGGCCGAGCACGATCACGGCGTAGTACAGGGCGGAAGCGGTGCGCACGTCAGCTCCCGTCCAGGACGCAGTCGAAGGGCGCGTCCGCCACCGGCGTGCACCCCGCCGCGCGCACCAGCCAGCCGTCGTCGCCCGGGGTGAGGAACACCGCGCTGCCGCCGGAGCGCACGATCGCCGCCCGGCCGTAGACCTCGGCGTCCCCTGCTCCGTCTTCCGCGATCCCGAGCTCCAGCACGCCGCCGGGGCAGTCGCCCTACCGGTCCTCCACGGCCTCGCGGGCGGAATCGGTGAGCAGCGCGCACGCCGCGCGGCCGTCGCCGTCGGCGAGCGCGGAGAGGAAGGCGTCGGCCGCGCGGCGGGCCGCCGTGCCGTCCGCGGAGCATCCGCAGAGCGCGAGCACGAGGGCCGCCGTCGCGGCCGTCGCGGGGACGGAGCGCGATCGAGGGAGCATCATGGCCAGGGAAGCTACTCCCGGGCCCGACCACCGGGCAGAGGGTTGCCATCGGGCCCTGCGGGCCCCGCGACCGGATCGTTACCGAAGCGCACCGCCGTGCTGTTGCGTCACAAGAATTGTTCACGGTAACATTTCGACGTGGCGCTGCTTCGGCCGGCGCCCACTGCACATCCTGCACTCACCGCACCTCGGGCCGCTAGGCCCGCATTCGAGGCCCTTCGGGGTCCACCATCTCGGGCACTCTCTTCGTGCCCGCGATCTCAAGGAGGAGATCTATGTCCAAGACGAGGCGTATCGGCCAGTTCCTGGGTTTCGCAGCAGTCGGCGCACTCGCGTTCGGACTCGCGGGCTGCTCGGGCGGTTCCGGCACCGATTCGGGCTCCGGCTCGAGCGGTGACCTCACCACCATCGGCTTCGTGGCCGTCGGCCCCGAGGGCGCGTGGCGCCAGGCGAACGAGACCAACATCGAGGACACGTTCACCAAGGACGCCGGCTTCGACCTGAAGTACGCACCCGCCACCAACGGAGACCAGAAGTCGCAGATCGACTCCTTCACCTCCTTCGTGGACGAGGGCGTCGACATCATCCTGCTCTCCGCCACGGAGGGCTCCGGCTGGGAGGACTCGCTCGAGCGCGCCCAGGAGGCCGAGATCCCGGTCATCCTGATCGACCGCGGCATCGAGCCGGACAACACCGACCTCTACGTGACCCGCATCGCGCCGGACAACATCGCGGTCAGCACCTCGGTCGCCGACTGGGCCAAGACCACCTTCCCGAGCGGCGCGAAGTACTTCACGCTCGAGGGCCCCGCGGGCGTCTCGGTCGTCAACGAGCGCAACGAAGGCTGGGACGAGGTCATCGGCGCCGACTCGAAGTTCACCAAGATCGGCGCACAGACCGCGAACTGGTCCACCGAAGAGGCCAAGAGCGTCTTCGAGACCGTCCTGAAGTCGAACAACAACGACGTCCAGCTGGTCTTCGCACAGAACGACGAGATGGGCCTCGGCGCTGTCCAGGCCGTCCAGGAGGCCGGCCTCACCCCCGGCACCGACGTCAAGATCGCCACGATCGACGGCACCAAGAACGCCCTGCAGGCGCTGGCCGACGGCGAGCTGAGCTTCGTCGCCGAGTACAACCCGCTGTTCGGCGAGACCGCCCTCGACGCGGTCGAGAAGACCCTGGCCGGCGAGACGGTCGAGTCCTCGATCGTCGTCCCGAGCGAGACCTTCGACTCGCCCGAGGCCGCCACCACCGCGCTGCCCGACCGCAAGTTCTAGTCGCTCAGCACCACCGGTCGCCCGGCGTCGTCCTCGACGCGGCACCACTCCCCCGGAGCGACCGGGGCCGGCCCACCCGCCGGCCCCGGTCGCTCCGACCCTTCGGCGCACCTGTTCGGCTGCGCCCCGCTCGAGAACGGAACGACGCGACATGACAGGTTCGCCTCCGATCGTCGAGATGAAGAACATCTCGATCAGCTTCCCCGGCGTGAAAGCCCTCGACGGCGTCGACTTCCGCCTGTTCCCGGGCGAGGTCCACACCCTCATGGGTGAGAACGGCGCCGGCAAGTCCACGCTCATCAAGGCCCTCACCGGCGTCTACCGCATCGACAGCGGAGACATCGTGATCGACGGGGAGACCCGTCGCCTGACCGGCACCGCCGACTCGCAGGCCGCGGGCATCTCCACCGTGTACCAGGAGGTCAACCTGGTCACGAACCTCTCCATCGGAGAGAACGTGATGCTCGGCTACGAGGTCCGCGGACCCTTCGGCATCAACTGGAAGGCCACACACCAGGCCGCGAAGGTCGCGCTCGAGAAGCTCGGCCTCGGCCACCTCAACACGCGCCAGTCGCTCGCCTCGCTCTCGATCGCGATGCAGCAGCTGGTCGCGATCAGCCGCTCGACGGTGAGCGACTCCAAGGTGCTCATCCTCGACGAGCCGACCTCGAGCCTGGACGCGAACGAGGTCGAGAACCTCTTCGTCGTCATCCGCCGCCTCCGTGCGGAGGGCGTCGCGATCCTCTTCGTCTCGCACTTCCTCGACCAGGTCTACGCGATCAGCGACCGCCTGACGGTGCTGCGCAACGGCACCTTCGTCGGCGAGTACCTGACCCACGAGCTCGACCGCACCTCGCTGATCTCGAAGATGATCGGCAAGGACATCGCAGCGCTGCGCTCCCTCGACTCCGAGCGCGAGAGCCAGGACCACCTCTACCGCGACGCCCCGCTCTACACCGCGAAGGGCATCGGCAAGAAGGGCTCCATCGAGAGCACCGACCTGACGCTGCACCGCGGCGAGGTCGTCGGCTTCGCCGGGCTCCTCGGCTCCGGCCGCACCGAGCTCGCGCGCCTGATCTACGGCGTCGACAAGCCCGACACCGGCGAGATCACGATGCACGGCAAGAAGATCGACGTCCCGACGCCGACCGCCGGTCTCGCCCACAAGATCGCGTTCTCGAGCGAGAACCGCCGCGACGAGGGCATCATCCGCGACCTCTCGGTCCGCGAGAACCTCATCCTCGGCGTGCAGGCCAAGCGCGGCTGGGCCCGCCCCCTCTCCAAGAAGGAGAAGGACGAGATCGTAGGCAAGTACCTCGTCGAGCTCAACGTGCGCCCGGCCGACCCCGACCGCCCGATCAGCAAGCTCTCCGGCGGCAACCAGCAGAAGGTCCTCCTCGGCCGCTGGCTCGCCACCGCCCCCGAGATCCTCATCCTCGACGAGCCGACCCGCGGCATCGACGTCGGGGCGAAGGCCGAGATCCAGGAGAAGGTCGTCGCCCTCGCCGGCGAGGGCGTCGCCGTGGTCTTCATCTCGTCCGAGCTCGACGAGGTCGTCCGTCTCAGCGACCGCATCATCGTCCTGAAGGACCACCGCGTGATCGCGGAGATCCTCAACGGTCCCGCTGTCACTGCGGAGTCGATCGTCACTACCATCGCCGCAGAGGGAGTCGTCGACGAGGACGTCGTCGTCCTCGAGAGCGCCACGCAGGAGGCCGCATCATGAGCAGCGACACCCGACCCGCCCGGGGATCCGTCCTCGGCGGGATCATCCGCCGCCAGTACTTCTGGGGAGTCGTGGCGATCGCCCTGCTCCTCCTCGTCAACGTCGTCAAGGACCCGGGCTACCTGGCCGTCTCGGTCAGCCCCACCACCGGCTACCTCGTCGGCAACGTCATCGACATCGCCCGCGCCGCCGCTCCGATCCTGATGATCGCCGTCGGCATGTGCCTGGTCGTCGCGACCGGGGGCATCGACCTCTCGGTCGGCTCGATCATGGTCGTCGCCGGCGCCGTCTCGATGGAGTTCCTCAACTCCGCGGGAGCGCCCGACTCGCTCGGCGCCGCAGCGGGAGCCTTCGCGGTCGCCCTCCTGGTGGCCGCCGTGCTCGGAGCCGTGAACGGCGTCCTCGTCTCGGTGGTGGGCCTCCAGCCCTTCATCAGCACGCTCGTCGTGATGCTCGCGGGCCGCGGCCTGGCGAAGGTCATCACCGGCGGCCAGAACACCGCCGCCACCAACGAGCCCTTCCGCTGGCTCGCGAACGGGTACGTCTTCGGGCTCCCGGTCGTGTTCCTCCTCGCCATCGCCATCGTCGTGGTCGTCGGAGTCCTGGTGCGCCGCAGCGCGCTCGGCCTGATGATCGAGGCCATCGGCATGGACCCGAAGGCGGCCCGCCTCGCGGGCATCAACCGCCGGGGCCTGCTGATGACCGCCTACATCGGCAGCGGAATCCTCGCCGGAGTCGCGGGCGTGTTCGCCACGGCGAGCGTGATGACGGTCGACGTCTCGCGCACCGGCTACCAGCTCGAGCTCGACGCGATCCTCGCGGTCGTCATCGGCGGCACCTCGCTCGCCGGCGGCAAGTTCAACATCACCGGTGCCGCCGTGGGCGCGATCCTGATCGCCACCCTCGACAAGACCGTCGTGTTCCTCGGAGTCTCGTCCTCCGCGACGCCCGCCTTCAAGGCGATCGTCATCGTCGCGCTCTGCCTCCTGCAGTCCGAGCGCGTCCGCTCCGCCTTCAAGTCCCGTCGCGAGGCGCGCCGCAGCGTCCCGCAGAAAGAGGCGATCCCCGCATGAGTGCCGTGATGACCCGCTCCGCCCCTCCGGCGAGCACCAAGCGCACCTCCGGGGCGCGCGGCTGGCTGAGCCAGCACCTGGACAAGCTGCCCACCCTGGCCGCGCTGATCATCTTCTTCGGGATGATCGTCTACGGCGAGGCCGCCTACGGCCGGATCCTGCAGGCGAGCACGATCTCGAACCTGCTGGTCAACAACGCGCATCTGATCATCCTCGCCGTGGGCCTCACCTTCGTGATCCTCACCGGCGGCATCGACCTCTCGGTCGGCGCGGTGATCGCGTTCAGCAGCGTGAGCGGCGTGCTCCTGATCAACGCCGGCTGGAACCCCTGGCTCGTGATGGTCCTGATGGTCGTGATCGGCGCCCTGTTCGGCGTGATCTCCGGCGTCCTGATCCAGTACTTCAACGTGCAGCCGTTCATCGCGACGCTCGCGATGATGTTCCTGGCCCGCGGTCTCGCCTCCATGCTGAGCACCGTCCCGGAGCGCCTCCCCGAGGACTCGGCCGTGCTGAGCCTGGCCACGCCGATCAAGCTGATCGACGGCCCCAAGGTCAACGACTTCGTCATCAGCCCCGGCGTGATCATCGCGATCCTCGTCGTGGCCGGCGCGTTCTTCGTGCTCCACCGCACCCGCCTGGGCCGCACGGTCTACGCGATGGGCGGCTCCGAGCAGTCGGCGGCCCTGATGGGCCTCCCGGTGGTGCGGACCAAGCTGTTCATCTACATCATCAGCGGCACGCTCGCCGGTCTCGCCGGTGTGGTCTACACCGCCCGCCTCGGCAGCGCGCAGAACATCACCGGCACCGGCTGGGAGCTCGACGCCATCGCGGCGACCGTCATCGGCGGCACGCTGCTCACCGGCGGTGTCGGCTTCGTGCTCGGCTCGGTGGTCGGCGCCCTGGTGCTCGGACTGATGAACGTCCTGATCACCCGCGACGGCGGCATCCCGCCGGAGGCGACCACGATCATCACCGGAGGCATCCTCCTGGTCTTCGTCCTCCTCCAGCGCGCCGTCATGGCCCGCAGCAAGACCTGACCGGGCTCCCGCCCGATCTCCCCCGGCGCCCCCTCGTCCCTCCGCGGACGAGGGGGCGCCGTCGTGTCCGGGGCGCTCCGCCGGCCTCAGGAGGCGGAGCGGCTGAGCGTCAGCGCGGCCTGCTCGCGGGTGCCGTAGCCGCACTCCTCGGCGAGGCGGGCGAAGTCGGCAGGGCCCCGCCGCCGCAGGCCGATGCGGCGCCGGAGGGTGCCCGCCCGACGCGTCGCGATCTCCTCCGCCGGCGTGCGGCCGAGGAACGCGAACGCCTCCGCGAGCATGCGAGGGGAGACGAGCAGCTCCCGGGCGAGCACCGCGGCGGAGAACGCCGGGTCGCGGTGGCGTGCCTCGATCACCGGGATCGCCTCCGCGTAGACCTGGTCGGCGCCCCGGGTCCGGACCCGCGGAGCGCTGTGCTCGACGATCCCCTCCAGCAGCAGTTCGCTCGCCCGCCTCACGCCGGCGGCCCCGAGCACGGCCGGATCCCCCTCGATCAGACTGTTGGCGAGGGCACGGGCAGGCGTCCAGACCGACTCGCGCACCGGCACGACCTCGTTGATCCGCTCGCGGACCCACCGGTGCTCGAGCACGGCGGCGTCGAAGCTCCAGGTGTACGAGACGGTCGGCCGCCGGTAGTCGATGCGCGCCGGGACCCTGGCGTCGAGGAGCAGGACGCTGTTCGGCGTCGCCTCGAGCACGCCCTCGTCGAGGACGACCTCTCCCCCGCCCTCGACGATCAGGGAGATGTGAACGCCCGCCGGCCTGTCCGCCCTGTCGACCGACGGCGAGGGGGCGACCCTGATCCCGTTCGGCCCCCACACCCGCGTCAGCGCGAGTCCCGGTCCGTCCGCTGCGTCCATCCGCAGACCGGGAGCGCCGGTCCCGCGCTCGTACCAGGCGCGAGCGAACGCCTGCATCCGCTCCTCTGCGGCCCCCATCTCCCGCCTCCTCCGCGTCGAACGAACAGAATCCCTCATCTGTCGATCACCGCCGGACGTTCGCACGGATCTCCCAGGCCTCCGCGCCTCGCGCTCGGAATCCGGCCGCACGCCGTCGCCGGACCGGGAGGACGGCCACGGGGACCGTCCCGGTCAGCGGCGCTGGGAGAGCCGCCACAGCGCGCGGCGAGCGCTCCCCTCGGAGGCGAAGCCCGCCTCCACGGCCGCGCGCGCGAAGTCGGCCGTCGCCAGGGACCGCCCGCCGATCAGGAGCAGGAGGGTGCCCGCCCGGCGCCGCTCGAGCTCGTCGTCGGCCGTCCGCCCGAGGAAGGAGAACGCGCGAGCCAGCGTCAGCTCCGACACCAGGAGCTCGCGGGCGAGCCGGGCGGCGGTGAAGGCGGGATCGCGGTGGCGCTCCTCGATCAGGGCCATGGCCTCCCCGTAGACGTCCTCGGCGCGGGGACGCCTGCGCGGTGCGGAGCCCTCGACCAGCTCCTTCAGGAAGGCCTCGCCCGCCCGGGCGACGGCGGGCTGCTCCGCCAGAGCGTGGTCGCCGTCGAGGAGACCGTTCATCAGCGCCCGCGCCGGGGCCAGGAAGCAGCCGGCGACGGGCAGGACCTCGCCGAAGCGCTCCGTGAGCCAGCGCTGCTCCAGCGCCCGCTCGCCGAGCACCCAGGCGTAGATCACGGTCGAGCGGGGGAAGCGCGCCCCGGTCCGCGGCTCCGCGTCGATGACCACCAGATCACCACTGCCGCACTCGAGCATCCGTCCGTCCTGTCGGATGCGTCCTCCGCCCTCGACGACCAGCAGCAGATGCGCGCCCGGCGGGCAGCGCGACTGCGGCTTCTGCTCGAGAACGCAGCCACCGGGAATCCACAGTCTGGCGATCTCGAAGCCGAGCGAGCCCGTCGCCTCGACCCGCAGTCCAGAACGGGCCTCCACGCCGTTCCAGTGCTCGGCCATCCGCCGGTACATCTCGGCCGATCTCGACCTCATCGGGCGCCCCCTCCTCGCGGGCACGCTGACGCCTCACCACAGGAGTGATTCGCAGCCCGCGCGTGCTCCGTTTGTCACCGGACCGGTCACAGCGGACGGCGACGCTCCCGCTCACCGCGCCGGCGGCGCCCCGGCGGAAGCGTGCGACCGACGGGATCACCGGGTCAGGAGGGCGATCGCGACTCGGGACGGCGCCGGAGCCCACCACTCCCTCCTCACGGCGGCGCCACTTCCTCCTCACCTGCCCCCGAGCGCTTGGGCCGACCGCCCGCCCGCGGGAAGACTCCCCAGCGGTACGGCGCCCGTCGTACCCGCCGAAGCGCCCGAGCGGACGACGACCGTCCTCCGAGCAGGCCGCCGGCGAGAAGACAGACCGAGGAGCTTCACTGTGACTTCCGACAACTCTCCCGCTGAGCAGGGTCCGCTGAGGCGACGCACCGTCGTCGCCGGCGCCACCTGGTCCCTGCCCGTGATCGCCGCAGCGACGGCCACCCCGGCTGCCGCCGCCTCTGCCACGCAGACCCTCGTGTTCAGCTCCATCCCGACCATGATCGCGTGCACGCCCAACACGGCGCCGATCACGCTGACCCTCACCGGCGGCACCGTCGCGAACGTCCCTGTGCGGGTGAACACCCCGCCCGGCTTCCGCTTCGGAGGGAGCGGGACCGACACCTTCGTGACCGACGCGAACGGAGTCGCCACCATCCCCGCCGGCAGCGTCATCGCCGGCCCCTCGACAGGCTCGGCCCTCGCCTTCGGCGGCTCGGCGAAGACGAACGCCCCGTTCCCGGTCCGCCAGACCGGCGACCTGCAGTACAGCACGGGCCTCGCCACTGTTCCCGAGAACTCCGGATTCATCCACACCTCCTCGCAGGGTGTGAACGGCAACGTCTCCGTCAAGGCGAACGGCGACATCTGGCAGTACCGGCGGTCGGACGGCTGGCAGAAGCTCGGCACGGGCGCCTCCACGGAGCCCAGCACGTCCGGGCTCACGCAGCAGCCGGACGGAACCTACAACGCGCACTGGATCAAGGACGGAGTCCTCCAGTACGGCAAGGCGCTCGCGACCGTTCCGAACAACTCCGGATTCGTCCGCACCTACGGTCAGGGCGCGGACGGGAACGTCTCTATCAAGGCGAACGGCGACATCTGGCGGTACAACCGCCAGGCCAACGAGTGGACCCTTCTGGGCACCGGCGCCAGCACCGAGCCGAGCGCGGCCGGCATCTCCGCGAACCCGGCCGGGACCCTGAACGTCCACTGGATCAAGAACGGAGTCCTGCACTACGGCACCGCAGCGGCCACGGTGCCGACCAACTCCGGATTCGTCCGCGTCTACGGCCTCGGCACCCGCGGCACGATCGCCGTGAAGTCGAACGGCGACATCTGGCGGTACACCCCGCAGGGCAACGTCTGGGACCTCGTCGGCACCGGAGCCAGCACCGAGCCGAGCGCCGCCGGACTGACCCAGCGGCCGGGCGGGACGTTCGAGATCCACTGGATCAAGGACGGGGTCCTGCAGTACGGCACCCGGCTCGCGACCGTCCCGGAGAACTCCGGGTTCGTCCGCACCTACGGTCAGGGAGCGGATGGGAACGTCTCCGTGAAGGCGAACGGCGACATCTGGTACTACAGCCCGGCGCAGAACACGTGGACCAAGATCGGCTCCGGTGCCAGCACCGGCCCCGATGCGGCCGGGATCACCGCCCAGGGAGACGGCGCGCTGAACCCCCACTGGATCAAGGCGAGAACCGACTGCCGCTGATCCGCGCCCGGCGGCCCTCTCCGCCCGCGTCCTGCCGGACCGCGGGCGAGGAGGGCCGCCTCCGCCCTCCCGCCGAGGACGGGCGCCTCGTCCGAGGAGGAACGCGCCACCCCGTCTCGGCGCCCCTCCCCCGGCCTAACGTGGTCACCGCCCGCGCACCCCGTCCCCGCTGCGAAGGAGCCCGGTGACCGCTTCCGAGCAGCCGGCCGCCCCGCGCGGTCTCGTCGAGACGCTGCAGCTGAGCGGTCCCCGCGTGGAGGCGTGGCTGAGGAGCCTCGGCTGGGCGAGCGACGGAGCTCCGCCCCTGCACCTCGCCGGGGACGTGCTCGCCGTCGACGGCTTCCGGCTGAGCCGCCTCTGGCACACACCCGGCACGCTCCGGACCGACCCGCCCCTCCCCGCCCCCGACCGGGCCGAGGTCGACCTCATCGTCCCGGTCGCCGGCGAGATCGTCGTCGACGGCCCTCTCGAGGCCGCTCGTCTGCGGCCCGGCGGGCTCGCCCTCCTCCAACGCGACGACTCCGCTCGGTTCCGGGCGGAGGAGGACTCCGCCTGGCTGGCGCTGAGGACCTCCTGGGGCAGGCTCGGCCTCACGAGCGCACAGTCCGACGGGCCGTCCTGCACCCTGCTCGCCGCCGACAGCTACAGCGGCGCCTTCGTCTCCCTCGTCAACGCGACCCTCAACGCGGACCTCGCGGCGGGCGATCCCGGCTTCAGCGAGCTGCGCCGGGCGCTCGAGGCGACCGCGTCGGCCCTGATCAAGCAGAGCCTGCCGCCCGCCCGTCCGGAGGACGGACTCGAGGGCGTCCTCCTCCGCGCGATCGCCGTCATCGATGCGGAGGCGGGTGACGCGGACTTCACCGCCGGCGTTCTCGCGATGCGGCTCCGCGTCTCGCGGGCGACGCTGGACCGCGCCTTCCACCGCCGGGGCACGACCGTGGCCGCGACCCTCCGCGAGCGGCGCGTGCACCTCGCCGCGTCGCTGCTCGCCGCGAGCCCGTCGCTCTCGCCCTCGGCTCGCGCGGCCGTGGCCGAGCGGGCCGGCTTCCGGACGCTGAGGGCGATGGACCGCGCGCTGAGCCGTTCGCGCGACGTCGACCGCGGCTGATCCGACCGGACATCGGCGTACGCGTCGCTCCAGGATGCACCCGGGATTCGTCGAACCGGTTCGCCTCTCCTCTGGAGTGTCGGGAAATGATCCGGTTAGGCTCTTCACGTTGTCGTCAACATAGTGTTACCGTGAACATTGCCGCGTACGAAGCCGGCACACTCCCTCCCCTCAGCAATGGTGCCGACCCTGGAGCAAAGCGCGATGAAGCCTTTCCTGCGACCACTCGTCCTCGTGACGGCCGTGGCCCTCACCGTCCCCCTTCTGACGGCCCAGTCGGCGAGCGCAGCTCCCTCCGACAGCCTCGTTCTGCGCTACGCGCTCGACGAGACGAGCGGCACGACCGTCGCCGACAGCTCGGGCAAGGGCCGCACCGGCACGCTCGTCAACGGAGCCGCTCCTCGCGGAGCCGCGGGCGTCGCCCTCGACGGGACCGACGACTACGTCAAGCTGCCCGACGACCTGCTCGCGGGCCTGAACTCGATCACGGTCAGCACCGAGGTCCTGGTGAACGCGAACCAGGGCACGCCCTACTTCATCTGGGGCCTCGGCAACACGACGAACGGCGCCGGGAACGGCTACCTCTACACGACGGGCAACGGCTACAAGGCCTCGATCGCCACCGGCAACTGGACCACCGAGCAGACCGTCAACTCCAACGCGAACCTCGCGCGCAGCGTCTGGAAGACCCTCACCTACACGCTCGACGACGCGAGCGACACCGCACGCCTCTACCTCGACGGCACCCAGGTCGCGCAGCAGACAGGAGTGACCATCACTCCCGCCGCGATCGGCAACGGCACCACCACCGCGAACGCGATCGGCCGCTCCGTCTACACGGCGGACAAGACCCTCGCCGGCTCGGTCCGCGACTTCCGCGTCTACAGCACGGCGCTCAGCGCGGCCGACGTCGCGACCCTCCAGGCCCCGGACAGCACGCGCGTCTCCCGCGACTCCGCCGCCCTGGACCTCGGGAGCCTCTCCTCGGTCTCCGCGAACCTCACCCTCCCGACGACCGGCCCCAACGGCTCCGCCATCGCCTGGGCCTCGAGCAACTCCGCGGTCGTCTCGACCAGCGGAGTCGTCACGCCACCCGCGACCGGGGTCGCCTCGGTCGAGCTGACCGCCACGACCACCCGCGGCTCGGCCACGGCCACCCGCACCTTCACCGCCACCGTGCCCGCCAAGGACGTGAACGCCGACGCCCAGAAGGCGCTCGACGCCCTCTCGATCGTCAACTCCGGCGACGTCCGCGGCAACGTGACGCTGCCCGCGAAGGCCGGCTCCTACGACGTCGCCTGGTCCTCCTCGAACACGGCCGTGCTCAGCACGACCGGCGTCGTGAAGCGCCGGTCCGCCGCCACGCCCGTCACACTCACCGCGACGATCGCCGGCACGACCGCGACCCGGCAGCTGCCCGTCACGGTGACCGCGGCTCCCGCGGACCTCGACACCGAGTACGACGCGGGCTACCTCTGGACCCACTTCGCCTCGACCGACTACGAGAAAATCTACTTCGGCTCCAGCACCGACGGTCTGCACTGGTCGAAGCTCAACAACGACAAGGCCGTGCTCGCCAACCTCGGCGGCACCCTCGGCGTCCGCGATCCGCACCTCGTGCGCTCCCCCACCGGCGACGAGTACTGGATCATCGGCACCGACCTGCACGCCGAGGGCACCGCTCCCGGCGGCACCTGGGACCAGACCAACGCGAGCAAGAACCTCGTCGTCTGGCGCTCGACGGACCTCGTGAACTGGAGCGATCAGAGCATCGTCTTCGCCGGCTTCCCCGACGCGGGCAACGTCTGGGCTCCTGAGGCGATCTGGGACGACGCGACCGGCCAGTACTACG
Organism: Rathayibacter sp. AY1D1; assembly: GCF_002932635.1. Taxonomy (NCBI): domain Bacteria; kingdom Bacillati; phylum Actinomycetota; class Actinomycetes; order Micrococcales; family Microbacteriaceae; genus Rathayibacter; species Rathayibacter sp. AY1D1. The sequence continues at coordinate 67,729 of NZ_PSVY01000013.1, forward strand.
TCTACTGGGCCGCCCGCGACAAGACGCTGACCGGCGGGGCCTCCGCCCAGCGCGTCTACGTCTCGACCACGCGCGACTTCGTCGGCTTCTCCACCCCGAAGGTCTGGCTGGACGAGAACCCCGCCGCCGGCGGCGGGAGCCGCGGCAGCATCATCGACACGACCATCGCGAAGGAGGGGGACACGTACTACCGCTTCTCCACCGCCGACTGGCGCACGGTCGTCGACAAGGCCCCGAGTCTCGCCGGCCCCTGGACCCGCGTGATCGGCTTCGGCGAGGAGAAGTCCCGCGGCCTCTCCGACCACCTCGAGGGCCTCACCGTCTACCAGCTGCCCGACGGCCGCTGGGTCGTCATGGGCGACTCGTTCGGCTACTCCGCCTACGTCACCGACACCCTCGCGGACATGCGGTTCACGGCGCTTCCTGTCGGCACCACCGGCGCGAACACGTACTCGTTCTCGAAGCCCTTCCGCCACGGCTCGGTGCTCCGCCTCTCGAGCGCTGAGGAGGCGCGCCTGACGGCCGCCTACGGCACCAGCAGCACCGGCCCCGCCGCGAAGCCGGTCAACGCGGCCGGCGAGATCCTCCGCTACACCTTCGACGGCGGCTCGGGCACCACGGTGCGCGACAGCTCGGGCAACAACCAGAACGGCACGCTGCCCTCGGGTGGCACCTGGAAGGACGGCGCCCTGCAGCTCGACGGCACCGACGACTACGTCAAGCTGCCGAACGACCTGCTCGCCGGAGTGACGGACCTCACCATCCAGTCCGACGTCTGGATCGACCCCGCGCAGGGCGGCGCCTACTTCCTCTACGGCCTGGGCAACACCACGAACGGCGCCGGCGACGGCTACCTCTTCACCTCGGGCAACAACTACCGCACCAGCATCGCGACCGGGAACTACACCACCGAGCAGACCGTCGCCGGCGGCTCGGCCCTCCCCCGCGGCACCTGGGCGCACCTGACGTACACGCTCTCCGGCACCACCGGCACGATCTACCTCGACGGAGTGAAGGTCGCCAGCGGCACCGTCACGACCGACCCGAAGGACATCGGCGGCGGCTCCACCTCGGCGAACTACATCGGGCGCTCGAACTACGACGCCGACAACCGCTTCCGCGGCCAGATCCGCGAGTTCTCGGTCTACAACCGGGCCCTTAGCGCCTCCGAGGTGCTCGCCGCCTCCGGCAACACGTCGGCCCTGGTCGACCTGTCGCTCAGCGGCGACGTCCTGAAGACGGCCCCGATCGTCGACTCGGCGAGCAGGACGGTCACCTTCCCGGTGAAGCCGGGGACCGACCTGACGAAGCTCACCCCGACCTTCTCCACCGCGGCCGGCGTCACGGCGAGCCCCGCCTCCGGCACCGTCCGCGACCTCTCCACCCCGCAGACGGTCGTGCTCACGCCCGCCGCCGGCGGCACCGCGACCACCTGGACCCTGAAGGCCGTCGTCATGAAGTCCCCGGTCCTCGCAGGCCTGAACGCCGACCCGAACATCGCGGTCTTCGGCGACACCTACTACCTGTACGCGACCTCGGACGGCTTCGCCGGCTGGGGCGGCAAGACCTTCTACGCCTGGTCCTCGAAGAACCTCATCGACTGGACCCGCTCGGAGCAGCCCTTCCTGACGCTCGACGGCGCGAACGGCAACGTGCCGTGGGCGACCGGCAACGCCTGGGCGCCGACGATCATCGAGAAGAACGGGAAGTACTACTTCTACTTCTCCGGCGAGAACTCCTCGCTGAACCGCAAGACGATCGGAGTCGCCGTCTCGGACAGCCCGATGGGCCCGTTCACGGCGCAGCCGACCGCGATGATCACCAACGGCGAGTCCGTGCGGTCCGGCCAGGCGATCGACCCCGCCGCGTTCACCGACCCGAAGACCGGCAAGAGCTACCTCTTCTGGGGCAACGGCGACCCGCTCTACGGGGAGCTGTCCGACGACATGCTCTCGATCAAGACCGGCACGATCAAGAAGATCAGCGGTCTGACCGACTTCCGCGAGGGTGCGTTCCTGAACTACCGCGACGGTCTGTACCACCTCACCTACTCGATCGACGACACCGGCTCGGAGAACTACAAGGTCGGCTACGCCACCTCGACGAGCGTCGACGGACCGTGGACCTACCGCGGCGTGGTCCTCGAGAAGGACACCTCGCAGGGCATCCTCGCCACGGGCCACAACTCGATCGTCAACGTGCCCGGCACGGACGACTGGTACATCGCCTACCACCGCTTCGCCATCCCCGGCGGAGACGGCCAGCACCGCGAGACGACGATCGACCGGGTGACCTTCGACAAGACGACCGGGCTCATGCAGAAGGTCGTCCCGACCCTCACCAGCGTCGCCGCGCAGACGATCGTCGACACCGCGCCGCTCGCAGCCTCGATCACGGGGAAGGCGACGGTGGGCAGCACGCTGACCGCCTCCGCCTCCTCCCCGTGGACGGCGACCGGCTTCCAGTGGAAGCGCGGTGGGACCGCGATCAGCGGGGCGACGGCGTCGAGCTACACGCTCACCGCCGCCGACCGCGGAGCGACGATCTCGGTGGCCGTGACCGCCGCGAAGCCGCAGTGGACGCCGGCGACGGCCTCCGCCTCCGTCGGTCCCGTGACCGACTCGGCACCCGCGATCGCCGTGACCACGACCTCCACGACGCGCTGCGCCGCCGGGAAGATCGTCGTCACCGCGACCGCCACGAACCCGAACGCCTTCGCCGCGAAGATCGTGATCGGCACGACGTGGGGCTCCAAGAGCTTCGCCGACGTCGCTCCCGGCGCCACCGTCTCGGCCGCCTTCACCACCCGGGCGACGAGCGTGACCGACGGATCCGCGACCGCCACGGCGACCGCGTTCATCAGCGGGAAGCCGGCCACGGCCTCCGCGACCGCCCCCTACTCCGCGGCCAGCTGCAGCTGATCCGCGGGCACGACCCACACCCATTGAGATCGAGCCGGCGACGACGCCGGCCGGAGAACGGAGAACACCCGACATGAACACCCGATCCCTTCTGATCCGCGGAGCCGCTGGACTGGCCGGAGGCGTCCTCCTGCTCGGAGTCGCCGGAACGGCGTTCGCCGCCGAGGTCAACTACGGCAACGACGACGTCGACATCAACGTCGAGATCGCCGACCTCCCCGGGACCGGCGCCCTCTCGATGACCGTCGCCGCGGACTCGACGACGCTGACCGAGACCGGCTCGGACAACGTCCGCCGCCAGTTCACCGGCACCCTGCCCACCGTCACGGTCACCGACACCCGTGACGCCGCGGACGTCTCCCCCGACTCCGCGTGGTACGTCATCGGCACGGCGAGCGACTTCACGTCGGCCGACGGCTCGACCATCGGCGCCGAGAACCTCGGCTGGACCCCGGACCTGGTCGACGGTGGAGACCTCGGCGAGGTCGCCGCGGGCGATGAGGTCGGCACCGCCATCGACGGCGGCGCCAACGGCGTCGGCCTGAAGGGCAAGGAGCTGCTCGCGATCGTCGCCAGCAACTCCCAGCAGGTCAACCCCGAGGGCTCCTGGAGCGCCGACGCCGACCTCTTCCTCCGCACCCCCGTGAACGTGGACGCTGGCGCGTACTCGTCCACCATCACCCTGTCGCTCTTCGAGTGACCCGTCGCGGCCGGGGGACGCACTCCCTCGGCCGCGATCCCACCACGGCCGACGCGGCCGGGCCCGCCCGCCCGGCCGCGTCGTGCTTCCCCGTGCGACCATGAGGTTCTGATGACTGCTCCGCGCCGCTCCGCCGCTCCCCGCCGCCCGCTCCTCCCCGCGCTGCTCGCGCTGATCGTCGCCCTCCTCGGCGCGGGAGTCGCTCCGGCGGCCGTCGCGGCCGACGGAGCGATCACCTGGGCGGTCAGCCCCTCCACCGACGGCGTCCCCGACAAGCGCGCGTGGGTCGAGCTCGAGCTCGCCCCCGGCGCGAGCGCCTCGGACGAGGCGGTCGTGCGGAACCTCAGCGACCAGCCCGTGACCTTCAGCATCACCAGCGCCGACGGCTACTTCACCGACACCGGCCGCTTCAACATGCTCAACTCGGACCAGGAGTCGGTCGACGCCGGGCTGTGGATCTCCGCCCCCGAGACCGTGACCGTCGATCCGGGCAGCAGCGGCGTGGTGCCGTTCACCGTGACGGTCCCCGACAACGCCACCCCCGGCGACCACGCCGCCGGCATCGCCGCCTCCGTGCTCTCGCAGGGCACCGAGGCGGGAGGCGCGAACGTCGGAGTGGAGAGCCGCATCGGCTTCCGCGTGATGACCCGCGTGACCGGCGAGGTGACCCCCTCCTTCTCCGTCGAGGACCTGGCCAGCGACTACCGCCTCTCCTGGAACCCGTTCCAGCCCGGCTCCCTCTCGCTCGTCGCCGACGTGGTGAACACCGGCAACGTGCGCCTGCTGCTCGACGGCACGGCGAGCGCCCAGGGCGCCACCGCCCCCGTCGTCGCGGCCGACGCGCCCCAGCAGGAGCTGCTGCCCGGCGACCGGCGCAGCGTCTCGGTGCAGCTCGACGGCATCTGGCCCCTCTTCGGGGTCGGCGCCGACCTGACCATCGCACCGACCGTCGCCGCCGCCGATCAGGAGCCGGTCGCCACCGCTCCCGTGACGGAGTCGATCACGGTCGCCGCCGTGCCGGTCCCGCAGCTGCTCGTGGTCCTCGGCGTCGCCCTCATCCTCGCGGCGCTGCTCGCCGGGCGCTCGCGCTCGCGCCGCCGCATCGCCGCCCTGGTGCAGCAGGCCAAGGAGGAGGGCCTGCGCGAGGGCGCGCGCGTCCCCTCCTGAGCACCCCCTCCGCACGCTCCCTCCCCCCTCCCTGCCGCCGAGGGGCCCCGGGCCGTCGAGGGGACCCGCTACACCGGGTTCCCCCGACGGTCCAGGGTTCGCTCACCGCGCGGCCATGCGTCAGAGTGAGCGGATGACCACCACCTCCCTGGAGGCGTCGACTCGGCGTCTCGGCCTCATCGCGCTCATCGCGACCCTCGGCGGCCTCCTCTTCGGCTACGACACCGGCGTCATCAACGGCGCCCTGGAGCCGATGTCGGCCGAGCTGGGCCTCACCGCGCTGACCGAGGGGGTCGTCACCAGCTCGCTCCTCTTCGCCGCCGCGATCGGCGCGATCTCGGGCGGACGCCTCGCCGACGCCCTCGGGAGGCGGACCACGATCCGCCTCCTCGCCGTGCTCTTCCTCGTCGGCGCCCTGGTCTGCGTGGTGGCGCCGGGCTTCGGCGTGATGGTCCTCGGGCGGGCGGTCCTCGGACTGGCCGTCGGCGGCGCCTCGGTGGTCGTGCCGATCTACCTCTCCGAGATCTCCCCCTCCGAGATCCGCGGCTCCCTCGCCGGCCGCAACGAGCTGATGATCGTGATCGGCCAGCTCGCCGCCTTCGTGGCCAACGCCGTCATCGGCACCGTCTGGGGCGAGCTGCCCGGCGTCTGGCGGATCATGCTCGCCGTCGCCGCGCTCCCCGCCGCCGCCCTCCTGCTCGGCATGACCCGGGTCCCGGAGTCGCCGCGCTGGCTGATCGCGCACGGCCGCCGCGACGAGGCGCTCGACGTGCTCACGACCATCCGGACGCCCGACCTGGCCCATGCGGAGGCGGAGACCATCGCCCGCTCGATCGGCGCGAAGGACGGCCCGAGGATCCCCCTGCTGCAGGCGCTGCGCGAGCGCTGGGCGGTGCGCATCCTGCTGGTCGGCATCGGGATCGGAGTCGCCCAGCAGCTCACCGGCATCAACTCGATCATGTACTACGGCCAGTCGGTGCTGAAGGAGGCGGGCTTCGACCACGACGGCGCGCTCGTCGCCAACATCGCACCCGGGGCGATCGCCGTGATCGGCGGCCTGATCGGGCTGCGGCTCATGCAGACGATGAACCGCCGCACGACCCTCCTGCTCGGCTACTCCCTGACCACCGCGATGCACTTCCTGATCGGCATCGCCTCCGTCGCGCTCCCCGTGGGGAACCCGGCCCGGCCGTACGTGATCCTGGTGCTGGTCGTCGCGTTCGTGGGGAGCATGCAGACGTTCCTCAACATCGTCACCTGGGTGATGCTGTCCGAGATCTTCCCGCTGCGGATCCGCGGCGTCGGCGTCGGCATCGCGATCTTCTGCCACTGGATCACGAACGCGGTGCTCGGCCTGTTCTTCCCCACCCTCGTCTCCGGCGTCGGCATCACCGGAACGTTCTTCCTGTTCGGCGCCGTCGGCCTGCTCGCGCTCGTCTTCATCTGGAAGCGCGTGCCCGAGACCCGCGGCCGCGCCCTCGAGGAGGTCGAGGCGGGCGTCGTCTCCGGCGAGCTCCTGCGCCGCTGACGCCCGCCCTCGGGATCCGCCTACTGGTAGGTGACGAGGTCGGGGAGGGGGCGCACCTCGGCCATGGTCTCGGCGGGGGTGAGCATGGGCGCGTCCTCGTCGTAGAAGTTCTTCCAGCCCCAGCCGATGCCCTCGGGGGCGCCCTCGTGCAGCGCGTCCCAGGTCGCCTGCTTGTCGGGCTGCGAGCCCTGGCCATCGACGTGGATGAGGAACTCCAGCTCGGGCCGGTCGCGGCGGATGCTGTCGCGGTCCTGCAGCATCGACAGCCGGAACTGGTGCAGCACGAACATCTTCGGCGGCAGCCCCTCGCTCTGCACCAGGTCGGCCAGCCACTCCGACACGCTGTCGACCTCGGCGGCCGAGACGCGCCCGATCTGCTGCAGCGGCTTCTGGCCGGGCAGCAGGCGCCACTCCGGGTCGAGCGCGAGGCCGACGTTGGGCAGCGACAGGAGGTCCGCGTACTGCTTCGCCTGGGTGAGGAAGTCGGTCAGCCCCGACTGCAGGTCGAGCACCACGTACATCCCCGCCGCCTGCGCCGCGTCGATGTAGGGGCGGATGTCGGCGGCGTCGAGCTCGTTGGAGTAGTCGCCGTCCTTACCGGGGTCGCCCGCCGCGACCGTGGTGATGATCTCGAGGCTCGGCACGACCTGCTTGTCGGTGAGCGCCCGGTACGGCTCGGCCACCGCCTCCGCCCGCGCGATCGTGGGCTCGAGGCCCTGCTCCCCCAGCACGCCGAGGACGGGAGCGCCCGGAGTGCCGTAGATCGCGACGAAGAGGTGCCCGCCGAACATCCGCTGGCCGCCGCCCGGCAGCTGCCAGCCGCTCGCGGCCGCGCGCACGGCCCACTCGGGCTCGGGCTGGGCGGCGAGCACAGGGCCGAGCAGCAGCGTGCAGGAGGCGTGGGCCTCGGCGATCGCGGTCACGGCTCCGCCCGAGGCGAGCAGGTCGTCGCCGTCGACCACGGTGACGGGCACGCCGGCCGCGCGGGCGGTCGCCAGTGCGGCGACGTCGGCGTCCTGCGCGCGGGCGAGAGCGTGCAGGCCGGTCAGGGCGTCGGCCCGGGCCGGGAGAGCGCCGAAGGGAGCGTCGGAGGCGGTGGACGGCGCCGCGGCGGCGAGGTCGGCGAGCGCCAGGTCGGTCACGGTCACGCCGGACGCGGTGCTGAGGGCGGCCGCGTCGGAGGCGGAGGCGACGACGTCGACGCCCTCGGGCGCGGTGACGTCGCCGATCGCGAGCACGCGGGTCACGCCGAGGCGGGCGAACTCGGCGGCGAGGGCGTCGGAGGTCGGAGCGGTGGAGGACGGTGTGGCGGACGGGGTGGCGGATCCGGTCGCGGAGTCGGACGGGCCCCCCGGATCGGACGGCGTCTCGGAAGCCGTGGATCCCGCGGCCGCGGCGTCCGCGGTCGGGGCGGCCGTCGCTCCGGATCCCGCCGAGCCGACCAGCAGCGGCACGCCCCAGGCGATGCTCACCTGGGCGGCGCGCAGGCGGGACTCGGCGACGTCCTCGACCAGGACGACCAGCGGAGCCGCGGCGAACAGGGCCGCGCTCGCGGCGAGCGCGTCCGGGGCGAGCGCCACCGGCCCGCTCGGAGCCGCGGTGCGGGTGCGGGGCGCCTCCTGCTGAGCGTCGTCCGGAGCGGAGGAGTCGGGCGTGCAGGCGCTGAGCAGCGGGAGCACCGCGAGACCGCCGATCACGACGCTGCGGCGCGAGAGCCCGGAGCGGGAGGGGACGGAACGGGGTGTCGAGGGCATGGCAGGCCTCTCCTCTCGGAGCCCGATCGGGGCTCTCTGGTGCGTGGCTGGTCCTCTCGACTATCGCAGGCCCGGCGGCGGCGAGCGCCGAGGGAGCCGTCCCGGGCGCGCCTCCGACGCCGTCCGGACATGCAGAAGGGGAGCGGCGCCGCAGCTCCGCTCCCCTTCGAGAGGCTGGATCAGACCGTGCGGGGAGCCTTCGCGAGGTTGGCCTCGAGCTCCTCGCGGTTCTGCCGCACCACGTAGGCGGGGCGGTCGCGCTCGACGCGCCACGACTCGCTCAGCGGCGTGATCGCGACGGTGTCGAAGCCGATCCGGTCGTAGAGGTCGGTCACGAAGTGGATCGCCTCGGGGTAGTCGCTCGACGTCGCGAGAGCGCGGCGGTCGGGCGTGCCGGCCGGGGTGCCGTCGGTGGTGATGTCGGCGGCCATGATGTGGTTGAACGCCTTGACGACCTTCGACTCCGGGAGGTGCTGCTGGAGCATCTCGCTGGTCGTGGTCTCGCCCTTGTCGAGCGCCTCGATGCGGCCGTCGCGCTCGAAGTAGTAGTTGTTCGTGTCGAGGACGATCTTGCCGGCGAGCGGGGCGACCGGCACCTCCTCGAGGTTCTTCAGCGGCACCGTCACCACGGCGATCTCGGCGGCCTCGGCCGCCTCCTGTGCCGTGGCGGCGCGGGCCTTCGGGCCGAGCTCCGCGATGAGGTCGGCGAGGGTCTCGGGGCCGCGCGAGTTCGCGATGACCACCTCGTCCCCGAGGGCGATGACCGCCCGTGCGACCTGGCTGCCGATGTTGCCTGCTCCGATGATTCCGTACGTCGTCATGCTGAGGAGAACGCGGAGGATGCCCCGGCATTCCGCTCTGCGGCGTTCTCCCACGCCGCACCCAGGTGGGCCCGTGCCTCCAGTAGCCTCGATCCTCGGGCGCCGCTGCCCGAGAAGGAGTCCGTGATGCCGCAGTACGACCTCCCGCTCGACCTCCTCGAGCAGTACGCCCCCGAGATCGCCGAGCCCGCCGGGTTCGCCGAGTTCTGGCGCGACACGATCGCCGAGGCGAGGGCCGTCGCGACCGAGCCGCGCCTCGAGCGGGTCGACGCCGGCTTCGGACTGCTCGACACCTTCGACGTCACCTACTCCGGCTTCGGCGGCCACCCGATCCGCGCGTGGCTGATCCTCCCCCGCGGCGTCGAGGGCCCCCTCCCCGGGCTCGTGACCTTCATCGGCTACGGAGGCGGCCGCGGGCAGCTCGCGGAGTGGACCGCGATGTCGGCCGCCGGCTACGCGCACCTGGTCATGGACACCCGCGGCCAGGGGTCCGGGCACCGCTCCGGAGCGACGCCCGACCCGGTGGGCAGCGGGCCGCACGTCTCCGGCTTCATGACGCAGGGCATCGAGTCGCCCGCGGAGCACTTCTACCGCCGCGTCTTCACCGACGCCGTCCGCGCGCTCGACGTGCTGCGCGCGCACCCCGCGGTCGACGCCTCCCGCGTGGCCGTCTCGGGCGGCAGCCAGGGAGGCGGGATCGCTCTCGCCGTCACCGGGATCCTGGGCCTGCTCGGCGAGTCGGAGGCGGCGCGCGCCGCGATCGTCGACGTGCCGTTCCTCTCCCACATCCCGCACGCCGTGCGGCTGGTCGACACGATGCCGTACGGCGAGATCGTGCAGTACCTGCACACCCACCGCGGCGCCGAGGCGCGTGTGTTCGACACCCTCTCGTACTTCGACGGCACCTCCTTCGCCCCCTACGCGCAGTCCCCCGCGCTGTTCTCGGTGGCGCTCCGCGACGACATCTGCCCGCCGTCCACCGTCTACGCCTCCTACAACCGCTACGCCGGACCCCGCGAGATCCGGGTCTACCCCTTCAACGGCCACGAGGGCGGCGAGGCGTTCCAGATCGGCGAGCACGTGCGCTTCCTGGGGCGCGAGCTGGCGTAGGAGGAGGAGCCGCTCGGTCTGCGGACGGGGGCGGTGCGCCCCGGCGCATCACCCGTTCCGACTCTCGATCATCGCGCTGCCGATGCGGTCCTCGAGGTCGGCCAGCTCGTCGAGGACGTCGCCGACCACCCAGACCCGCCGGGCGCCTCGACGGGCGTCGCTTTGTGACGCCGTGCGTCGCGCTCGGTACCCGTTCGCGGCTCCGCTGGGCACTATCGACTCCATGACCCGCCAGATCCGCTTCAACGCCTTCGACATGAACTGCGTCGCCCATCAGTCCTCGGGCATGTGGCGCCACCCCCAGGACCAGTCCTGGCGGTACAAGGACCTCTCGTACTGGACCGACCTGGCGAAGCTGCTCGAGCGCGGCACGTTCGATGGGATCTTCATCGCCGACGTGCTCGGCACCTACGACGTCTACGGCGGCTCGAACGAGGCGGCGATCCGCCACGGCGCGCAGGTCCCCGTCAACGACCCGATCCTCCTCGTCTCGGCGATGGCCGCCGCGACCGAGCACCTCGGCTTCGGCATCACCGCCGGCACCGCCTACGAGCACCCGTACCCGTTCGCGCGGCGCATGTCGACGCTCGACCACCTGACGAAGGGCCGCGTCGGCTGGAACGTCGTCACCGGCTACCTCCCCAGCGCCGCCCGCAACATGGGCCACGAGGACCAGCTCGAGCACGACGACCGCTACGACGTCGCCGACGAGTACCTCGAGGTGCTCTACAAGCTGTGGGAGGGGTCGTGGGAGGACGACGCGGTCGTCCGCGACCGCGAGTCCGGCGTGTTCACCGACCCGGCGAAGGTGCACGAGATCGGGCACCGCGGCAAGAACTTCACCGTCCCCGGCATCCACCTCTCGGAGCCGTCGGTGCAGCGGACCCCCGTCATCTACCAGGCGGGAGCGTCGCCGCGCGGCATCCGCTTCGCGGCGGGCAACGCGGAGGCGATCTTCGTCGCGTCCTCGACGAAGGCCGGCCTGAAGGCGACCGTCTCGCGCATCCGCGACGCCCTCGAGGCGGCCGGCCGCGACCGCTACTCCGCGAAGATCTACACGCTGCTGACGATCATCACCGCCGAGACCAGCGAGGCCGCGCACGAGAAGCACCGCGACTACCTCTCCTACGGGAGCGAGGAGGGGGCGCTGGTCTTCATGTCGGGCTGGATGGGCATCGACCTGTCGCAGTACGACCTCGACGAGCCGATCGGCAACGTGAAGAGCAACGCGATCCAGTCGGCCGTCGCCAACTTCCAGGAGGCGAACGAGGACGGCTCGGAGTGGAAGGTCCGCGACATCGCCAAGCTCAGCGTGATCGGCGGGCTCGGCCCGTTCGTCGTCGGCTCGCCCGCGGAGGTCGCCGACCACCTCCAGGAGTGGGTCGAGGAGACCGACGTGGACGGGTTCAACCTCGCCTACGCGATCACGCCCGGCACCTTCGAGGACGTGGTGGAGTTCATCGTGCCGGAGCTGCGCCGCCGCGGTGCGTACCCGGAGGAGTACGTCGAGGGGAGCCTCCGCCAGAAGCTGCACGGCCGCGGCGACCGGCTGCCGGAGGAGCACCTCGGCGCCGGCTTCCGCTACGCGCCGGCGGCGGTCTGACGACAGGGGGCGCCGGGCGGCCGGTGGGGGCGGGGGTCTCGATACGCCGCTCCGCGGCCGCGCCGGACGCACGAGCACCCCGCCGCGATGCGCGACGGGGTGCTCGGGACGTGCGGAGGGACTCAGCCCTCGAAGGTGGCGTCGAGCGTGATGTCGACCCCGGTGAGCGCCTTGCTGACGGGACAGGTCTCCTTGGCCTCGTCGGCGGCCTTGAGGAAGGCGGCCTCGTCGATGCCGGAGACCTCGCCGCTCACGACGAGCTTGATGCCGGTGAGCTTGAATCCGCCGGCCGAGTCCGGGCCGAGCGAGACGTCGGCGCGGACGTCGAGCGCCTCGACGGTGCCGCCGGCCTGGCCGAGGACGGCCGAGAACTGCATCGCGTAGCAGGCGGAGTGGGCGGCCGCGAGGAGCTCCTCGGGGCTGGTCGAGCCGTTGGCGTCGTCGGCGGCGCGCTTGGGGAACGAGACGTCGTAGGTGCCGATCTTCGAGCTCGAGAGCTCGACCTGGCCCTCGCCGGTCTCGAGCGAGCCGTTCCAGGCGGTGCGTGCGGTACGAGTGGGCATGAGTCCTCCTTGGGGGGCGGGGAGAACCGTAGAACGATCGTTCTCCCCTGATGCGCCGAGCCTAGGTGGAACGCGCGGCGTCCTGCAACCACCGGCCTCGGACCCTCGGCGAGATGCCAGTCCGGCGCGCCTCCGTCGGCGTGTCGCGTACGGGAGCGGCCTATCGCGGAGGAGAGGACGGCCGCCAGGTCAGTGCACGAGCTTCAGGCCGACGACGCAGCCGACGATCCCGAGGACCAGCAGCGTGCGCACGAGCGAGAAGCCCTCGCCGCCGAAGAACATGCCGTAGAGGACGGTCAGCGAAGCGCCGATCCCGACCCAGACCGCGTACGCGGTGCCGGTGGGCAGCTCGCGCATCGCGTAGGCGAGGCCGGCCATGCTCGCGACGACGCCGACGCCGAAGACGACCGACGGGCCGAGCCGGGTGAACCCCTCCGACTTGCCGAGGGCGGTGGCCCACACGGCCTCGAGGACACCGGAGAGGATGAGGACGATCCAGGACATGACAGCTCCTACGAGTCAGTCTTGTCGCGTTCCGGGTACTGCTCCCTCGTCCGGTCGCCGTCATCGGCTCCGCACAGTCTGCCCGTGCGCGCTGGGCAGGCCCTGAGCAGCGCGCGGCGGGAGCGGGGCCGCCGCGACCGCGGCTCCGCCCGCCGCCCTCAGCGCGGCTGAGCCGGGTTCGTCGGCACTCCGTGCGAGGGCGGATTGATCGGCGGACCGGACGTCGCCGGCGAGACCGGCGATCCGGACGACGAGCGGGACACCTCGGGCAGCGACTCCGGCACCCTGCCTGCCGGCTCCGCTCCCCCGCGCAGCTGCTCGAGACGCGAGTGCAGGATCGTCGTCACCGGCAGGCGGTGCCCGTGCGCCTCCTCGTAGGCGAGCAGCACGCCGAGGCCGGCCTCGTCGAGCGGGCGGATGCGCTCCGCGAGCGTGTCGAGCGGGATGTCGTTCCAGTCGGGGAGCGGCAGCTCCTCGCGGGAGGGTGTGTCGGTCATTCGTACTCCTTCCGTTCCCTCCATCCCACGCCTCGGACGGCCGTCCGCCCAGGGGCTTGACCGGTCGCGGGGAGAGCGCGGCGGTCGGGAGGGACGGTCCGGCGGAGCGGCGGCCCCGCCGGGACCGTCAGCGGATCAGGCGGTGCGGCGGGACGAACGACGGGTCGCCAGGTGCACGAGGACTCCGACCACGAGGAGGATCCCGGCGTAGAGCCAGACGATCGGGTCCTGCTGGCTGAGGAGCAGCACGCACGAGGCGATGCCGAGCACGGGGATCGCCGTCCACACGCGGAAGTGGTCGTGCTCGACCTTGTCGCGCCGCAGCACGAGCACCGAGACGTTCGTGCTGATGAACACCAGCAGGAGGAGCAGCACCACGGTCTCGGCGAGGGTCGCCAGATCGCCGACCAGGGTCAGGAGGCATGCGGCCAGCGTGGTCACCGCGATGGCCACCCACGGCGTGCGGCGCTTCGGCAGCACCCGGCCGAGCACGTCCGGGAGGAGGCCGTCCTTCGCCATGCCGTAGGTGACGCGGCTCGCCATGATCATGGTCAGCAGCGCTCCGTTGGCGACCGCGACGAGCGCGATCAGGCTGAACAGCCATGCCGGCACCCCGGCTCCGCTCGCCGTCACGACGTCGAGCAGCGGGGCGGAGGATCCGGACAGCTCGTCGGCGGGCAGCGCGATCGAGCTCGCGAGGCCGACCAGGACGTACACCGCGCCGGCCGTCAGCAGCGAGCCGAACAGCGCGCGCGGGTAGACGCGGCTGGGGTCGCGGATCTCCTCGGCGATGTTGGCCGAGGTCTCGAAGCCGACGAAGGAGTAGTACGCGATGATCGCCGCGCCGAGCACCGCCAGCGCCGGCGCCTGCTCGGAGCTGAGCTCGACCGTGCGGGAGAGGTCGCCGCCTCCGCCCGCCACGAGCAGCGCGACGCATCCGATCACGATCAGCAGGCCGCCGACCTCGATCACGGTCATCACCGTGTTGCTGAGCAGCGACTCCGCGACGCCCCGCGCGTTGAGGCACGCGACGAGGATCAGGAAGACGATGGCCGTCGGCACGGTCGGCACGTCGAGGAAGGTGCCGAGGTAGTCGCCGGCGAACGCGAGCGACAGGCCGGCCGCGCTGGTCACTCCGGCCGCGAGCATGGCGAAGCCGACCAGGAACGAGACGATCGGGCGCTTGAAGGCCCGCTGCGCGAACACCGCCGCGCCTCCCGCCTTCGGGTACTTGGTCACCAGCTCGGCATAGGAGCCGGCGGTCAGCAGCGCGAGGCCGAGCGCGAGCAGGAGGGGCATCCAGACGGCGCCGCCGACCTCCGCCGAGAGCGTGCCCATGAGGGCGTAGATGCCCGCGCCGAGGACGTCGCCGAGGATGAAGAAGTAGAGCAGCGGGCCGGTGATGCGGCGGCGCAGGGAGGTGCCGCCGGCCTCTCCGGTCGCGGGGGCGTCGCTCGTGGTGGCCATGTCGTCCTCTCGTCGCGCGCTCGGGAGCGAGCACGACGGGCCACGCTAGGGAGGAGGGGGCCGGGAGGTCGAGAAGGTTGACCG
>NZ_PSVY01000014.1:0-77497 GCF_002932635.1 Rathayibacter sp. AY1D1
GACCGGGGCTGACGTGCCGGCGTCCGTCGGCACCGCGGTCACGCCGGCACGCGCGGCGGGCTGCTCGGGGACGGCGGGCGGGCCCGGTGGAGTCGGGCGGAGCCGCCTCAGCCGGCCGAGCGGATCCCTCCGGTCGGACCCCAGGCGACTCCGGCGCCGCCCGCGTCGCCCTGGTAGTCGTCGGGCGAGAGGGCCATGCCGCTCGCGACGAAGTCCGCGGTCGCCGCGCAGTCCGTGACGACGACGTCGCCGTCGGAGCGCGCGAGCCCGTAGAGGCAGACGGACTCGTCGGCGAGCTCCGCGGCCGAGAAGGAGTCGAGGCTGAGGGTGGCGAAGTAGTCGACTCCGGCGATGCTGCCCAGGTAGCGCGTCGGCCCCCAGTGGAAGACGCGGAGGCTCGCGAGGGTCGACAGCGGGCGCGTGGCGACGTCGTCGGGGACGGCCCAGGGCTCGGTGAAGACATCCAGCGACGGGCGAGGGGCCAGCGCGACGGAGGCGGCCGTGCCGAGGGCGGCGAGCCCGAGCACGGCGACGAGGGCGGCGATCACCCCGAGGCGGCGGCGCGGTCGGGGCGTGGCGGAGGTGCGGGAGTCGGAGTCGTCGCCTCCGGTGGTCTCACTGCGCTCGCCCCAGCCGGGCGCCGCGTCCCGGCCGGTCTCGTCACGGCCGACCTCGTCCCGGCCGGTCTCGTCCCAGCCGGTCCGGTCACGGCGCGTCCCGCCCCGGCCGCTCGCCGTCCCGCGGCCGATCCGGCCCTGGGCCGCTGCGGGCCCGACGGACGCGGCCAGTCCCGCGACCGCGGCGTCGAGCGCCTCCTCCCGCTCGCGGAGCTGCGCGCGCAGCAGTGCCAGCTCCGCGAGCGCCGCGGGGTCCGCCTCCGCACTGAACGCCCGGCGCTCGAGCGCGGCCCGCTGCCTCCGCTCCTCCGGCGACGCCCCGTCGCGGCGCCGCTGCAGGGCGGCCCGGCCGCGACCGCGACCTCCGAGAGCCGCGTCGAGCGCCGCCTCCGTCGCGGGATCGAGCTCGTCGAGCAGCCGCGCCGCGCGTGCCGGCGTGACCGCGGTGCCGACGGACGCCGGCACGTCAGCCCCGGTCGCGCACGGCGCGCGCCAGCGACTCGAGGCGCTCCCGGTACTCCGGCCACCACTCCTCCGGCACCGGCGGGAGGTTGTCGCCCGGCGTCCGGAGCCCGACCCGCCCGTCGATCAGCTCGCGGACGATGTCGGCGTGGCCGGCGTGCCGGTGCGTCTCCGCGGTGATGTGGACGAGGATCCGGTGCAGCGTCACGTCGCGGTTCGTCCACCAGGGGACCTGCCCGGGAGCGTCGAGCGGGAGGGCCGCGACCGTCGCGTCGGAGTGGGCCCACACGCGGCGGTACAGCGCGACGACGTCGGCCAGGGACTCGTCGGCCGTCGCCCACATGTCCGAGTTCGGCTCCGACTCGTCCTCCATCCACGGCATCGGCTCCGGGAACGGCCGCCCGAACACGGCGCCGAGGTAGCCCGCCTCGGTGCCCGCCACGTGCTTCACCAGGCCGAGCAGGTTCGTGCCCGTCGCCACCAGCGGCCGCCGCACGTCATACTCGTCGAGCCCGTCGAGCTTCTGCAGCAGGGCGTCGCGCCCCTCCTGCAGGTAGCGGAGGAGGGTCTGCTTCGCGTCATCGCTCATCCCCCCAGCCTGCCGCGCCCGCCCGAGCCGCGCCAGAGCGGTGCCGGAGCCGCGTCGTGTGCACACTGCAGGAAGGATCGCCCCGCGGGCACCGGGATCCGCGGATCCACGGGCCACCGGAGCGATTCTTCCTGCGTTGTGGACGGGGTCAGGCCGGGACGCCCGCTCCCGCCCGCTGGACCCGCGTGCCGACGAGGCGCTGCGACGAGGCGTCGATCGCGGCGGCCGGGCCGACCAGCTCGAGCGCAGTCTCCGTCTCGCGCGTCGCGCAGTCCGGGCCCACCCACAGCTCGACGCGGCCGGGCTCGACGATCCGCACGCCCTCGCGTCCGGTGAAGGCCAGGCGCGCGGCCGGGACCTCGAAGCGGACCTCCGCCTCCTCGCCGGGCTCGAGCGCGACCCGCGCGTAGCCGAGCAGCTGCGCCACCGGCCGGGTCACGCTCGCGAACACGTCGCGGGCGTACAGCTGCACCAGGTCGATGCCCGCCCGCTCGCCCGTGTTGCGGACGCGCACGGTCGCCGTGAAGGAGCCGTCCGTCGGGGCGGACTCCTCGACCGCCAGCTCCGTCCGGGCGAAGGCCGTGTACGAGAGGCCGTGGCCGAACGGCCGCACCGGCGTGCTGTCGGCGGAGGTCACGTCCGACGGCCCGCCGAGGATCGGGTGCAGGTACGAGAACGGCTGCGCCCCGGCCGAGCGCGGCAGCGAGACCGGCAGGTGGCCGGAGGGGTCGACCCGTCCCGAGACGACGCCCGCGATCGCGCCGGCGCCCTCCTCCCCCGGGAAGAAAGCCTGCAGCACGGCGGCCGGAGCCGACGGCCCGTCGAGCGCCCAGCCCACGGCGTAGGGGCGGCCGGTCAGCAGCACGAGCACGACCGGGGTCCCCGTCGCCACGACGGCCTCGACCAGCTCGCGCTGGCGGCCCGGGAGCTCGAGGCTCTCGACGTCGTTGCCCTCGCCGACCGTGCCGCGGCCGAACAGGCCCGCCCGGTCGCCGACGACCACGATCGCCACATCGGAGTCGGCGGCCGCCCGGACCGCCTCGGCGATCCCGGAGTCGTCGTCCCCCTCGACCGAGCAGCCCTCGGCGAGCAGCAGCTCGGCCGACCCGAACTCGTCCGCCAGCGCGTCGGCGACCGTCGGGATCTCGAAGCCCAGCGGCACGCCCGGGTGGTGCGCCAGCACGTGGTTGGCGAAGGAGTAGCAGCCCATGAGCGCGGGCGCGCTGTCGGCGTTGGGGCCGATCAGCGCGAGGTGGCGCGGCGCAGCGAGCGGCAGGACGCCGTCGTTCGCGAGCAGAACCACCGACTCCTCGGCCAGCCGGCGGGCGATGTCGCGGTGGGCCGGCGAGTCGAGGTCGATCGACTCGGGGGCGTCGTCGAAGCGCGCGTCGAGCAGGCCGAGACGCTCCTTCTGCGCGAGCACCCGCAGCACGGCCCGGTCGACGAGCGCCTCGTCGGCCTCCCCGGCCCGGATGCGCGCGGCCAGCGGCGCGAGGAACGCGTCGCCCGTGGGCAGCTCCACGTCGATCCCCGCGGCGAGCGCCAGCTCGGCCGCCTCGCCCAGGTCGGCGGCGACCGCGTGCATGAGGTGGAGGAACGCGACGGAGAAGTAGTCGGCGACGACCACGCCGTCGAAGCCCCAGCGCTCGCGCAGCACGCCCGTGAGGTAGGCGGGCGTCGCTCCGACCGGGTCCCCGTCGATCTCGGCGTAGGAGTTCATCACCGAGCGGGCGCCCCCGTCGCGGATCGCCATCTCGAACGGCGGCAGCAGCACGTCCGCGATCTCGCGCGGTCCGGCGTGCACCGGCGCGTGGTTGCGGCCGCCGCGGGAGGCGGAGTAGCCGATGAAGTGCTTCAGCGTCGCGTCGACGCCGGTGGACTGCAGCCCCTGCACGTACGCGGTCCCGATCGTGCCGACGACGTACGGGTCCTCGGCGATGCACTCGTCGACCCGGCCCCAGCGGGGGTCGCGGATCACGTCGAGCACGGGCGCCAGGCCCTGGTGGATCCCGAGCTCGCGCATCGAGCCGCCGATCACGGCGCCGAGCTCGGCCACGAGCTCCGGGTCGAACGAGGCTCCCCAGGCGAGCGGAGTCGGGAACGTCGCGGCCTGCCAGGCGGCGAGCCCGGTCAGGCACTCCTCGTGGACGATCGCCGGGATGCCCAGCCGCGTCTCCTCGACGAGTCGGCGCTGCTCCGCCCACAGCCACCGGGCGCGCTCGAGCGGATCGACGGGGCGCGTGCCGTAGACGCGGGTCAGCTGGCCGATCCCCTCGCGGGTCGCCTCGGCGTACCCGGTCGAGGTGGCCATCTCGCCGGCGAGCGGGGCGACGACCTCGCCGCCCTGGTCGACCCAGTAGCCGACCAGCTGGGAGAGCTTCTCCTCCAGCGTCATCCGGCCCAGCAGCTCGGTGGTGCGGGCGGACGGAGCCTGGGGGTCCTCTGGTGCGTGCGGTGCGGTCACGGTGCGACCCTCTCTGCGGGTGGGGCGACGGGTGCGGACGGGACGGGGGACGCGGCGGACGGGCGGAGCGATCCGCTCATCCCTTCACCGCCCCCGTCAGCCCGCCGACGATGCGGCGCTCGAAGACGCTGAAGAAGATCAGCGCCGGGATCATCGACAGCGACACGAAGGCGAGCACCTTCGCCGTGTCGACCGAGTACTGCGACGAGAACGCCTGCACTCCGAGCGGGAGCGTGAAGGTGGACTCGTTGTTGAGGATGAACAGGGGCAGCAGGTAGCTGTTCCAGCTCGCGATGAACGCGAGGATCCCCGTGGTGATCACGCCGGGCATCGCCAGGCGCACGACCATCCGGAAGAAGAAGCCGATCCGGCTGCAGCCGTCGATGAAGGCCGCCTCCTGGATCTCGTCCGGGATCGCGCGGAGGAACGGCACCAGGATGATGATCGTGGTCGGCAGGCCGAACGCGATCTGCGGCAGCACCACTCCGGCGAGCGAGTTCATCAGGCCGAGGCTCTTGATCACCAGGTAGAGAGGAGTGATCGCCACGGTCATCGGGAACATCAGGCCGGCGGCGAAGAGCGCGTAGAACACGCCGCGTCCGGTGAAGTCGTAGCGGGCCAGGACGTAGCTCGCCATCAGGCCGAGCACGACCACGCCGAGCGTCGTCGCGAGGCCGGCGATGGTGGAGTTGCCGACCTCCTGCCAGAAGACGCCGCCGGTGATCACGTCGAGGTAGTTCTGCACGTTCCACGGCGAGGGCAGGCCCGCCGGGTCGGTGGTGATCTGCGCGTTCGTGCGGAAGCCGCCGAGGATGATGTACGCCACCGGGGCGAGCATCAGCGCGATCACGACGATCGCCACGACGTAGGCGATCGTGGTGCCGCGGCCCAGGGGCTGACGACGCCGCTTCACCGCGAGAGGCCGAGGGGTCTCCGGAGTGATCGGCGGGGCCGTCATCGTCGTGCCGGTCATCGCTTGTCTCCCGTCAGTGCGCCCGCCGTGTCGCGCCGGAGCACGAAGCGCTGGTAGAGCAGCGCCACCACGAGCGAGATCAGGAACAGGACCACCGCGACGGCGTTCCCGTACCCGTAGTTGCCGGCGTTGCGGCCGTTGGTGACCAGGTAGATCGCCATGGTCGAGGTGCCCGCGGTCGAGGACACGTACTGGCCCCAGATGATGTAGACGAGGTCGAACAGCTGCAGTGCGCCGATGATCGACAGGAACGCCCAGATCCGCAGGGTCGGCGCGAGCAGGGGCAGGGTGATCCGCCGCTGCACCTGCCAGTAGGAGGCGCCGTCAATGGCCGCGGCCTCGGACAGCTCCTCGGGGATGCCCTGCAGACCCGCGAGGAAGAGGATCACGGCGAAGCCGATGTACTTCCACGTGATGATCAGCATCAGCGTCCAGATCGCGATCGCCGGATCCGAGAGCCAGTCCTGCTTCAGCGCGCCGAGGCCGACCTTCTCGAGCAGGCCGTTGACCGCGCCGCTGGTCTGGAGCATCAGGCTCCAGCCGGTGCCGACGACGACCTCCGAGATCACGTACGGCACGAAGATCAGGACGCGGATGATCGACTGCCCGCGCAGCTTGCGGTTCAGCAGCAGCGCCAGGAGGATCGCGACCGGCCCCTGGAGCACGAGCGAGAGCACCACGATGATGCCGTTGTGCGCGAGGGCGTCGTGGAAGGTGGGGTCCTGCAGGATCGTCAGGTAGTTGCGGAAGCCGACGAAGTCCGTCGGCACTCCGTAGCCCTGCCAGCTGAAGAAGCCGTAGTAGGCCGCCATCACGACCGGGAAGATCACGAAGGCGAGGAAGACGATCAGCGCCGGGCCGACCAGGAGCGCGATCTCGAAGCGCCCCGCCCAGCCCACGCTGCGGCGGCGCCGGCGCACCGGAGGCGTCGAGGTGACGCCTCCGGTGCGCGCGGTCCCGCGGGGCTCATCCACTCCGAGGAGCGGGCTCTCGCGGAGTGCCATGGTGGCTAGGCCTTCGCCGCGGCGGCGTTGACGGCCTCGACCAGCTGCTCGGGGTCGCTCTTGCCGGCCAGCAGGTCGACGACTCCGACGTTCAGCGCGTTGCCGACGTTGAGGCCGTAGACGGTGTCGAGCCACTGCGAGACGTACGGGGCCGAGTTGTAGGCCTCGAGGATCTGCTGCAGGTACGGCTCGGTGACCGCCTCCTGCGCCACGGTGTTCACCGGGGGCGCGTTGAAGGCCGCGTAGTACTCCTTCTGCACGTCGGAGGTGGCCAGGTAGTTGAGGAAGTCGACGCACTCGTCGGGAGCGCCCGCGGAGCAGGAGTAGCCGTCGACACCGCCCATGATCGCGCCGGCCTCGCCGTCGCCGCCGTCGATCTCGGGGAAGGGGAACCAGCCCAGGTCGGGCAGCGGCTTCTCGTCGGGGGTGAGGGAGGCGATCACGCCCGGGTCCCACGCGCCCATGAGCTCCATCGACGCCTGGTGGTTGGCGAGGAGTCCGGCCGAGCTGCCCGCGCCCTGCTGGGCGGCGGTGGTGAGGAAGCCCTCGTTGAACGGCTCGGTCGCCGCGAAGTCCTGCAGGTCCTCGCCCGCGCGGACCCAGCAGTCGTCCGAGAAGTCCTTGGTGTCGGCCGCCTCGGCCATGGTGTCGGCGCTGCACTCGCGCAGCGCGAAGAAGTAGTACCAGTGCGCGGCGGGCCAGGCGTCCTTCGCGCCGAGCGCGACGGCCTGGGCTCCGCTGCCCTTGATCTTCGTGATCGCCGAGTCGAGCTCGTCGATGGTCTTCGGCGTCTCGGTGACTCCCGCCGCCGTGAAGACGTCCTGGCTGTAGAACAGGCCGCCCGGGAGGACGGCGACCGGCATCGCCCAGACCTTGTCGTCGAGCGTGTTCGCCGAGAACGAGCCCTCGGGGATCTCGCTGCGCGCCTGGTCCGAGATGCCGTCGGTGAGGTCCTTCAGCTGTCCGCCCGCGACCATGGCGGCGAGCTTGCCGCCTCCGCGCTGGAGGAAGACGTCGGGGGCGTCGCCCGAGTTGAGCGCCGTCTGGAGCTTGCCGTCGAGGTCCTCGTTCTGGATGGCCTGCGACTCGATGGTCACTCCGGGGTTCGCGGCCTCGAAGTCCGCGATCGTCTTGTCCCAGAACTCCTGGCCGGGGCCCGTGGTCGAGTTCTGCCAGAGGGTCATCGCGACGGTGCCGTCGCTCGATCCCGAGTCCTGAGCCGAGCAGCCGGTGAGGGCCGCGACCGTGCCGAGCAGGGCTGCTGTCGCCACTGCGATCTTCCTGAACTTCATCGTCCAACCGTTCTCTTCATCGAGGGCGCCGCCTGGTGCACCGGCGCCGTGGGGGTTCCCGCCTTCGCGGGTGGAGTCAGTGTCCGCAGTGCTTGCGAAAGTGGTCAAACGTTTTCGAAATGGTTTTCGAAGCACGGGTTACAGTCGGCCACATGACCACCCGACCGACCATCCACGACGTCGCCGCTGCCGCCGGCGTCTCGGTGGCGACGGTGTCCAAGGCCGTGAACGGCCGCTACGGCATCGCCCCCTCCACCGCCACCCGCGTGCTCGAGGTCGTGCGCGAGCTCGGCTACGAGTCGAGCCTCGTCGCGAGCAGCATGCGCTCCCGGCGCACGGGCGTGATCGGCGTGCTCGTCGCGGGGTTCGAGCCGTTCAGCGCCGAGATCCTGAAGGGCGTGGGGTCGGTGCTGGCGGAGTCGCGGTTCGACCTGCTCGCCTACTCCGGCTCCCACGAGGGCGAGCAGGAGGGCTGGGAGCGGCGCTCGCTCAGCCGGCTCAGCGGCACCCTCATCGACGGGGCGATCATGGTGACGCCGAGCGTGGTGAGCGCGCCCTCCGACATCCCGCTCGTCGCCGTGGACCCGCACACCGGCCGCGCCGACCTGCCGACCGTCGAGTCCGACAACTTCGGCGGCGCCCTGCTCGCCACCCGCCACCTCGTCGCCCTCGGGCACCGCCGCATCGGCTTCGTCGCGGGCCGCGGCGACCTGCGCTCGGCGCGGCTGCGGGAGGCCGGCTACCGGGCGGCGCTGGCGGAGGCCGGCATCGCCTTCGACGAGCGCCTGCTGCGGGTGGGCAACTACCACCGCGACACCGCCCGGCGGCCCGCCTCCTCGCTCCTGTCGCTGCCCGACCGCCCGACCGCGGTCTTCGCCGCCAACGACGTCTCGGCGCTGGCGATCATCGAGACCGCCGCGCACCTGGGCCTCGCCGTGCCGCATGACCTGTCGGTGATCGGCTTCGACGACGTGCCCGAGGCCGCCCGCTTCGATCCGCCGCTGACCACCGTCCGCCAGCCGATGCAGACGCTCGGAGCGACCGCCGCCGAGATGCTGATCGCCCTGATGGCCGGGCGCGAGCCGCGCTCGCTGCACGTGCAGCTGCCGACGCAGCTCGTCCGCCGCGCGACGACGGGACCGCCGGCATGAGCGGCGACGGGACCGCCGGCATGCGCGACGAGCTGGAGGACGACGGCCCGACCGCGGTGCACGCCGCCCTCTTCGATGCGCTGGAGCTGGTGGACCTGCCCGCGCTCGAGGCGCTGCTCGACGAGCGCTTCGTGATCGAGCACCCGACCGGCCTGGTGCAGTCGCGGGAGGAGTGGCTCGCCGACATCGACGAGGCGCGCAAGGAGTACCACGAGATCGACCACGTCGAGAGCGCCCTCTCGGGCGGCGCCGCGCACCCGGTGCTCACCTCCCGCACCATCACCGAGGCGACCATCGGCCGCCTGCACGCGACCTGGCGGCTCCAGCTGACGAGCCGCCTCGTCCGCCGCGACGAGGGGTGGGTGATCACGCGGACCGTGGTGACGAGCTGGTGAGGCGGGCGGACCGGCGCGTCCGCGGCCGGCTGCAGGCGCGGCGGGCAGGATCGACACCGTGCTCCTCCAGGTCGTGACCCGCTCCGCCCGCCCGGCCGCCGAGATGTTCGACCGGGCGCGCGACATCGACCTGCACATGCGCTCGCAGGCCGGCGCTCGCGAGCGCGCGGTGTCCGGGACGACCACCGGGCTGATCGGGCTCGGCGAGCACGTGACCTGGAGCGCCCGGCACTTCGGCGTCCCGCTCCGGCTGACCAGCACCGTCACCGCGTTCGACGCCCCGCACTCCTTCGTCGACGAGCAGACCCGCGGGCCCTTCGCGACGTTCTGCCACGAGCACCGCTTCGAGCCCGACGGCTCCGGCTCCGTGATGATCGACCGGCTCGAGTACTCCGCCCCGCTCGGCGTCCTCGGGCGGATCGCGGAGCGGCTGGTGCTCGACCGGCACCTGCGGCGGCTGCTGGAGGAGCGCGGCGCGTTCCTCGCCGGGGGCGACCGGTGAGGCTCCTGATCCGGACCCTGCTGACGCTCGTCGCCGTCGCCGGCGTCCTCTCGCTCGCGACGACCTCGGTCCTGTTCGCCCTGTCCTCCCTCGACACCGGCCGGGACGCCGGCGAGCTGCTCCTCCCGCTGGCCCGAGCGCTTCTGGCGACCGCCGTGACGGCGGCTGTCGGCGGGCTCCCCTACTCCGCGGGACGGGGTCGCGCGCCCTGGCCGGTCCTCTGGACCGCTTCTACGGTCTGCATCCTCGCGATCGCCTGGATCGTGGTCTCGATCGCGGCGTGGACCGACCCGGGCGACGGGACGGACGCCGTCGTCGCGCTGCTGACCGTGGTGCCCGCCGCCTGCTGCTCGATCGCCGCGATGCCGGTGACCGAGCTCGTCCTCCGGGTGGGAACGCGCAGGATCGGCGCCGGTTAGCGGATCCGTCCCCGCCGCTTGACGTTGACGCTGCGTCAACCCGTACCGTCGCTTCCATCGCCGCCGAAGTCACTGGCGACGCGGAGACGGAGGGCGCTGTGGAGCAGGAGTGGACCGTGCACGAGGTGGCGCGGCTGGCCGGTACGACCAGCCGGACGCTGCGGCACTACGGGGCCGAGGGGCTGCTGCCGCCCAGCCGGCTGGGCGCGAACGGCTACCGCTACTACGACGGCGCCGCGCTCGTGACGCTGCAGCGGATCCTGCTGCTGCGCGACCTCGGTCTCGGACTGCCCGAGATCGGGCGGATCCTGCGGCGCGACGCGGAGCCGGTGGCCGCTCTCGAGCGGCACCTCGACGTGCTCCAGGAGGAGCGCCGACGGCTCGACCGCCGCATCCGGGCGGTCGCCGGGACGATCACCACGATGAGAGAAGGGAACGGGCCGATGGCCGAGGAGATGTTCGACGGGTTCGACCACGCGGAGCACCGCGAGGAAGTGGAGCGCCGCTGGGGCGCCCCGGCGTACGCCGACGGCGACCGCTGGTGGCGCTCGATGAGCGCGGAGGACCGCGAGCAGTGGCAGCGGCGGCAGGCGGACCTCGCCGACGCGTGGACCGCCGTGGCGGCGAGCGGGGCGGATCCGACCGGGGAGGAGGCGCTCGCGCTGGCCGAGCGGCACCGCGCCTGGCTCGCCGAGGTGCCGGGCACGCCCCGCGACGCGACCGGCGGCCCGAGCGACGAGTACCTGCTCGGGCTCGGCGAGATGTACGTCGACGACGAGCGGTTCGCGGCGCACTACGGCGGAGTCGCCGGCGCCCGGTTCGTCCGCGATGCGCTGCGGGCGCTGGTCGAGCGGCGGGGATGACGGAGGTCTCGTCGGCCGCAACGCGACCCCGCTCCGGAACGGCATGATCGCCTGATGGGACGCATCCGATTCAGCAGTCCGGGCTGGGACGAGGACACCGATCGGGGGCCCGCGCCCGACCCCGACCGTGCCCGGTACTCCCGGGACGACGGGGCGAGGTTCACCGCGATCACGCTCACCTGCCTGTCGGTCCTCCCCGCGATCGTCCTCACGGCCGCGTTCCTCCTCGTGCGGCTCCCTCCGCTCGACCGCGACGACCAGCCCGACTGGACGGCGCCGCGCGCGGAGGTCCTGGCTCCGTGGCTGCTGCTGTTCCTGCTCCCGCCGCTGGTCACAGGGCTGCTCGCCCGTCTGGTCGGCGGGCGGGACTCCTCCCACGGGTTCGGTCGCTCCGCCGCGGTCTGCCTCGTGGTGATGGCGCCGTTCCTCGGCCTCTCGGCCCTGTCGCTCCTCGGCTAGGCGCTGCCACCGCTCACGCCTGCAGGACCACCGCGCCGTAGTGCGTGCCCGCGCCCGTGCCCACCAGCAGCACCGACTCCCCCGGCCGCACGCGCGAGCGGTGCAGGGCCAGCGGGATCGCGCTGCCGATCGTGTTGCCGACCTCGCCGAGCGTGATCGTCATCCGGTCGCGGCCCCAGAGGCGGGCCATGCCCTCGAGCCCGGCCGCGCTGGTCTGGTGCGGGACCACGCGGTCGATGCCGGGGAGCCCGGTCGAGAGGCCGGGCCGCACCTCCTCGAGGAACGCCGGGAAGTGCCGCAGCGCGTCGACGAGCAGCGCCTTGCCCTGCATGTCGAAGCGGAAGTCGGCGAGCCGGTCCTGCGCCTCCTCGATCCGGATCCGCGAGCCGAAGCCGCGCAGCTCCGCGTGGCGCACACCGCTCGGGCGGGTGCGGAAGTGCGTGGTGACCAGGCCCTGCCCCGGAGTCTCGGCGCGTCCGATCACGACGGCGGCGGCCGCGTCGCCGAAGAGCAGGGCGCTCTCGGGCTGGCCCGGGTCGATGCCGCGGCTGCCGCAGTCGGTCGAGACGATGAGCACGGTGTCGGCGCGACCCGTGGCGAGGAGGAATCCCGCCTCCTGCAGAGCGAAGAGGAACGACAGGCAGGTGGCGCCGACGCTGTACGCCGAGACGTCGTCGAGGCCGAGTCCCGCCGCGAGCAGCGCGCCTCCGTCCGGGATCGCCTGCAGCTGAGTGCCCGAGGCGTTGAGCACCACGTCGACCGTGTCGAGCCCGGCCGCCGCGAGCGCCCGACGGGCGGCGAGCAGGCCGAGCTCCAGCGGGTCCTCGTCGTCGGTGACCCAGTGGCGGGTGCGCACGCCGGAGCGGCGCTCGGCCTCGTCGGCGGGCAGGCCGCAGAGCGCGGCGACCTCGGCGGTCGTGACGATCCGCTCGGGCAGCGCTTCGCCCGTGCCGAGGACGCGGAGCGGGAGGAGGTCGGGCACGCGGGCCCCTTCCTGCCCCGGGACGTGCGGAGCGAATCCCTGTATAGCGCGCCTCTGCACCTCCGCGCGCACTGTTCGGCGCGGTTTGACGGCACGGGCCCCCGCCGACACCATGGTCCCGGAGCGGGGGACGGATGGACGCGCGCGGTTTCTGGGTGGTCGTGCCCTTCCTCGACGAGGAGAAGCTGCTCGGCGGCGCCCTCGACGCGCTCGCCCGCCAGACCGATCCGGACTTCACCCTCCTGCTCGTCGACAACGGCAGCACCGACGGCTCGCGCGCCGTGATCGAGGAGTTCCGCCGCCGGTGCCCGGAGCGGCAGGTCGCCGTGATCGACGAGGCGCAGAAGGGCACGGGAGCCGCCTCCGACACCGGCTTCCGCCACGCGATCGCCGAGGGCGCGACGGCCGTCGCCCGCACGGACGCCGACTGCCTGCCGAGCGCCGACTGGGTGGCGCGCCTCAAGGCCGACCTCCGCGGCGGCGCCCGCTTCGTCGGCGGCCGCCTGTCCCCGCGGCGGGACGAAGCCGTCTACCGCTGGTACGACGGCGTGCTCGGCACCGCGCTGATCCGCCTGATGGAGCACGCCCCGGGCGTCTTCTACCGCCGCCCCGGCCAGCGGTACCGGATGTTCATGGCCGCCGGCTGCAACCTCGCGATCGACGCCGCGCTGTACCTCCAGGTCGACGGCTTCCCGCGCTCGAGCATCGACGACACCGACGAGGACCTGGAGCTGCACCTGAAGGTCTGCCAGGTGATCGGGCGGAGCGAGGCGCTGCTCGACAAGGACGCGGTCGTGCTGATGTCGATCCGGAAGGGCAAGGCGCTCGGGTACCTGGGGATCCTGCTCTGGTACTGGGGCCGCAAGCGCGGGCTGGAGGTCGTCGATGTCCGCTGAGCGCCGGCGCCGCGTGCTGATCACCGGGGCGACGGGCTTCCTCGGCGGCTACGCGGTGCGCGAGTTCCTGGCCGCGGGCGACGACGTGCTCGCCACCGGTCGCGCCCCCGAGGCGCTGGCGCGGCTGGAGGAGGAGGGCGCCACGGTCCTCCGCGCCGACCTCGCCGAGCTGGGCGCGACGGACGTCGAGGCCGACGTGCTCGTGCACGCCGCCGCTCTGTCGAGCCCGTGGGGCACGTGGAGCGAGTTCGAGCGCGCGAACGTCGCGGGGACGGAGGCGATGATCGCGCTGGCCGAGCGCTGCGGGATCCGCCGCTTCGTCTTCGTCTCGTCGCCGAGCATCTACTCCGCCCGGCGCCACCAGTACCTGGTGCGGGAGGAGGCGGTCGACACCGGCAGCCGGATGAGCCTCTACATCCGCAGCAAGATCGAGGCCGAGCGGCTGCTGCAGGAGGCGCACCGCGCCGGCCGGATCCCCGAGCTCGTGATCCTGCGCCCCCGCGGCCTGATCGGCGTCGGCGACCCCAGCCTCCTCCCCCGCTTCGTCGCGGCCAGTCGCCGCCGCGGCATCCCCCTCTTCGACGGCGGCCGGAACCCCGTCGACATCACCTGCGTCGAGAACGCCGCGCACGCGCTGGTGCTCGCCGCCGACGCTCCCGTGGCCGACGGCGGCGTCTACAACATCACCAACGGCGAGCCCGCTCCGCTCGGCGACCTCCTCGAGCGCTTCTTCGCCGCGATGGGCGAGGAGCCGCGCTTCATCCGGGTGGACCTGCGCGTGCTGACCGCGCTCGCCGAGATCCTGGAGCGGGTCTACCGGCTGCTGCCCGGCCGCGAGCCGCCGTTCACCCGCTACACCGTGGCGACCCTCGCCTACGCCCAGACCCTCGACATCTCGCGGGCGCGGACCGAGCTCGGCTACGAGCCGACCGTGCCGCTGTCCGAGGGCATCCGCCGGGTCGGCGAGCACTTGAGGAGGTCGCGTGGCTGAGTCGTCGCTGCAGGTGATGGCGTGCGGGAGCACCGTCTTCCCGCTGTCCCGGGTGTTCCGCGGGAAGGGGCTCCCCCGCCGCGTCTTCCCATCGAACGTCTTCCTCTACACGCACGCGAGCGGCCGGCGGGTGCTCGTGGACACGGGCTACCCGCCGACGTTCCGCGGGACAGGCCTCGTCGGACGGCTGTACGAGCGGATCCTGCCCGCGACGGTGCCGGACGACGAGACCGTCGACCAGCGGCTGCTCGCCCTCGGCCTGACCCCGGCCGACGTGGAGTTCGTGGTGCTCACGCACCTGCACCCGGACCACGTGGGCGGTATGCGCTGGTTCCCGGACGCGACGTTCGTGCTGTCCTCGGGCCAGGTCGCCTCCGTGCGGCGGAACCGCGTGCGCGAGGGGATCTTCCGCGCGCTGCTGCCGCCGTGGTTCGAGGCCGGGATCGTGGCGGACGAGCAGCCCGCGACGACGATCAAGGGGCTGACCGGATTCGACCTGTTCGGCGACGGGTCGCTGCTCGTGGTGCCGCTCCCGGGGCACGCACGCGGTCACCTGGGGGTGCTCGTCGAGGGGCGCGTGCTCGTGGCCGGAGACGCGGCGTGGGGGCGGGAGTTCCTCGGCTGGTCCGGGCGCCTGCGCCGGCTGCCGCGGTTCATCAGCGACGACGCGCGGGCGCACGAGCGGACGTCCGAGTTGCTCGAGGGTGTGGAGGCGGCGGGGGTGCGGCTGTGCTTCTCGCACGACGCGTATCCGGAGGGGGACGTGCGGCTGGGTGGCGCGGCACCCGTCGGCAGGAAGTCGCCGACCTGACGGCGGGACGGCTCGCGTCGTACCCTCTCGTCCATGACGGACTACGCTCGACCGGCTGTCGCGGACCGCGTCTTCATCGGCGAGGACGGCCGACCCATCCCCTACGGCACTCGCTGGCTGGGTGAGTCGCCTCCGGACGAGAGCTACTCCGTCACGAGCGATCTCGAGCGTTTCCAGCCGCTGCACACCGTCGCGGACGCCCTGCTCGAGCACCTCGAGCGCACCTACGACGTCACGGTCGAGGACGACCCGGCCCTGGCCTCACGAGACGAAGCGGAGATCTCCTGGGCCGCCCGCGCCGTCCGCGTGACGCCGCGGTCGGTCGACGCCGCACCTCTGACGATCGTTTGGACCGTCTTCCCCGGCGTCCTCCTCCACGCCGGAGCACTGCACCGCTTCAACTACCCCGTCTGCGGCTGCGACGCCTGCGACGACGAGTGGACCGCCCTCGCGGACGACCTCGAGCGCACCGTCTTCGACGTCGTCGCGGGCCGCTACGAGGAGAGCATCGCCGCCGGGAAGGACGGCATCATCGTCGGCTACCGCATCGGGAGCGGCAGTGAGCTCGGCTGGTCGAGCGGCTACAGCAACGACGTCGGGGGGCATCACAGGATCGGCCACGACGGGCAGCAGCTGACCGCGCCCTTCAGTCGAGTGTGGGAGGCCTGGCCGGAACGCTGACGCCGCGGCCGGCAGACTCTCGCGAGGTCATCGACCCTGTCCGAGGAGTGACGCGCCTGCCGCCTCGGGCCGCGAGATCTCGAGTTCCGATGCTCGACCAGCCTCTAGCGGTCGTCAGCGGGGCAGGTCCTCGTAGGGGACGCGGCGGCTCAGCCAGGCGAGCAGACCGGCGGCGAGCGCCGCGATCGCCGCAGGGATGAGCAGCAGCCAGAGGGCCGAGGTCACGGCGACGAGGACGAGCGCCGCCGCGGCGACGCCGGCGCCGATCGCGAAGTTCCAGCGCACGTCCGTCGCCACTCCGCCCTCCGGTCGCGCCCACAGCACGACGAGGGCCGTCGCGATCGGCCCGAGCAGCAGCCCCAGCACGAACCAGCGCCAGCGCGAGCGGCCCTTCTGCTCGGCCAGACCGGCGGTGACGATCGCGAGTCCGAACCAGATCCAACCGGAGTCCTGGGTGAGTGTCATGCGTGGAGCCTAGGGCGCGGGCAGGATCGCCCCGGAGAGGTCGCCGGTCGGGAGCGTGGGCCCGTCGCCCGCGTCTCCCGCCCAGCGGTCCCCGGCACGGCGCCGAATTCCTCCGCTACCCGGGCACCACCACGAAGGCGACGCCGACGACGAGGCCCAGCACGAGAGCCACCGAGCCGAACCCGATCAGGAGGGCGAACGTCAGCGGACGGGTCTCGCGGAAGCTCATCGTCCCGGGGATCAGCTCGTTGATCTCGGCGGGGCCGAGCGTCTTCTCCGCGACGGGCGGCGCCTCGATCTTCCGCCGACGAGCGGCTCCGGTCAGGCGCGCCCACACGCTCCGGCTACCGGTGTGCACGCCACGCGCCGCCGGCGAGAGCGGTGTCGTCACGGCGGCGACGACGGCCCGCAGATCCTCGAGCTCCCAGTCCGCCCCGCGGAGCCGCAGCGACCGGCTTCCGTCCGACAAGAACAGGATGAGCGACGGCGGCAGATCGATCCCCTCACTGTTGGGGCCGGCGGGCACCCATGCGAGCAGCGCCTTCACCGACGGGTCGGCCCGCTCGAAGGTCACGACCCTGCCTCGAGCGTCCGTGCACTCGATCGCCCGGTCCGAGATCCGGAGCGACGCGGTGGCGAGGAACCGCCGGTTGCGGAGCGCCAGCACTCCGACGATCACCAGAGCCACCACGGTGGCGAAGCCGAACAGCCCGAGGTAGACGGCCAGCGCGGCACCGCGGTCGTCGGCGATCACGACTCCCCAGACGCTCCCCGCCAGCAGGACCAGCGCGGGGAGGACGGCGACGGGCCTCAGCCGTCGCGACTCGTTCTTCTGCCGGGCCCTCGAGGGCCGGAACTCGCGAACCGGCTCCGAGCGGTCCGCCCGTCGCCGCTCCATCAGACGGACGCGACGGACGGAGAGCCGGTGCGGACACGGTTCCGAAGAGGGTCGTCGAGGCTGCGGCGCATGGCGTCAGGGTAGCGGTGGCGCTCCGTCGGGCCGCGCTCGCGACCGAGCCTCCGCGTGGTTCCAGCATCACGCGATCCTCTCGTGTCCTACCTCTTCTTCGATGCCCCTCGCCCAGTCACCGGAGGGTGAGCGGACGCGGCGCGCCTGTCGGTCCGCGCGGGATGTCACCGCACGACAGGTCGACCTCTCCCGAGGTGCTGCCGCCGGGCACGATCATCCGAGCGAGGGATCGTCCGGGTCGACAGACTGGGCTGGTGTCCTCACCGATGACGATCCGCGCCGTGCCCACCTCGGCCCAGCGTGAGGAGATGCACCTCAGGCTCCATCTCGCAGAGAGCAGGCGAGTGCTGCCTCTCGCGGCCTTCCCCCGCGATCGGCCTCCTCAGGACGTCGCGTGCAGGACCGCGCACTCGACGCACTCGCGACGCCAGGCGCGGCGGCAGCCCGCCGGGGGCCGAGCGCCCTGACTCGACTCCCGCGCCGCCGGCGACACGACGCCCCCACCCGACGCCCACGCACCCACTCCAGACAGGACCCGCCATGACCTCCTCCCTCTCCCACCCGGCGAGCCGCTGGGCTCTCGACCACATGCCCCTCACCGCGCAGGCGGTCCGAGAGCTCGCTCCGGTGCTCTCCGGGAAGAAGCTGGCGATCTGCCTCCACGTCGAGCCCAAGACCGCCGCCCTCGTCTCGCTCCTCGTCGAGGCCGGAATGGACATCGCTCTGACGGGCTCGCCCGGAACCACGAAGGACGACGTCGCCGACGACCTCCGCGCCCTCGGCGTGCACGTGCACACGAAGCAGAGCGACGGCGAGGCGGAGCACCTCCGCAACATCGAGAAGGTGCTCGAGCACGATCCCGATCTCACCCTCGACAACGGCGCCGACCTGACTCTCCGGCTCATCAACTCGGGCGTCCCGGACCACTACCTCGGCGGTACCGAGGAGACCACCACCGGCGGCATCCGCCTGCGGGAGAACAGCGCGACCCTCCCGCGACCGGTCGTCGTCATCAACGACTCGCCCCTCAAGCTGATCGTCGAGAACGAGTACGGGGTCGGCCAGAGCGTCGTCCAGGGCTTCATGAACGCCACGAACCTCATGATCCCCGGCACGCGCGCCGCGGTCATCGGCTACGGCCCGTGCGGGCGCGGGGTCGCCGACACCCTCGCGCAGCTCGGAGCGCGGGTCTCCGTCGCCGACGTCGACCCGATCCGCTCGCTGCAGGCGATCCTCCGCGGCCACCGTGTCGGACCCGTCGCCGACGTCCTCTCGGACGCGCAGTTCGTCTTCACCGCCACCGGCGCACCCGGCGTCATCGGCGCGGCGGAGATCGACGCGTTCGCCGACGGCGCCGTGATCGCGGGCGTCGGCCACTTCCCGTGGGAGATCGACGAGGAGGCCCTCGCGGCCGCCACCGAGTCGACCACCGAGTTCGCCGACGGCCAGCGCCGGCAGGGCATCCGCCTGAAGAACGGCAAGCGGATCATCCGCCTCGAGAACGGCCGGATGATCAACCTCACCGCGGCCGGCGGCAACCCGATCCAGGCGATGGACCTCGGCCTGACCCTGCAGGCCCGGAGCCTCGCCGTCGTCGTCACCGCGGACCTCGACGCCGCCGTGCAGCCCGTCCCGGCCGACGTCGAGCACCGCATCGCGACCGACCTCGTCGCCCTCCTCAGCCGCTGAGGGGCGAGCGGCGGACCTCGCGGCGATCCGCGGGGCGGCGGCACCTCAGAAGACGGCGATCGGATTGACC
Organism: Rathayibacter sp. AY1D1; assembly: GCF_002932635.1. NCBI lineage: Bacteria > Bacillati > Actinomycetota > Actinomycetes > Micrococcales > Microbacteriaceae > Rathayibacter > Rathayibacter sp. AY1D1. Next base: position 18,746 of record NZ_PSVY01000014.1, read on the forward strand.
GGAACGCCGGTGAGCCCGAGCAGGCGCGGTGGGGCCACGCTGAGCAGGAACGACCAGCGGGACAGCTCGGCGCAGACCACGGCGAGCTGCTCCACGTCCGCACTGTCGATGAGGGGCATACCCAGCCGTGCGAGCGCGACCATGTGCATCGGCATCGGCATCTCGGGATCGTGAGGGGGGAAGCTGTCGCCGACGTCCCCCGCGTAGAGCGCTACGCCCCGCTCGTGCATCCAGGTCACGGCGTCGACGGTCATGCCGGGGGCCTGCTCCTCCGAGTCCCAGGAGAAGCCCCACCCGCTGCGGACGACGAGCGCGTCGCCGGACTGCAGGGGGACGCCTCCCCGGCGCTCGGCCGCGTCGAGGTCGGCGGCGACGATCGCGTGCGCCGCCGGCAGCCTCCCCTGCGGCGCGAGGTCGAGGAGGACTCCGCGCGTGACGATGCCCTCGGCGAACGAGGAGGTGGATCCGTGCATCACTCCGCCGGCGGTGACGGCTTCGGCGAGAGGCCGGCCCGGGTAGACGACTCCGTCATCGACGGGCAGGTGCGCGAACGCGTCCAGGTGGGTCATCGCCGGGTGGTGCGGAGTCACGATCAGCACCTCGGACATGCCCATCGGAGGGGTTCCGGTGTAGAGGAGCGCCTGCTGCACCGGGGGCGACGGCGGAGCGGCGGGCGCGAAGGGGCCGCCCAGCATCGACGCGGGAGCCACGGGGAGGGCGAGCGAGACCCAGCGGCCGGTCCTCACCTCCTCCGCGGCACGTCGCCGTGCGGCATCGTCGATGAGGGTGAGCGTGCCGAGCTCGTCCTCCGCGCCCCATCGGCCTCGGTCGTCGGGGAGCTGCGTGCCGGTCATGGGATGTCCTGTCGGATCGATGTGGTCCGGGGTGTGGTGCACACTCCAGGGAGGGGACTGCAGAAGCAGGTCCCTGCAGGCTACCTCGTGAAGCAGGTTCCTGTTTCTTTGAATCACCCGGGAGGGATGTCGGCGTGGACGACGACGAGGGACTCGAGGCCGTCCTCGGCTGGAACGCGGTCAAGGTCGCGCGGATCATCGGCGCGCGCATCACCGCCGGGCTCGCGGAGCACGACGTGAGCCTGGTGCAGTTCGGCGTCCTCTCCTGCCTCACCGGCGGAGCGCAGCTGACCTCGGCCGAGATCGCCCGCGCGGTCTTCGTCCGCCCGCAGACGATGTCCGAGGTCCTCGACGGCATGGAGCGGCGAGGGCTGATCGAGCGTGTCGGAGTCCGCGGGAAGGGCCGACGCACACCCATCCGCACGACCGCCGACGGGGAGCGCGTCCTCACCGCGGCGCGCGCGGTCGCGCTCGCGACCAACGACCTCAGCGACGTCGGCCTGAGCGCCCCCGCCGCCCAGCAGCTGAACGACCTCCTGCTCACCGTCATCCGGAACGCCGAGGAGCCGACGGGAGCCGGATTCGGGTCCTGACGAGGTCGAAGCCGGGCTTCGGAGCATCCCCGACGCAGGACCTCGTCCAGACGGTGTTCACAACGAAGGATGGATCTGCTCCAGGACCCCGCGATCCGCGCGGAACGGGCGCCGGAGCCTCATCCTTCCTCCGTCGTGAACAGGATCAGCCGAGCGGGGCCGACGAAGGACGTCCGCTTGGGCGCCCTCTTCCGGACGTGGCCGGAAGAGGGCGTTGCCCACGGCGCTCGCAGCTGTCACGGTCGCAGGGCGGCCGACGACGGCCGACCCGACCGGAAGACCCCATGCGCCTTCGAAGCACTGTCCGCCCGCTCGCGCTCCTCACCGGCGCCCTCCTCCTCGGGACCGGCCTCGCCGCCCTCGACGGGCCGCTCACCGGCACCGCGGCCGCGGCTCACGCGGCCGACGCTCCCGTCGCGGGCGGGCGCGTCGTGGGCTGGGGATACGACGAGGACGGTCGGACGAGCGCCCCCGAGGATCTGACCGACGCCGTCTCCATCGCGGCCGGCCAGTACTACGGCGTCGCGGCGAGGAGCGACGGCACAGTGGCCGTCTGGGGTGACAATCTCGAGGGCGGCCCCATCCCGGCGGACGACCTCCGCGGCGTCGCGGCCGTCTCCCCCGATCTGGCGCTTCTCGAGGACGGCACCGTTGCGCCGCTCTTCCCCCCGGAGGACCGGTACACCGAGCCGCCGGCGGGGCTGAGCGGCGTCACCGCGATCGACTCGAGCGGCACCCACAGCGTCGCGCTCCGCGACGACGGGACAGTGGCGATCTGGGGGTACGACCAGGGGCGAGTGCTGGAGGCGCCTCCCGGTCTGGACGACGTCGTGGCGATCTCCGCCGCGTCCTTCCACACCCTCGCCGTCACGAGAGACGGCAGCGTCGTGAGCTGGGGCTACGACGGCCCCGACGACATCTTCGCGGGCTACTCCGACATCGTCGCGGTCGCGGCGGGACGGACCCACGACCTCGCCGTCCGCGCCGACGGCAGCGTCGTCGCCGAGGGGAGCGACAGGGACGGAGAGAGCGACGTCCCCGCCGGGCTGACCGGTGTCGTCGCGGTCGCCGCCGGGTACGGGCACAGCGTGGCGCTCCGCGAGGACGGCACCGTCGCCGCCTGGGGCGACGACGGTGCCGGCCAGTCCACGGTTCCCGCAGGACTGAAGGGGGTCACCTCGATCGACGCCGGCTACGGCTTCACCCTCGCCACCGGGACCCGTCCCGTCCTCACGGCTGCCGCGCCTCCCACGGCGACGGTCGGCACTCCGTTCTCCTTCGCCTTCGGAGGGGATGCGCGCCTCGCGGACCACACCCTCGCCAGCGGGACGCTCCCGCCCGGACTGACCCTGACTCCCGAGGGGTTCGTGACGGGCACGCCCGCAGAACCCGGAACCTCCGACTTCACCGTCACCGCGACCAACTCCTTCGGAACGACTACCACCGCCTCCCGGCGGATCACCGTCGAGGCCGCCCCGCCTGCACCCGTCGCGCCGACGATCAGCGGAACCGTCGCAGCCGGCGTCGTCGACTCGGCCTACGACTTCACCTACGCGGTCGCGGGAACTCCGGCGCCCGTCGTGACCGTGTCGTCGGGCGCCCTGCCCCCGGGTCTCACCCTCGATCCGACGGGGCGCCTCACCGGCACTCCGACCAGGACCGGCGCCTACGTCTTCACCGTGCAGGCCGCCAGCACCGCCGGAACCGCGACCGCGCAGAGCACTCTCACCGTGTCCCCTGCGTCCGCGACCGCGAAGGCCGACCTTCGCGTCGACGTCTCCGCTCCGACCACCGCGATGAAGGGGAGGACGTTCACGTACACGCTCATCACGAAGAACGCCGGACCCTCCACGTCGACGTCCGTCTACTCGAAGGTGATCCTCCCGCCGGGGGTGCGGTTCGTCTCCGCGACGGGGAAGTACACCCGTATCGGCAGCGTCGTGGTCTTCCAGCGCTCCAGCCTCGGCAACGGGCGGACATCCACCGAGAAGATCACCGTCACGGCCGTGAGCGCAGGCACGGGCACAGCGCTCGCAACCACCTTCTCCGTGAGGACTTCGGATCCGTCGATCCGCAGCAACGCCGACACCGCTGCCACCACCGTCCGCTGAGGAGGGTCGGGCGGGCGACGAGACCCTCCCGCCCGTCCTCGTGCATCACGCCGGGCGCAGCCAGTCCGTGATCGCGCTGACGACGCGGTCGAGGTGGGACTCGAGCAGGAAGTGCCCGCCGTCGACGAGCTCGATGCGCGCGTGGGGGGCGTCGCGGAGGAACGCCTGGGCGCCGGCGGGGGCGAAGATCTCGTCGTTCCGGCCCCAGACGGCGAGGACGGGCACTCCGGACTCGCGGATCCACGCCTGCACGGCGGGGTACAGGGCGCGGTTGGTGGCGTAGTCGCGGAAGAGGGCCAGCTGCACGTCGTCCTGGCCGGGGCGGGCGAGGAGCGCGAGGTCGTGCTCCCAGGCGTCCGGGTCGACGGTGCTGGAGTCGGGGACACCGTGGGTGTACTGCCACTCGACGGCCTCCCGGCCGAGAGCCGGCCGGAGGGCGTCGCGCGTCTCGTCGGTCAGCTCGGCGGCGTCGGCCCAGATCGGGTCCCAGAAGCCGGGCACGAAGCCCTCCTCGTAGGCGTTGCCGTTCTGCGAGATCACGGCGACGACCGCGGACGGATCGGCGAGGGCGAGGCGCCAGCCGACGGGGGCGCCGTAGTCCTGCACGTAGATCGTGTACCGGGTCACCCCGATGGTCTCGAGGAAGCGGCCGGCCACCGCGGTCAGGGCGGCGAACGTGTAGTCAAAGTCGTCGACGGAGGGCGCGGACGAGCGTCCGAAGCCGATGTGGTCGGGGGCGATGACGCGGTAGTGGCCGGCGAGGGCGGGGAGGAGGTGGCGGAACATGTGCGAGCTGCTCGGGTACCCGTGCAGCAGCAGGAGGACGGGCGCGTCGACGGGCCCGGCCTCCCGCCAGAAGACGTCGAGTCCGTCGACGGACACGGTGCGGTGATGGACGACGACCATGGCTAACCCTTCAAATCAGATTTACTGGTTAGCCGGACGCTAGCATGGATCGAACGGGCCGCACGGCGCGGGAGGACGGGGAACGATGGATCGGGACGAGGAGCTGCTCCTGGCGGTGCTGAACAGCGCGCCGGTGGTGGACGGACGGCCGACAGACGACCTCGGCGACGCGGCCGGTCGCGAGCTCGCCCGGCGGTGGGGCGGAGTCGGCACCGAGGACGAGCTCGAGCAGCTGCGCCGTGCCCGCGACGCGCTCCAGGCGGTCGTGCGCGCGCCCGCGCCCGCGGCCGTCACGGAGCTCGCGGACCTGGTCGCGCACGCCGTGCGCACCCCGCGCATCACCGGTGAGGGCGTCGTGTGGGAGCTGAGCGCTCCCGAGCCGGATCGCCTCGCGGTGGAATCGGTCCTCGCCTGGTCCGCTGTGAACGCCCGGTTCCCCGGGCGGCTCCGCGCCTGCGCGAACGACGAGTGCAACCTCTTCCTCCTCGACCGCAGCCGCCCCGGCACCGCCAAGTGGTGCTCGATGGCGACGTGCGGCAACCGGATGAAGGCCCGCGCGCACGCGAGCCGGTCGCGGGACTGAGGGCGGCCGGGAGGCGGACGCCGTCGATCTAGCGGGGCCGCACGTCGTAGGTGACCCGGAGGAGCCCGTCCCCCTCGCTGCTGTGATGGCCTCGGAGAGTGAGGAGCACGTCGCCGGTGAGGTCGCCGAAGAGGCGGTGACCCTGTCCGATCAGCACGGGAGCGATCGAGACGGTCAGCTCGTCGACGAGGCCCGCCCTCAGGAACGCCTGGATGGTGCGGCCTCCGTCGATGTAGACGCGGTCTGCCGCTCCGGCGTCGAGCAGCAGCGCCGCCTCCTCGACGGAGTGAGCCACCTCCACTCTGCCGTCCGCCTCGATCGTGGTGCTCAGCACGACGACCCGCTTCCCCTCGAACGGCCAGGCGTCGAAGCCGAGGACCGTCTCGTAGGTGGAGCGCCCCATGACGAGGGTGTCGATCGTCGGGAAGAACGTCTCCCAGATGAGCGCGGGGTGGGCCGTCGCCTCCGCGGTGTGAGGTCGCGGGGCGGGATCGGTGAGCCAGTCGAGGTCTCCGCCCGGGCGCGCGATGAAGCCGTCGAGACTCGTGCCGATGAACACGCATCCCGTCCACGATCGGTTCTCTGCCATGTCCAGCCTTTCCGAAGAGCGTCGAGTGCGAGGGCAATGATGGCAGGGGAGGCGTCGCGACCGGACGGCCATCGGGGTCCCGGCGCGGCATCGGCGGTCGGCCGCCCGAGACGCTCGGCCGCGCGCGGATCCGCTGAGTACGCTCGGGCCATGCAGCGCACGGTGGGCGGAGTCGTCATCGAGGTCGTCCACTCGAGGACCGGTGACGCGACCCGGACTCCCGACGGTCCGATCCAGCTGTGGACGATCACCCTCTCCGGAGCACGCATCGATCACACCGCGACGGTCGGCGTCGCCGGCACGTCGACGGAGCCGGACGAGGACGTGTTCGCCACCGTCCTCGAGGTGGCCGTGGTGGAGTACGTCCCCGTAGCCGAGGATTCGAGCACGACTCCGGCGTTCCGCGAGTGGAAGCGGGACCACGCGTCCGAACTGCATCAGCTCGTGGCGGCGCTTCGAGCGGGCAGCTGACTCCTGCCGGGCGCGCGACGGATGCTAGGCGCCGCGCAGCCGGGCCGTCGATGCGGACGCCTGCGCTCGAGCCCGTTGCAGGGCGTCCTCGCGTCCGGCCGCGTCGAGGCGGGCGGGACCGTAGGTGACCACCGGGGGCAGGACGTCGTAGCCGACGAACTCGAGCATCCCGCGATGGATGTGGAAGAGGAACGACTGCAGGTCGCCGTAGCCGTCGGCGGCGCCGGGCGCGAAGGCCGCCTCGCCGCCGCCCGTCGTCAGCAGGAGCATCGCGCTCCTGCCGCGCAGGCCGCCCTCGGCGAAGACGCCGTGCTCGCCTCCGAACGTCGCGCCCATCACGAAGACCCGGTCGATCCAGCCCTTCATGATCGCCGGCATCGAGAACCACCACAGGGGGAACGAGAGCACCAGGAGATCCGCCTGCAGCAGCTCGTCGAGATCGCTCGTGACGGGCTCCCCGAGCGTCTTCTCGAGGACCGCGGTCATCTGCTGCGCCTGCGGCTTGAAGTAGCCGGAGCCGGCCGCGAACTGGTCGCGGTGCAGCACCGGGTCCCGGCCCTCGGCGTACAGGTCGAGCCGGCGCACCTCCATGCCGTCGGCCCTCAGCTGCTCGAGGACCGCGTCCGCCTGCGCCGAGGAGAAGGACCGCTCCTCGGGATGGGCGTGGACGAGCAGAGCACGGCGAGCGGGAGCGGTCTCGGAAGCATCGGTCATGCCGCCGATCATATCGACGATTTGCGATACGTCGCTAGATCGACGCTCCGAGCCGCTTCAGGAGCCCGTCGACGTCGGCGTCGCTCCTCCGGTAGTGGGTGTACTTCCCCACGCGCGTCGAGCGGACGAGGCCCGCGCGCTCCAGGGATCCCATGTACGACGAGATGGTCGACTGCGCGAGACCGCTCTTCGCGGCGAGATGCGTGACGCAGACCCCGAACTCGGCGCGGTCGGCGATCGGCTCGAACTCGCTGAACGACGCCTCAGGAGAGCGGAGCCACTCCATGATCTGCAGTCGCGTGGGATTGCCCAGTGCCTTCAGCACCTCGACCAGTCCCGTGTCCACCGCGCCATTCTCCCCTGCTCGCCGCCCGGGCGCCTCCGCGCCGGAATCACCCTCCGCCCGGACGCACCCCGCTCACGGCAGCAGGATCACCTTGCCGTCGAGCGTCCGGGACTCGGCGAGCTCCATCGCCTCGACGATCCCCGTGAGCGGGAAGCGGGCGGCGATGTTGGCCGTCAGCGAGCCGTCGGCGAGGAGTCCGAGCACGCGGCCGAGGTCCTCCTCGAGCCGCGCACGGAAGCGCGCGGGGCGCAGCGAGTGGCCCGCCCAGAGGTCGTAGAAGACCGCGCGCCGGCCGTTGGGGGCGAGCCGGTAGGCCTGGATCCGCGCGAGCTGGCGGAGGAAGGGGGGCCAGATACTCCCGGTGCTCGCGCTGACGATCGCGTACGCGACGAGGGTGCCGCCGGGCGCGAGCAGCGACCACACCAGCCGGGTCGTCGCTCCGCCGACGTTGTCGAAGACGGCCTGCACTCCGCCGGGAGCGAGCTCGCGCACGCGAGCGGCGAGGTCGGGATCGGCGTAGTCGACGGGCTCCACTCCGGCCGCTCGGAGGGCCTCGTGGTGGCGGGGCGAGGCGGCGCCGATCACGCGGATCCCCTCGAGGCGGGCGAGGCGGTGCACGAGGCCGCCGACTCCGCCGTTCGCGCCGAACAGGAGGATCGTGTCGCCGCGGGAGACCCGGGCCGAGCGGTGCAGCATCTGCCACGCCGTCACTCCGTTGACCACGACGGCCTCGGCGTCCTCGGACGCGGCTCCGTCGGGGACGAGAACGCAGTCGCGGGCGGCGACGCGGGCGTGACCCGTCCAACCGCCGGTCTTGGTGAGGGCGGCGACCCGGCGGCCCTCGAGCGACGCGTCGCCGCCGGGGCCGACCGCGAGGACCCGGCCGACGAGGTCGTAGCCGGGCGTGAAGGGGAACGGCGGCTGGGCGAAGTAGCGGCCGCGGCGCATCGACTGCTCGGCGAACGAGATGCCGGTGGCCTCGACGGCGACGAGCAGCTCGCCGGCCGCGGGAGGCTCGACCGGTGCCTGCTCGAGGAGCAGCCCGGACGGCTCGACGATCCCGGGGAGGACGACGCGGGTGGTGGTGCGGGGAAGCGTGGTGGACATGAGGGGCTCCTGAGGTCGTAGGTGAGTGACTGAACAGTCACAAAAGCGGATAAAAAAAGGATGGTGGCGAAGAGGAGGAGAGGAAGAAGAGGAGGAGAGGAAGAAGAGGAGGAGAGGCGAGCGCCGCGGACTCAGTCGCGGTGCCGGATGCCGTCGGAGACGATGCGGGCCCACTCGGAGTCGACGCCGCCGAGGTCGGTCTGCACGATGAGGTGACAGAGCTGCCCGTAGGCGACGAAGCGCTGCACGGCCGGACCGTCGGCTCCGGAGACGACGGTGACCGTTCGGACGACCGCGGAGATCCCGCGGCGCACCGCCTCGCGGATCTCGGGGACCTCGCACGCGCTCTGCGCCTGTGACTGCAGCATGATCAGGTCGCGGTCGGCGATCAGGTCGATGTAGGCGACGGTCATCGCCTCGAGCCGGTCGGCCGGGTCCGAGGAGGGCGAGGCCTCCCCCGCCGCCGCGAGCGTGGACGCCACCTGCTCGTAGCAACGGTCAACCGCGGCGACGAAGACGCCGAGCTTGCCCGGGAACAGGCGGAAGACGTAGGCGGGCGAGACACCGGCCTCGGCGGCGACCTCGGTGATCGGAGTCGCGGCGTAGCCGGTGCGCGCGAACACGTGGAGCGCCGCCGCGGTGATCCGCTCGCGCTGCGCCTCGGCGGTGGAGCGGGAGGAGGGGGAAGCCATGTGACTGATCGAACACTTACTTCGCTCGCCTGTCAAGAGCGCTGCCGGACGAGTCGACACGCGGGCCGGATCAGGAGCCCCGACGACTCCGTCAGCAGTACCGACGCAGGCCTGCCGGCCAGGAGGGGCGCGCGCCGCTCCGGAGCTCGAGCGCGCCTCCTCCGCCCTGCCGAAAATGGTTCGGCTACCGTCCGTGGCGGGCCGAGTTCCTCGGTCCGCCACCCGAGGAGGGATTGCCCATGCACGATTCGACCGAGGCTGCCGTCGTTAAGGGGGTCCTGGAGGACGAGATCCTCGAGAACTACGCCTCCGTGGTGGACGTGGTCCGGACCTGGATCGAGAGCCCGAACAGCGTCTGCATCGTCTACCGGCGCCGTCTCGACGGCGACCATCTGATCGGTCAGCGCTTCCGCTTCCCACCGCACGCCGCGAACGACGATCCCGTCTCGACGGGAGTCGATGCGGCGCTGAACACGGCCGAGCCCCTCGGCGCGCCCTTGGAACGCGCGCGGCTCGCGGACGGGGTCTTCTGGTTCGCGATACCGCCGACCGACGCACTGCCCGCCATCCCCGACGGGCCGTCAGCACCGAGCCGGGACTGAGCGACGGCGGCGAGCTCGACCGGGCACCCCCTACCCCGCACCCCCATCCCGCCCCTAGGTTGGGGGGACCCGCATCGCCGACCGCGCACCACTGAGTTCCGATGGAGGAACGCCATGGCCACGACACCCGTGCTCCGCAGGATCGCGATCGCGCTGGTCGCGGTCGTCGCAGTGGGAGTGGCGGGTGCCGCACCGGCGTCCGCTCTCGACAGGCCCGTCTCCGGATACCTGAAGGACAGCGGGCTCACGCCCGAGAAGATCCGCGACTTCCTCGGCGGACCCCTCATCTCGCCCTCGACGCAGGTGGGCTACGGCGGAGCGGTCTCGAGCGTCGACGCGAACGCGAGCCGCGTGGGAATGGAGGTGCTGAAGCGCGGCGGCAACGCAGCTGACGCCGCTGTCGCCACGGCAGCCGCCCTCGGCGTGAGCGAGCCCTACAGCGCCGGCATCGGCGGAGGCGGGTACTTCGTCTACTTCGACAAGGCCTCCGGCGAGGTCAGCACCATCGACGGACGCGAGACAGCGCCGGCCGGCATCACCTCGGACGCGTTCCTCGACCCCGCGACCGGAGCCCCGTACCCGTTCACCCCGGACCTCGTCTCCTCCGGCGTCGCGGTCGGCGTGCCCGGCACGGTGGCGACCTGGGACACCGCGGTCGACCGCTTCGGCACCCTGCCGCTCCCCGTCGTGCTGGCGCCCTCGATCGCGCTCGCGGCGAAGGGCTTCCGGGTGGACGAGACCTTCCGCAACCAGACGCTCGACAACCTCGAGCGGTTCCAGGCGTTCCCCGACACGGCCGAGCTCTTCCTCCCCGGTGGGGACGCGCCGAAGGTGGGCAGCACCTTCCGCAACCTCGACCTCGCGAAGACGCTGACCTCCATCGCCGTCCACGGGCCGGACGCGTTCTACGAGGGCGCGCTGGCCGCCGAGATCGCCGACACGGTCCAGAACCCGCGGATCGCCGAGGGGTCGGACCTCCCGGCCCCGGCCGGCACGATGACCGCCGCCGACCTCGCGGCGTACTCGGTCGCCGAGCAGGCGCCGACCCGCGTCTCCTACCGCGGACTCGACGTCTACGGGATGGCACCCTCCTCCTCCGGCGGGATCGCGGTCGGCGAGGCCCTCAACATCCTCGAGAACCACGACCTCGCGGCCGAGGACACCGGCAGCGCCCTGCACCTCTACCTCGAGGCGTCCGCCCGCGCCTTCGCCGACCGGGGCGCCTACGTCGGCGACCCCGCCTTCGTCGACGTGCCCACCGAGACGCTCCTCAGCCAGGAGTTCGCGGACTCGCGGGACTGCACGATCGACCCGGCGACCGCCTCCGTCCGCCCGGTCGCGCCCGGCGCTCTCGACGGCTCCGGATGCGCGACCGCCCCCGCCGCGGAGGAGTCGGACACCGAGAACATCTCCACGACCCACCTCTCGGTCGTCGACAAGTGGGGCAACGCCGCCTCCTACACGCTCACGATCGAGCAGACCGGCGGCTCGGCGATGACCGTCCCGGGCCGCGGCTTCCTCCTCAACAACGAGATGACCGACTTCTCCCCCACCTTCGTCGACGGGGACCCGAACCGGATCGAGCCGGGCAAGCGCCCGCGCTCGTCGATGTCGCCGACGATCGTGCTCGACGGCGGGGACGTGCGGTTCGTCGTCGGCTCGCCGGGCGGATCGACGATCATCACGACGGTCCTGCAGACCCTGGTCAACCGCATCGACCTCGGCATGACGCTCCCCGAGGCGGTGGCAGCGCCCCGCGCCTCCCAGCGCAACGGCGCGACGACCTCGGCCGAGCCCGAGTTCATCGAGGCGTACGCCGACGACCTCGCTCCCTTCGGCCAGCAGCTGGTCCCCTCGGGCGACACCTTCACCTCGGCCGCGCAGATCGGGGCGGTGGCCGCCATCGAGGTCGACCCCTCCGGCCGGATGACCGCGGTCGCCGAACCGGTGCGGCGCGGCGGCGGCGTCGGGCTGGTGGTCCGGCCCGAGAAGTGACGCCCCGGAGCCTCCGCGGTCCGCTGAGAGGAGCCGTCGGCCGGCCGCCCCTCTCGCCCGGGAGCGGTCCTCCGCGGGAAGGAGCGTCTGCGACACTGGGGAGATGTCGTCGTCGCGCCCGCTGCGCACCCTCCGGGGTGTCGTCGCGGCGACGGTGGCGACGCTCGTCGCGCTGTTCTCGCACGTGGCCGGCGGCGGCCAGATCCCGGGTCCGCTCGGTGTCGCGATGCCGCTCGTCCTGTCGGTCCTGGTGTGCGTGGCGCTCGCCGGGCGCAGGCTCTCCCTGGTCCGCCTGGCGGTCTCGGTGGGAGTCAGCCAGTTCCTGTTCCACACGCTCTTCACGATCGGGACCTTCACGGGGCCGGTCGATGCGCCGATGGTGCACGCGCACCACGGTGCCGTGATCGACGTCAGCGCGGCGATGATGCACAGCGGGATGACCGGCTCCTCGATGTGGGCGGCGCACCTCGTCGCCGCCGTCGCGACGACCGCGGCGCTCCACCGCGGCGAGTCCCTCCTCGTCCGAGTCGCCGCGACGACGAGCCACCTCGTCACCCGCCTGGTGCGGGTCCTGCCGACTCCGGTGGCCGCTCCTCGACCCGCGCGACGCTCCTCCTTCGAGCTGCGCGACGTGCTCCCCCTCGCCTCGGGCGTCTTCCCCCAGGCGGCGCTGCGGCGCGGCCCCCCTCTGCAGCCCGCCTCCTGATCATCGACGCGAGCCGCGGCGAGGACCTCCCCGGAGGTCCCCGCGGCGTCTGACCGACCCGTCTCCTCCCCGGACCCTCGCGAACGGCGCGCCCCTCACCGGGACGGCGGAGGCCGACGAGCCCGACTTCGAGGCGACGACGGCCATCGGCTTCCCGGTGATCCCGGAGTTCTCGCACATGAGGCGCGCCCGCTCGGAGAACACCGCCGAGCGCTTCCACCGCCGGGCCTACAACTACGACGACACCCCGACGGGCGAGGACATCTCGAACTCCGGGCTGATCTTCGCGGCGTACCAGGCCGACGTCACCGCGCAGTTCGTGCCGATCCAGAAGCGACTGGACGAGCTGGACCTGCTCAACGAGTGGACGACGCCGATCGGCTCCGTCGTCTTCGCGATCCCGCCGGGCTGCGTCGAGGGCGGCTACATCGGCGACACCCTCCTCTGACCCTCACCGGCACCCGCCACAGCACCGAAGGACCAGAAGCATGGCCACAACCGCCACGAGACCCCGCGACTCCGCCGACACCCCGCCCCCGCCGCGCAGAAGCAGCGGAGGCTGGCTCGGACAGCTGCTGCTCCGCCTGCACTTCTCCGCCGCCCTGTTCGTCGGGCCGTTCATCCTCGTCGCCGCGACCAGCGGAGCGCTCTACGCACTCACCCCGCAGCTCGAGCAGGTCGTCTACGCGCAGGAGCTGCACGCCCCCGAAGCGGACACCTACGTGCCCCTGGCCGACCAGATCGACGCCGCCGACGCGTACACCGGAGGCGGGCAGAGCATCGTCGCCGTCCGCCCCGCACCGAACCCCGGCGACACCACCCGGGTGATGTACGCGGACCCGTCGCTCGGCGCCAGCGAGACCCGCGCGGTCTTCATCGACCCGGCCACCGCCGACGTCCGCGGCGACCTCACCGCCTACGGCACCAGCGGCGCCCTGCCGTTGCGGACCTGGGTCAGCGACCTGCACCGGACGCTGCACCTCGGGGACGTGGGCCGCTACTACAGCGAGCTCGCCGCCTCCTGGCTGGGGGTCGTCGCCCTCGCCGGCCTGGGCCTCTGGATCATCCGCCTCCGCCGCGCCCGCGTGAAGAGGGACCTGCTGCGCCCCGCGCCGAGGACCACCGGCTACAAGCGCCTGTTCTCCTGGCACGCCTCCACCGGCGTCTGGCTGCTCGTCGGCGCCCTGTTCCTCTCGACCACCGGCATCACCTGGTCGCTCTACGGAGGCGGGAACTTCGAGACCCTCCGCTCCGCTGTCGGCTGGACCACGCCCTCGCTGGGGACGACGCTCGGCGACCGGACCGGCGAGGTGGCCGACGAGCACGCCGGACACGCCGGGCACGTCGGACACGGCGCGGCCACCGGCGACGCCGTCGAGTCGACGGCGGGCTACTCGCCGGCCGCCTACGACTCGGTGCTCTCGGTCGCCCGCGAGGTCAACGTGAACACGGGACTGGTCGAGATCCGGCCGCCCGCGGCGGAGGGCTCGGCCTGGGTCGTGCAGGAGATCCAGCGCAGCTTCCCGACCGAGGTCGACGGCGTCGCGATCGACGGGAGCACGATGCAGGTCGTCGACCGGGTCGACTTCGCCGACTTCGGCCTCGTCGCCAAGCTCTCCCGCTGGGGCATCGACACGCACATGGGCTCGATGTTCGGGCTGCCCAACCAGCTGCTGCTGTTCGTCACCGCGGCCGGCATCGCCACGATGGTCGTGCTCGGGTACCTGATGTGGTGGAAGCGCCGCCCCACCCGCGGCCCCCGACGGCTCGTCGGCACCCCGCCGGCCCGGGGAGCTCTCCGGCGCGCGCCGTGGTGGGGAGTCGCGTCCGTCCTGGTGGTCGCCGCCGCGGTCGGGCTGTTCCTCCCGCTCCTGGGGGCGAGCCTCGCGGCCTTCGTGATCATCGACACGCTGCTGGGGCTCCGACCCGCGAACCGCTGAGCGCGCGGGCGCCGACCCGGTGAGGTCCACCGGGCCGGCGTCACAGTCCCTTCGGGAAGCCGAGGGAGCGCAGCACGGGGTCGAGGCCCTCCCACTGCTGACGCCGCTCCGCGTCCCGGTCGGCGTCGCTCCCCCGGAGTCCGACCGCCTTCCTCACCGTTGTCTCCGTGGATTCGGGGCAGTTGTCGGCTCCGGAACGCGCCAGGGGTCCCGGGTACGGCTGACCGCCTTCAGCCGCCTGATGGCATGCCGTGATGAGCCGCCCGGGACCCCGCAACGGCAGGACCGCTCATGGAGAGACGCGACCAGATCGCCCCGTGATGACATGCCGGCGAGGTCGTTCACGGCGCACCGCACCCGCTGAACGGAAGGACCCTGCGTGCCCCGACTCCGGGCCGGAATCGACGCCGGCAAGGCCGACCACCACTGCCGGTGAGGGTGCATCGATGATGCTCATCGCGCGCCTCCGAGCCAGAGTCCTGTTGCTGCGGCGATGACGCTGAGGAGGAGCGTGCCGAGGGCGTTGATGGCGGAGGCGAGTTGGCGTCCTTCGGCGAGGAGACGGACGGTTTCGAGGCTGGCGGTGGAGAAGGTGGTGTAGCCGCCGAGGAAGCCGGTGCCGAGGACGAGTCGCCACGGCTCGGGGGCGATGCCTGCGAGGGCGAGGCCGGTGATCAGGCCGAGGAGGAGTGATCCGGTGACGTTGATGACGGTGGTGCCCCAGGGGTAGGCGCCGCCGGTGCGGGCCTTGATGAGCCCGTCGAGGAGGAGCCGTGTTGCGGCTCCGATTCCACCGGCGAGGGAGAGCGCGAGGAACAGTGCGGGTGTCATGCCCGCACCTTCCTCTGCGTGCGTCGCCGGTGGAGTGCTGCGGCGAGGGCGACTCCGGTCCAGGACGCGAGGGCACCGAGCAGGACGGTGCCGAGCGCGTAGAGGGCGGCGGGTGCGGGGTGTCCTGTGGTGAGCAGGTGGGCGGTGTCGGTGGCGAGGGTGCTGTAGGTGGTGAAGCCTCCGAGCGCTCCGGTACCGAGCAGCAGCCGTGCGGTGCGGCGTCGGCCCTCGTCGCTGCCGGCTCTGGCGAGGCTCTCCAGGAGTACGCCGAGCAGGAGCGCGCCGACGATGTTGATGGCGAAGACGACGGTGTCGAAGGCGGGATCGGCGGGGAACGCGAGGGTCAGGCCCTCCCGCGCCCCGGTCCCGACCGTGCCGCCGGCGGCGACGAGGAGGAGGTATCGCGGACGCAGGTGCACGGGTCGTGGCGTCCCGTCGGGGGCGTCGTCGACGTCGAGGTCGCTGTCGACCGGCAGCTCGGGGTCGGGGTCCGGGGGGCGGTGACGGTGGCGGTCATCAGTCACGGGGAGTGGGACCTTTCGGGAGGGGGCGGGTCAGTGGGTGAGACCGTAGTGCAGCGTGGGGTCGAGGTGTTCGATGTCGACGAGGCGGTTGTACTTCGCGACCCTCTCGCCGCGCGCGGGGGCGCCGGATTTGATCTGCCCGACTCCGGTTCCCACCGAGAGGTCGGCGATGAAGGTGTCGAGGGTCTCGCCGGAGCGGTGGGAGACCATGCAGCGCATGCCGGCGTCGTGCGCGGCCGCGATCGCGTCGAGGGTGCCGGTGATGGTGCCGATCTGATTGGGCTTGATGAGTGCGGCGTTGGAGTAGCCGTTGCGGGCTCCGTCGCGGATGCGGTCGGCGTCGGTGACGTAGAGGTCGTCTCCCACGAGCTGCACCCGGTCGCTGATGGCGTGGGCGAGGAGGGCCCAGCCCTCGTGGTCGTCCTCGGCGAAGCCGTCCTCGATGCTGCGGATCGGGTAGTCGGCGATCAGCTTCTCGTAGTAGCGGGCGAGTGCGTCGCGGTCGAGATCGGTGCCGGCGACGGTGTAGTGGCCGTCGCCGTGGAAGAAGCCGTTCGCGGCGGGATCCATCGCGATCGCGATGTCACCGGTGCCGGGCTGGTATCCGGCGTCGGTGATCGCTGCGACGAGGAGGTCCAGGGCGTCTTCGGGCCGGTCGATGGGGGGCGCGAAGCCGCCCTCGTCGCCGAGCCCGGAGGTGCCGTAGGCGGTGCGGACGCGGGCGGCGAGGGCGTGATAGATCTCGGCGCCGACCTGCACGGCCTCCTCCTCGGTGCCGGCGGAGACGGGGGCGATCATGAACTCTTGGAAGTCGAGGCCGTTCGCGGCGTGCGCGCCACCGTTGATGACGTTGAAGTGCGGGACGGGCAGGGAGGCGGTCGCCCCGGTGTGATCGGCGATCCACCGGTGCAGGGGCAGGCCGGTGCGCGCGGCGAAGGCGCGGGCGGCCGCGATGGAGACGGCGACGACGGAGTTCGCTCCGAGGCGGGCGAGGTTCACGGTTCCATCCAGTGCTCGCAGCGCTTCGTCGATCTCGCGAAGCGAAGTCCAGGAGTGATCGAGCAGGAGGGCGCGGATCTCGCCGTCGACGGCCGCGACAGCGGAGCGGACTCCGCGTCCGCCGAACGCGGGGCCGCCGTCGCGCAGCTCGACCGCTTCGAACGCGCCCGTCGAGGCGCCCGCGGGGGCGGAGGCGTCCAGGACGGTGTCGTCGTCCAGACGCAGGGTGACAGCGACGGTCGGGAAGCCGCGGGAGTCGAGGATCTGCCGTGCGGCGACGTCGGTGATGACCAGCGGGTGTCCGGCGGGGTGGGTGACGTACTCGCCCGTCCCGTGGATGCTGGTGCGGGTGTGGCTGATGTAGGCGTTCATCAGGTTCCTCCTTCGTGGGCGAGCGTGATCGCCGCCCGGTCGGCTCTTGCGGGGTCGAGGTAGCGTCCGCTCCTCGAGATCGGTGTCCCGGACGGCCCGGTGTCGTACAGGTACGGCTGACCCGTCGGGATGTTCAGATCGCGGACCGCGGCATCGCCGAGGTCCTCGAGAAGGGCCCGCAGCGCGCGCAGGGAGTTGCCGTGCCCGACGATGAGCACCGTCTCGCCCTCCTGGAGGGCGGGCAGGATGCGCTCCTCGAGGAGCGGCTGCAGTCGGTGGACGACGTCGCGCAACGACTCCGTCTCCGTCATCGCCTCGGCCGGCTGCCCACGGAACGCCGCGGACCTGTGCAGCTGCACGAAGGCGGCGGCGGACAGAGCAGGCGGGCGGACGTCCATCGACCGGCGCCACTCCAGGAAGGCGTCGGCCCCGTACCGGGCTCCGACGGCGCTTGTGGACAGGCCGGTGAGCGCTCCGTAGTTGCGCTCATTCAGCCGCCACTGGGCCGCGACGATCCGCGGCCGCCCTGGAAGGGCGCCGGCGATGATCCGGGCCGATTCGGTGGAGCGTTGCAGGGTCGACGTGAGGATCAGATCGGGGTCGATCGATGCGTCCCTCAGTAGCGTCGCGGCCTGTCGCGCTTCGTCACGTCCGAGGTCGGTGAGGGGGACGTCGAGGACGCCGCAGAAGAGACCGTCGGCGTTGCCGGTGCTCTCACCGTGGCGCACGAGGACGAGCGGGGGATGCGCGGGCATGGGTCACCTACCTGGTCTCTGATCGAGAAGGTAGGAACCATCAGCCTCGGCGGCAGTTCGAGCTCACGCTCGGGTGGGATCCATCACCACTGCCGTCAGCCTACGCCCGCACCTCGGTCAGGACCAGGGCAGCGGCTCCGAATCATCGACCGGGGCGAGGGGGATCATGAGGGCCGGCCGGTGCTGACGGTGAGCGAGACGGGCGCCGACGGCACCGGAGAAGACCTCCTGCACGGTGCGACGCAGAGACGGCTCCTTCGTGCCGACAATGATCATGACCGCATCGACACGGTCCGCGAGCGTCGCCAGAGCGTGTGCAACGTCACCGGCCATCTGATGCGTCTGCCACGGGACACGGTCACCGACGATCCGGTCAAGCCGCTCGAGGATCGCAGGATCTGGAGCCAGTGGAGTGTCGCAGATGCACTGCGGGCGACACCGGCCCCTTCCCAAGGGTCCGGTCCCCGCCAGCTGCCCGCGCGTACACGTGCGGACGCTGCGGCGTACCCGAATCGGCTGCTACTGACGAAGCGCGCCTCGGGAACGAACGGCGGGATCAGGCTCGACCCGACGATCGGGGTGTCGTCGAGGATGGCACGCGGTCGAACCGATCACCACGGAGACCACCGCGCGCGAGGCGGTGAGAAGCAGCTCAGGCGCAAGGGGGTCGCGAATCGTCGTCGGCGCGGTTCACTCACTGCATGGATGGTCTGCCCTTCGTTGTTCTCGTCGTCATCTTTCTCGCCGCCGCCGCAGTGGTGTGGGTCGCCGGCATCCAGTTGTCGAAGGCCACGGACGTTCTGGACGCGCGTCTGCACCTGGGGAGTGCGCTGGGCGGTCTGATCGTTCTCGCCGTCGCGACGAACCTGCCGGAGATCGCGATCACCGTGTCCGCCGCGCTCTCCGGGAACCTGGACGTCGCGGTCGGCAACATCCTCGGCGGCATCGCACTGCAGACCGTGGTCCTCGTCGTCCTCGACCTGTTCGGCAAGCGCGGAAAGGGTGCGAAGCCGCTCACCTACCGTGCCGCATCCCTCACACTCGTGCTCGAGGGGCTCGTGGTCGTCGCGGTGCTCGCCGTCGTCATCGCCGGCAGCCAGCTGCCCTCCGGACTGGAAGTGCTGCGCCTGACCCCGGACGTCGTCCTCATCGCCGGCCTCTGGGTCGTCGGGCTGCTGCTCGTGCAACGCTCCGGCAAGCACCTCCCCTGGCACGAGGACGGGCGGGCCCCCGACGCGACAGCATCCCCCTCGAAGAAGAAGACGCACCCGATGAGCACACGCAAGGCGACCATCGTGTTCACGATCTCCGCCGCGGCGACCCTCCTCGCCGGTGTCGTGCTCGAGCGCGCCGGTGATGCAGCATCCTCGCAGCTCGGTCTCTCCGGGGTGCTGTTCGGAGCCACCGTGCTCGCTCTCGCCACCTCCCTCCCCGAGATCTCGACCGGGCTGCAAGCCATCAAGCAGGGCGACGACAACCTCGCCATCAGCGACATCTTCGGCGGCAACGCCTTCCTCCCCGTCCTGTTCCTCGTCGCCACCGTCCTCTCCGGCACCGCAGTCCTCCCGCAGGCGAACTCGTCCGATATCTACCTCACCGCTCTCGCCGCCCTGCTCACCCTCGTCTACATCGTCGGACTGATCTTCCGACCCACCCGCCGCATCGCCGGCATGGGAATCGACTCGTTGATCGTGCTCGCGCTCTACACCGTCGGCATCGCGGGACTCTTCGCCATCACCGCGACATGACGTCCGTGCCGCCGTGGGCAGATCGACCAGATCGCTGCAGTTGAGCAGACACGGCCGCTGGCGTGATCGGCGTTGCGACGAGCCGTGCACCGGTCAGCGCATCTCGTGCGCGATCTCCAGGAACGCCGCCGCGGACGACCCGATGCGATCGGACCAGATGGCGCGGAGGGGTCGCACGAGTGCTGGTCCGCGGAGGGGCACTCGTATCAGTGAGCGCGCGGCGAGATCTGTTTCGACGGTGAGGATGCTCATGACGGCGGGCGCGATGCCGGCGCGGGCGTTCGCTCGGATGATCGCCGTCGTCTCCAGGATCGCGGCGGGAGTCGTGAGTGCGAGCCCGGCGTCGTGGAGCCATGCTTCGAGGGTCGTCCGGGTGCCGGAGCCTTCCTCTCGTGTCAGCAGTGCGGTCCCGGCCAAGTCCTCGGCGCTGATACTCGCCGCGCGTGCCCAGGGGTGGTCCGGTGCCACGACGACAGCGAGTTCGTCCTCCGTGACCACGTCAGAGGAGAGCGTGGCCGTGGACGCCGGTGTCTCGACGAATCCGAGCTGCGCCGCACCGGATCGCACGAGCTCTGTGACCGTGGCTGAATTGCCGGCGATCAGCTGCACACTCACCTCGGGTGTGCGCTGTCGGAATTCGAGGAGCCAGCGTGGGAGCAGCAGTTCGGCGATGGTCTGCGACGCCGCGAGAACCAGTGAGCCGGTCGGCTGTCGCAGTGCCGCCGCGCCCGCCTCGAGGCGGCGGGACGCCTCGAGGACCGGGCCGGCCAACTCGAGCACGAGCCGGCCCGCGTCGGTCATCAGGGACCCGGTCGGAGAGCGGCGCACGAGCGGCTGCCCGATGGCGCGCTCCGCTACCCGCAGACGCGCCGAGACGGCCTGCTGGGTGACGCCGAGGGCTTCGGCAGCGCGGGAGAGCGAGCCCGCCTCGGCGACGCGTTCGAGCACCTCCAGCGTGTCGAGATCCAGGATCCGGTCCGTCAATCGCCGCGTTGCCACAAGCACTCATTGTGCCCCGCCAACACGATCGCTGTATCGGCTGGGGACGGCGATGCTCAGGCTGGAGTCATGACAACTCTCTCCCCCGCCCGCGCATCTTCCTCGATCGGGCATCCTCCGCGGTCGAGGCGCTTGTTCCGGGAGCTGGAGCATCCGGGACTGATCGTGTCGAACCTGACGCCGAACTGGTTCGCGTCGATCATGGGCACCGGCATCGTCGCGGTCGCCGCCGCATCCCTGCCACTCCAGTTCCCCGGACTGCGGACCGGGGCCACCGTCGTCTGGGCGATCTCCGCACTGCTGCTCGTCGCGCTGACGGTCGCGACCGGGCTGCACTGGGTCCGCTACCGCGGTACAGCGATGAGGCACCACCTGAATCCGGTCCTCTCGCACTTCTACGGCGCGCCTCCCATGGCGTTCCTCACCGTCGGCGCGGGAACCCTCCTCCTCGGCAAGGACTGGATCGGCGTGCCGGCCGCTGTCACCATCGACTGGGTGCTCTGGGGTGCGGGGACTCTCGGCGGGCTGGCGACGGCGGTCCTGGTGCCCTACCTCGCGTTCACCCGGCATGAGAACAAGCCCGATTCGGCGTTCGGCGGCTGGCTGATGCCGATCGTTCCGCCGATGGTGTCCGCTTCCACCGGCGCAGTGCTGCTGCCGTACGCGCCCGCCGGGCAAGCGCGGGAGACGCTCCTGTGGTCCTGCTACGGCTTCTTCGGCCTCAGCCTGATCGCGTCACTGGTGGTGATCACCCTGATCTGGAACCGGCTCGCGCAGCACAAGGTAGGAGCGGCGGGGATGGTGCCGACGCTGTGGATCGTCCTCGGTCCGGTCGGACAGTCGATCACCGCTGTGAATCTGCTCGCCTCGAACGCGCCCACCGTCGTGGACGCCGGCATGGCGCGTGCGCTGCTGGTCGTGGCTCTGGTGTACGGCTTCGCGATGCTCGGCTTCGCGCTGCTCTGGACCGTCATCGCCCTCGCGATCACCCTCCGCACCGCGAAGGAGCACCTGCCGTTCAGTCTGACGTGGTGGTCGTTCACGTTCCCCGTCGGCACCTGCGTCACCGGACTGAACGGCCTCGCCCTGCACTCCGGTCTCACGGTCGTCGCCGGCCTCGCCGTGCTCTACTACGTCGGCCTGGTCGCCGCGTGGATCATCGTCGCCGCCCGCACGTTCCACGGTTCCGTGATCCGCGGCACCCTGCTCGCACCACCGCGGCCGGCCTGACCGGGATCGAGGAGCATCGTGGATGTCCGAACCCTGAACGCCCTCGCCGAGACCTGGCGGAGTACCGCGGACGCGACCGGACGCTTCGTTCCGGGCTTCGATCCCCGCTCCGGCGGCACCGCCAGTCGCGTCCTGGTGCTGATGCAGTCACCCGGCCCTCGGACGATCGCCGCGGGATCCGCTGCCGTCTGCAGCGAAGACAACCTCGGGCCCACCGCCGCCGCGTTCCGGGCGGCCCGCATCGAGTCCGGACTCTCCCGCGACCACTACGTCCGGTGGAACCTCATCCCGTGGGAGATCCCTGGCCGCGTCCGCCCCGCGGACATCGAGCAGGGCCGGCTCGCGCTCGGTGAGCTGCTGGAGCTGCTGCCCGCGCTCGAAGCCGTCGTCACCTACGGGACCGTGGCGCTCGACGGGGTCATGCGCTATCTGACCCTGCACGATGATTCCCGTGTCGTCCCCGTCCTCGCGGCACCGCACCCCTCACCGGCCAACGGGCGTCACCGCGCCGACCAGCACCTCCGCTCCGTGAACGCGCTCCGCCTCGCGAATCGTCTCGGATCCGGTCGGCGAGTCGCAGACTGACGGTACTGAAGGGAGACGTCCGCGTCTCGGTCGTCACCGGTCGCCGTGACCGATGGGGTGTTGATCTCAGACGGCCCCCGTCCTCGAACCGCTGACGGGGGCGGCCTGGTCGTCCACGACGTCGACGGTGTACGCCGCGCCGTGCTCGAGCGTGTGGCCGACGGTGCACTGGCGGTCGACCGCCCGGTGGGTGCGCTCGGACAGTGAGGCGATCCGCTCGGGATCGAGCGCCGACAGGTCGGCGCGGATCACGGCGGCGATCGAGTCGTAGCGGTCCTCGCCCTCGGGCTTGGTCGCGGTGATGTCGGTGGTCGCTTCGAAGTCGGCTCCGAGCCGGCTGGCGAGGATGTGGTCCGAGGAGAGCATGCCGCAGGCGGCGAGGGCGAGGTGCAGCAGCTCGCCGGGCGAGAACACGCCGTCGGCGTCCGACCCGCCGATGCGGACCTCGGCTCCTCGCGCGTTGCGGCCGATGAAGCTTCTCGGGCCCTCGCGGGTGATGTGCAGCGGCGTGGTCTCGGTGCTCATGGTCTGCTCCTGTCCGGTGCCCGCGGCACCGCGGGCAGTGTCGGTGTCTCCTGCGGGTGGGCGGTGTCTCAGGTGTCGGTGCGGACGAGGGGGGAGTTCGTGCCGCGGACCCTGATGTCGACGCCGGTGATCTCCGACCGGGCGACGCCCGTGGACGCCGCCAGGTCGACGGCGCGCCGCCCGGCCGCCGTCCAGGTGGCGACGGTGATCGTGCTGCCGTCTGTGCGGGTGATCACGAGTTCGTACTCCGCGTCGGCGGGCGCATCACCACTGTAGGTGCAGCTCCACTCCAGCCGGGTGCCCCACGGCTTCCCCTCGACCTGGATGTCCGCAGCGAGAGCGGGATCGGCCGCGATCGGGTCCATCGGTTCGAGGGTCGCCTCGCTCGCCACGGGAGCGCCCGCGATGCCCGTGCCGAGAGCGACACCTCCGAAGACGGAGGCGGTGACGGCGGCCGCGACGGCGAGGGACGTCACCAGCCGGCGCCGACGTCGGCGCGTCCGGACACGGTGGGCGATGGCGGGCAGCGTCACCATCGACGGCGGCGCCTCCTCGCCGTCGTCCGATGCGCTGATGGCGAGAGCGTCCTCGACGGAGAGGCGGCCGACGATGCCGGGCAGTCCTGCCAGCTCTGCCACGGCCGCGCGGCAGGCCGCGCAGCCGCTGAGGTGCTGCTCGTACTCGAGTCGCTGATCTGCGGGGAGAGCGCCGAGGACGTAGGACGCGTCCCAGTCGCGGTACTCGTCCTCCGTCCCAGAGCTTCCGTGGTGGTCGTTCATCGGGTGACGCCCCTTTCCTGCAGAGCCAGTCGCAGTCCGCGCAGTCCGTAGTGCAATCGAGATTTCGCTGTTCCCTCGGGGATGGAGTGCCGGCGGGCGATCTCGGGGACGGTGTGTCCGAGGAAGTACGCGTCCACCACGATCTGACGATGCTCCACCGACAGCGATGCGAGAGCGTCGGCGACCAGGATGCTGTCCAGGACCGCGTCGGTGCGATCGGGGACGGCGCCGCCGCCGTCTTCGTCCTTCGCCGGCACCTCGCGTCGGCTCCGAGCGGATCGGGCGTCGTCGATGACGAGGTTGCGGGCGACGGTGAACAGCCACGCGCGAGCGGCGTCGGCGTCGCGTTCGAGGACCTGCGGGCGCTGCCAGGCCCGGACCATCGTCTCCTGCACGACGTCCTCCGTCAGCGCCGCGTTCCGAGTGAGGTTCTGCACGAAGCGCCGCAAGGCCGGGCCGTGACTCTCGTACAGCGCCGCCAGGAGCTCATCGACGGGGCGGGGCACAACGCTCACCGCCTCGAAGCGCCACGGTGCGCTCCCTCATCACGGTTGCTGCGATCACTGCCGGTCATCCCTTCCGTCCATGCCTGTCGAGAACCGGCGACCCGGCCCGACGATGCGCTTCGCTGCGCGGGGACGGGTCGCCGTCGCATCAGGACGCCGGGGTGGCGGTGCTCATGGCCGCGGCTTCCTTGTTCATCGTGCCGTCGGGGAGGAGGACGTACCAGGCGTCCTTCACACCCTGCCCGTTGACCTGGCCCGGCGCGGTGTCCTTCGCGAACCGGTAGACCGGCCATCCGTCGACGGTCAGCTGGGTCGTCCCGTCGGTGCGCGTGATCGAGCCGACCTCTCCGGTGATCCCGTCCGCGGCGGTCGTGCTGGACGCCGACACGGCCGGCCAGGTCGTGGCGCACTCGTCGTAGCAGCTGCTGCTGCCCGAGTTCTGCGTGTCCTTGGCGAATGTGTAGACGGTGTAGCCGGCCTCGTCCGTGATGATCTCGCCCAGCGGCGAGGACGCCGTCGTGAGAGCCGCCGTCCCAGCGGAGGCGGTCGCGGTGGCGGAGGCCATCGCGGTGGCGGAGGGGCTGTCGGCCGGCGCTTCCGACGAGGCGGCCGAGCCGGCGGCCGTCGAGCATCCGGCGAGAAGGACGGCGGCGAACGCCGCAGTCGTCACAGTGGTCGCGATTCGCTTGAGCATGATGCCTCCTGTAGTGCGGGGGCCGAGGTGGTCCCACCGAGGACACGACACAGCAGTCGCGGACGTTCAACGACGCGAGAAGATCGCTGGGAGAGCATCCGCGCAGCGGGCGGATTCAGTGAGAGCGACGATCCGTTGCGCGCTCCTTCGCGTGTAGGCCCGAGGCTGCGCGCTGCTCTCCACGGCGGCGTGCGAGCAGTGACCGACCATGTGCGCGACGGCTGCGGCCTGCCCGGCCGCCCGCGCGGCAGCGGTGGCGGCCGGCTCGCCCGCCTGCGTAGCGGCGCGGGCTGCGGCGTGCGCCGCGAAGGCCGCCGTGCGGCACTCGGTCATCGGAGCCTCGCCCCGCCCCCAGGCGAGGAGGACGTCGAGCGCGCGCCGGGGCCGGGGATCGTCCGGGTCCCACTCCTCGAACGCGGGGAGGGCGCGCTCCGCGCACTCCGCCGCCCACCGCGCGAGCGCCCGGTGGACCTCCGGCTCCGGATCCGCCCAGGCCGGCTCCTCCGATCCGCCCACGGGTCTTCCTCCGATTCCGGAGCTCAGCTGGCTCTTCCCAGATGAGGGTGTAGGTCGGCCGGGAGCGTCGGTCCGCAGATAGACGTCGAGGTCTCCCGACGACGGAGGTTCCTACGCCATCCGTCCGAAAGACCTCGACGTGACCGACGCTACCCCGCCGGCCGGCTTCGGCCGCCCTGACCTGACCGCCTTCGCGTCTCATCCCAGTCGACCCTGATCGAGTCTGCTGACCCCCTCGACGAGAACGCAGCGACATCACAGCCACCCAACCCCCGACCGTCCGGGAAGCCGGGACACGTCACATGACCTGTGCTGCGGGCGTGTCGAGTGGGTCGTCCAGGGGCGACGCAGGAGCGTCGACGCGACGTGCTGAGAGGTGGTTCCAGTCGAGCGCTAGGACACCGGCTACAGGCATGGCGATAGGTCAGGAACGGCGTCGCTCCCTGCGCAGGAGGGAGCGCAGAGTCTCGGCATTCGCGTAGCCGACCCGTAGCGCGATCTCGGCGGAGGTGAAGTCCGTGGTTGCTGAGAGGTGCCGAGCTCGTTCGATGCGAAGCCGTTGGACGAAGCCGAGCGGAGTGAGGTTGAGCGCCGCACGGACTCGTCGTTCGAGGGTGCGCCGGCTGGTGCCGAGCGACTGCGCGACGAAGGCGACGTTGAACGGTTCGTCCAGGCGGGCGCGCACGAAGCGTTCGAACTCGACGACGATCGGGTCCTCGTGCCGGAGATGTTCGTAGGCGACGAAGGCCGCCTGAGACGGACGCTCGTCGATGATGAGGAGCTTGGCGACATGTTGGGCCAGGTCGGGGCTGATCGATCGCACGAGTGAGAGCGCGAGGTCGATGTGGGCGAACGCGGCGCCGGCGGTGACGAGGTTCCCGTCGACCACGACCATGGTGTCGAGATCGAGGGCGACGGTCGGATAGCGCTTCAGGAACTCCGGCCCCAGGAACCAGCTGGTCGTCGCCCTCCGATGATGCATCCGTCCGGTCTCGGCGACAGCGAACACGCCGGTGCACGCCGCGGCGATCCGGGTGGTCGCCTCGTCGAGGCGCCCGAGCGAGGCGATGACCGAACGAGCATCTCGGCTCTGGAGGACGTCGTTGGTAGCGGCGGCCGTAAGGGTTCCAAGCGCAGGGACGACGACCACGTCGAACTCTCCGGACTCCGACAGCGGGTGGTCCACCGACAGGGTCATCGATGCCGTCGTGGTCACTCGCCGTTTCGGTCCGAGGATGGCGAGTTCGATCGGGTCGATCCGCGGGTCGACATCGCCGCGGGCTCCGTCGGCCACCCGCACGATGTCGATGATCGACGCGATAGCCGAACCGAAGCAGCCGTCGATCGCGATCAGTCCGATACGCATGACGTAAACAATAGCAATACTGCCGTATACGCCACTCCCCACCGGCCCTCGCTCGTCATACGCTGAACTCGTCCCACGAAGAACCCCGACGTCAAGGAGAGTCCCTCATGTCCACACCCGCATCACTTCCGTATGCCTTCGTCGCCAAGATCGTCGCGGCCGATGGACAGCACGACGCGGTCGCCGATCTGCTCGCCGGCGCTGTCGCACTCGCCAACGAAGAAGTAGGAACGATTGTCTGGTTCGCGGTCAGGACCCACGCCGACACCTTCTGGATCTTCGATGCATTCCCCGACGAAGCCGCTCGCGACGCCCACGCCAACGGCGCCATCGTCGCAGCCCTGATGGCCAACCAGCACCTCCTCGGCGCAGCACCCGAGATCCTGGCGGCCGACGTCCTCGCGTCCAAGCTCCCGTAGTCCGCCAACGCACGAGACGATCGCGCCCCGCCGAGCCGTCGCCAGGTCGCGACGCAACGCCACGCTGCGTTGCCGAGCGGTGCGAGGCCTATCGGCACACGGACAGGATGCCGGCCGCGAGCGCTCAGCCGGCGAGGGGTCCGTCGCAGAGGAGAGCGACGTCGGTGTCGGGCAGAGCCGTGAGGCCAGCGCATCGCGCGACCACCAGAACGGTTCGCCGGAGCCGCCTGTCGGAATCGAACGGACGACCTCATCACGTCGGCTTTGCGTCTATCGCTTGATGCGCCGACTGGGCGAACGAGCCGCTGACCTGCGCAAACGCCGAGCGCGGAGGACGCCGCCATCCGGTGGTGACCGACGACGACCGACCAGTACCGACCGTTTCACCGGAGCTTGCGGCGGCGTCGAAGCCGAGCAAGCTCCATTCTTCTAACTCACCGCGCCCTCCTCCTCGCCGGCCCCGTCGTCGGCGAAGACGTTTCAGGGGTCTTCTCAGATGACGGTGTAGGTCGGCCGGGCGCGTCGGTCCGCAGATAGACGTCGAGGTCTCCCGACGACGGAGGTTCCTACGCCATCCGTCCGAAAGACCTCGACGTGTCCGACGCTACCCCGCCGGCCGGCTTCGGCCGCCCTGACCTGACCGCCTTCGCTCGACTCGACGGCCTCGGTCTGCACACCGGCGCGGACCTGCTCACCGACAAGCAGAGCGACAGGCTACGCGCGCTGTTCGTTGATGACGCTCACGTCGAGGTCGAGGCGACCTGGGGTGTCTACCAGCGCATGATCGCCGCCTATCGCCACGAGGACCGGCAACGTGGCCGCGAGCTCATGGAGAAGCTGATCACCGACCTCAGCGCCGGCGTCCCCAAGGTGCTCACCGAGCTCACCACCCTGGGCCGGACCCTGAAGAAGCGAGCCGCTGACGTGCTCGCCTACTTCGAACGACCCGGCACCAGCAACGGGCCGACCGAGGCGCTCAACGGACGGCTCGAACACCTGCGCGGCTCCGCACTCGGGTTCCGCAACCTGACCAACTACATCGCCCGAAGCCTGCTCGAGACCGGCGGCTTCAGACCCCAACTCCTACACCCCCGATTGGGATGAGCCGCTCAGCTCCGGCGCGGCCGCCCCGTGAAGTGCTTCACCCCGTAGACCAGGAGGAGCAGGATGCCGCTCAGCTGCAGGGCGAGCGAGAAGCCGGAGGCGAATTCACCGGCCGGCCACACCAGCCTCAGCACCAGCGCGACGAACATCGCTGTGACCCCGACGACGAACAGGACTCGATTCCGCATCCGTCGAGTCGACCATCCGCACGCGGGCCCTGGCCAACCGCCAGTGCTCAGCTCAGGCGCTCGGTCAGGTGGACGGTGACGACGTCGCCGAGGTCCTTGCCGATCGTCTTCCGCAGTTTCGCGCTGATCGACAGCATGTGACCGCCGGTGCCGTTCGGCAGCAGGCCCGCGGTCACCGGCTCGCCGTCGACGGTGGCGACCACCTTCACCGACCTCCCTGTGCCGAGCAGCTCGACGGAGCCGGGCACCTCGACGCACGACCAGAGGTCGCCCTTCACGGCGACACCGATCGGGGCGGTGAAGGCGAGGTCCAGGGGGCCGGCGCTCATGCGCTCTCCTCCGCGGACGCCGCGCTCTCGCCGGAGGAGTCCTGCCCGCTGTGCCGGTCGAGGATCTCGTCGTACATCGCGGCGTCGAGCAGACCATCGGACAGGGCCCGGCGGACCTCCTCGAACTCCCCCGGGTCGAGGGTCGTCCAATCGAAGCCGTCACTCGGCGATCCGGGCCGGTAGCGCCGGCGGCCGAGCTCGTCGACGGCCTGCTCCCGCGTCAGCTCCCCCGCGGCGAAGCGCTGCGCGATCCCGTACGGTGTCGCGCCGGAGAAGCCGGAGCGCACGTACGGCAGCGCGGCGGCCGCCTCGATCCCGTCGGACACCTCGTCGATCGACATGCGGACCCCTCCCGTCCGAGGGTCCACCGACCCTCCCGTCGACCCTACGACGAGACGTCGCATCCCGGTCGGGCCGGGCGACGCGCACTGCCCTCGACATGCGGCTACCGTTCCTCCAGGACCGGAAGCGCCGCTGCGTCCCGGCACGAGCTCCGTGTCGACTCGCGCACGCTCGTCGCCCACGACCTCCCCGGGACTCGAGCCCCCCGCGCTGCAGTCGTCTGGTGCGGAGGGACACCGCACACCGGCGCACTCCTCGCTCCCCACGTCGACGCCGCTGCGGCGCGCGGCATCCCGCTCGTCTCCGTCGCCCGTCCCGGCTTCGGCGGCTCGATGCGGGCTCCCGGACGGAGCATCGCGGACGCGGCCGCCGATGTGCTCCGCGTCGCCGACCTGCTCGGGATCGAGCGCTTCGCAGTGACGGGCTACTCCGGCGGCGGCCCTCATGCGCTGGCCGTCGGGGCTCTCGGAGGTGATCGCGTCGTGGGCGTCGCGACGTTCGGCAGCCCGGCGCCCTTCAGCGACGACGGAGCGTGGTTCGAGGGCATGCAGGATCCGGGCGCTCTCCGCAGCGCGCGCGACGGCCGGGCTGCGCGCGAGGAGTGGGAGGAGACGGCCCGCTTCGATCCGGAGCAGTTCACCGGTGACGACTACTCGGCCCTCGACGGCCCGCTGACGGCGCTCGGCGCAGAGGCCGGACGCGCCGCGGAGCTCGAACAGGGCGGGAGCGTCGACGACGACCTCGCTCTCGTCATGCCCTGGGGAGTCGACCTCTCGCGCCTCGCGGCGCCGGTCCTCCTCCACCACGGCGCGGCGGACAGGGTGGTCCCGGTCGCCCACGCGGAGCGGATCCGCCGCCTCCACCCAACCGCGGAGCTCACGATCCGGCCCGGTCGAGGCCACATCAGCGTCCTGCTCGACTGGCCGGACGTCCTCGACCGCCTCCTCGCGGACGGGATCCCCGGGGACCGCCCCGGCAGCGGAGGCTGAGCGTCTCATCGCGGCCGGCAGCGGATCGGACGCGGAAGGTGGGCCTGGAAGGGCCACGCTTCGGGAGGGCTCCCTCCGCGAGGATCACGGCATGGCCCCCCACACGGATCCCCGCCGATGACTCTGCAGGACCTCGCCGACGAGCTCGCCCAGGCTCTCGACCGCCCGGTGACGATCGAGGACGCCTCGAGCCGGGTGCTGGCCGCGACGCGCGCGCGCGAGGAGGCTCCTCACGACGGCGTGTTCCCCGTCCAGGATCCGCGGGGCCGGCTCGCGACCCTCCTCCTCCCCCGGGAGCGGCCCGCGCCGCTCACTCCGGCCGAGTACTCGCTCATCGACGCGGCCGTCGGAGCGATCCGCCGCCTCCTCGGCCCCTCGACGCGGGCGGGCGGCAGCTCCCGGCGCGCAGACGTCCTCGCGGCGCTCCTGTCGGGCGACGGCGGCACCCGGCGCGCCTCCTTCGCCGAGGCGGTCGAGCGCCGCTGGCTGCGCCGGGACGCCCAGACCGTGGTCCGCGCGGTGCGGCTGACCGGCCCGACGGGCTCCCTGCAGCGGACGGCGCTGGCGCGGCGGATCGACGCGAGCGCCGCCTCCGGCCTGACGTTCCTCGGCGACCAGGAGGGTGTGCTGTTCTTCGTGAGCGTGGAGGCGCCCGAGGCCGCCGCGGAGGCGGACGACGTCCTGCGGGCGGAGGCGCGCGGCCGCGGCACGGCCGTCGACGCGATCGGCTCGGCGCGCTTCGACGTCCGCGACGACGACCTCCTGCCGACCGCCGAGCGGGCCGCTCTCGCGGCGACCATCGTCGGCTCCCTGCCCGACGGCCGTAGCCGGGCCGACATCGCCGAGCTCGGGGCCTGGGTGCTCCTCGCCTCGATCGGGGCGGACAGCTCGCAGCTCGCCATGCTCTCGCCGGCCGCGGCGACGCTGCTCGAGCGGGGCGACGAGGTGCAGCGGCGGACCGTGGAGGCCTACCTCGACGTGCGCGGCAGCGTGCGGGAGGCGTGCGGGCTCCTCCACATCCACCGCACCACTCTCTACTACCGACTCGACAACCTGCCCGAGGCGGTCCGGGACGCGCTCGACGACGGCCTCGCCCGCAGCACGCTGCACCTCTGCCTCAAGCTGATGAAGTTCCGCGACGGGCTCGAGCGGCGGCGTGCCTCGTGATTGTGCCCGGGGACCTCCCGCAGGTCCGCCTCTACGGGCGGCGCGAGAGCCGCGACGCGTGGGAGATCCGCGACCTCCTCTCGCGCAGCGTCGTCTCGTTCTCGTGGACGCCGATCGACACGGACGAGCAGTGCCTCGCCGTCGCGGGGCATCCGCTCGCCACCGCGTCGCTCCCCCTCGTGGTGTTCCCGGACGGCAGCCGCGCCTCCGATCCGACGCTCGCCGAGGTCGCGGCCCGGCTCGGCTGGGTGGGCTCGCCGCGGCTCGCGGAGTACGACCTCTCCATCTACGGAGCCGGTCCGGCCGGGCTCTCGGCCGCCGTGTACGCCGCCTCGGAGGGGCTGAAGGTCGTGGTCCTCGAGCGCTCGGCGATCGGCGGGCAGGCCGGCTCCAGCAGCCTGATCGAGAACTACCTCGGCTTCCCGCACGGGATCGCGGGAGCCGATCTGGCCGAGCGCGCGCGGCAGCAGGCCGTCTCCTTCGGCGCCGAGCTGCTGCGGATGCGCGAGGGGATCCGCGGGCGCTTCGCCGACGACCGGATCCACGCGCTGCTCGCCGACGGGACGACCGTCGTCGCCCGCACCAACATCTGCGCCACGGGCATCCAGTGGCGCCGGCTCGGCCTCGAGCGCGAGGACGAGCTGCTCGGCGTCGGCCTCTACTACGGTGCCGGCACGAGCGAGGCGCCGCTCTGCGAGGGCGAGGACGTCGTGGTCGTCGGAGGCGGCAACTCGGCCGGGCAGGCCGTGATGAACCTCTCGGCGCACGCGCGGCACGTGACCATGCTGGTCCGCGGCCCGGATCTGGCCGACAGCCTCTCCTCCTACCTCGCGGAGCGCGTCGTCCGGCAGCCGAACGTGACGATCCTGCTCGACTCGCGCGTCACCCGCCTGCACGGCGCCGACGCCCTCGAGTCGATCGAGGTCGAGAACTCGGCGACCGGCGCGCACGGGGCGCTGGCCACCTCCCACCTCTTCGTCTGCATCGGGGGCGAGCCGGACACGACGTGGGCGGCGGAGACCGCGATCGTCCGCGACTCCGGCGGCTACCTCGTGACGGGACCGGATCTCGCCGGTGAGCACGCGGCTCGCGACTGGCCGCTCGAGCGGGCGCCGTTCTACCTCGAGACCAGCGTCCCCGGCTCCTTCGCCGCGGGGGACGTGCGCCGCAGCTCGGTCAAGCGCGTCGCCTCCGCCGTCGGCGAGGGCGCGATGGCCGTCACCTTCGCCCACCGCCACCTGCAGGAGACCTCGTGAGCCGCCGACTGCCGACGGTGCGCCACGGCGTCGGCTTCTGGATCGTCGCCGCGACCTTCCTGCTCGTGATGGCCTACTCGACGGTGCCGACTCCGCTCTACCCGCTCTACCAGCAGCTCGACGGCTTCCCGCCGTTCGTGATCACCGTCGTCTTCGCCGCCTACGCGGTCGGAGTGATCGTGAGCCTGTACCTCGCCGGTCACGTCAGCGACTGGCTCGGCCGCCGCCGAGTGCTGCTGATCGCGGTGCTCGTCTCGGCGGTCTCGGCCGTGCTCTTCTCGCTGACGACGGAGGTGCCGGGGCTGATCGTCGCCCGCTTCGTCAACGGCGTCAGCATCGGGATGCTCACCGCCACCGCGACCGCCCACCTCGGCGAGCTGCGCGCCCGCGCCCGGCCGGACGAGAACACGATCGTCGCCGCGTCGATCTCGGGCGCAGTGAACCTCGGCGGGCTCTCGCTGGGCCCGCTGCTCGGCGGGGTCTTCGCCGAATTCCTGCCCGATCCGCTCCTCCTGCCGCACCAGGTGTTCCTGGTCGCGCTGCTCGTGGCGGGCCTGGCGCTGCTCCTCGTGCCCGAGACGGTCGACGTGCCGGAGACGGCGCCCCCCTACCGGCCGCAGCGGCTCTCGGTGCCGGCGGACGCGCGCCGGGCGTTCCTGCTCGCGGCGTTCGGAGCGTTCTCGGCCTTCTCCGTCCTCGGCCTCTTCACCTCGCTCGCACCGACGTTCCTGGTGCAGACCTTCCAGGTGCGCGACCACCTGCTGGCCGGCGCGACGTCCTTCGCCGTGTTCGCCTTCGCGGCCCTCGGCCAGCTGCTGCTCGTGAAGGTGGGGACGCGCCTGCAGCTCTCGATCGCGGTGGCGGGCTGCGCGGTCGGGCTGGCGGCGGTCGCGGCCGGAGCGATCGCTCCGCAGCTGGGAGTGTTCCTCGCCGGGGCCGTCGTCTCGGGCTTCGGGGTGGGGCTGCTCTTCAAGGGCTCGATCGGCACGGCGGTCGCCCTCGCGGATCCCGCCCGCCGGGGCGAGACCCTGGCGGTGGTGTTCCTGGTCGCGTACACGGGGCTCGCGGTGCCCGCACTGGCGGCGGGAGCGGCGCTCAACCTCGTCGCCGCGACGACGGTGCTGACGGTGTTCGCGGCGCTCGTGCTGGCGGCGACCGCGACGGCCGGCGTGCTGCTGCGCGCCCGCAGCGCGGCGGCCGGGCGATGAGCGGCGGAGCGGGGCGGCGCTGCGGGGTGCGGGCCGGCGGCCGTCCGGGTGCCGGCCGCGTGCACCCCGGACGGCCGCCCGCCGCATCAGAAGTCCTCGCGCCGCTCCTGCTCGGCCTCGGCGGCCGGCTCGAGCGCGGCGAGATCCCCGAGCGCGAGGCGCAGCTGGCGCAGCAGCCACTCCTCGGTCAGCGCACCCGCGTCGAGCGCGTCCAGCCGGCGGAGGCGCTCGGCGGCCGACCCGGTGAGGTCGGCGGGCGTCCCGGCGCTCATGCGCCGTACCCCGCTCCGCGGAGCAGGCGGCGCAGGTCGACGAGCTGCTGCTCGTCCACGTCCTTGTGGTGCGGCCGGTGGAGGGTCTCGGTCGTCGAGCCGACCGTCACCGAGAAGGCGCCGTCGTGCTTCTCGTGGACGGTGCCGACGGCCTCGAGCAGCGTCAGCACGTCCGCCCAGAGGACGTTGTGGCTCGGCGAGTCCTCGAGCAGCCGCTCGAGGGTGTCTCGCTGGTTCGAGTGGAGGTGGCGGGTGTCGGTCATGAACGGCCCTTCGGTGTCTGCGCACGCGCCCCGGTGGCGGTGCTCGGCGTCGCGTCCGACGGTAGGCGCGCGGGTGGAGCCGGTGCGCGAGTCGGATGACTCGAAGAGCGGACGCCGCGGGGCGGCCCCGCGAGAGGTACGGTCCCCGCGAGAGGTGCGGCCGTGAATCCGGAGCCGGGCGACCGCCTCGACGAGGAGGACCCTCCCCGCACGCCCGCGCTGCCCGAGGCCGCCGTCTCCGCCGCGTCGCTCCCCGACCGGCCGGCCGCGTTCCTCAACGCCCTGCTGACCGAGCACTTCGTGCTGGAGTCGGCGCGCGGCATCACCGTGACGGAGTCGAGCAGCCGCGCCTCGCTCTACCTGACGATGCTCTCCAGCTCGCTCGTGGCCTTCGGCTTCCTCGCCCCGACCCGGTACGCGATGGGGTTCCTCGCGGTGATCATCCCGGTCGTCGTGCTGCTGGGGGTGTTCACCTACGAGCGGCTGGTGCAGACCTCGATGGAGGACATCGCCGCGCTGACGGCCATCCAGCGCATCCGCCGCTACTACGGGACCCTGCTGCCGGGCGCGGGCGCCTACTTCGCGGTGCCGCGTGGCCGCCACGCGCCGAACGAGCTGCTCGAGATCGGCCGGCGGCAGAGCTGGCGGGGCATCTTCTTCACGATGTCCTCGGCGATCGCGGTGGTCAACTCGATCGTGGCGGGCGCCGGAGTCGCGCTCGCGCTGACGCAGAGCGGCGCGGACGAGGTCCCCGCGATCGCGTGCGGGATGGCGGCCGCGGTCGTCCTCGCGGTGCTGCACGGGGTGTACCAGTTCCACCGCTACCGGCAGATGCGGCTGCGGATCGCCGAGGCGGAGGCGCTGGACGGGGTCGAGAGGGGGTGACGGGGCAGGGTCTGGCCGGCGGGGTCTGGAGCTGACGAACGCCGATCAGGCGCGGCGTCGGCCGCCGGCTGGGCAGCTGGCTCCGACCTGCTCCCGCGACTGCTCCCGCGACTGCTCAAGAGTTGTCGCACTCGACGCCCAGTGCGACAACTCCTGGACTCTCGTGGCGATCGCTCGTCGGCGGGCCGCCGCGAACATTCAGCAGTCGCCGTGGTCGGTCGCGAGCACGGCGACTCCTGACTACTCGCCGCCTGCGGACGTGCGCAGGGAGCCGGCGGCCGGCGACTGTCCAGGAGTTGTCGCAGTCGATGCCGAGTGCGACAACTCCTGGACTCTCGCGAAAGTCCTGCGCTCTCGCGGAGGCGCGCGGCTCAGCCGCGCTCGGCGCGCTCGGCGAGGAGGTACTGCCAGTCGCGCGGCACGCGGTCCTTCGGCCCCGGGGTGGTCTGGCTCGCCGGGTGGCTCTGCGGGTCGGCCAGGGCGGGGCCGTCGGCGTAGTCGTCGGTCCGGTAGTCCCAGAACCAGTCCTCGCCGGGCTCGAAGCTGCGGATGACCGCGTGGCCGGTCGAGTGGTAGTGGGCCGTCGCGTGGCGGTTCAGCGAGTCGTCGCAGCAGCCGATGTGCCCGCAGAGCGCGCAGCGGCGCAGGTGCAGCCACCACGAGCCGGACTGCTCGCACTCGACGCAGCCGGGGCCGCTCGGCGGGACGGAGGGGTCGATCATCTGCTGCGACGTCATGCGCTCAGCATGCGCCTCCCGCGGCGGCAGGCACCAGGTCGGATGACTCGATCCTGCGGCTCCGTCACGCGCTCCGGGCGTCCTCGAGGCGGAGGAGCGCGTCGCGGAGCCCGGCCCGCGAGGTCACCCCGAGCTTGGGGAAGATCCGGTACAGGTGCCCGCTGACGGTGCGGGGCGAGACGAAGAGCTGCTGGGCGATCTGCTTGTTCGAGAGCCCCGCGGCGGCCAGCGAGACCACGCGCCGCTCCTGCTCGCTGAGGTCGGCGGCGACCGGCGCCTCCCCCGCTCCGCCCGCCGCCCGCAGCTCGTGCTGGGCGCGGGCGAGCCAGAGCTCGGCTCCCACCGCGGCGAACCCCGCGGCGGCCTGGCGGAACCGGGTGCGCGCCTCCAGCGGGCGCATCCGGCGGCGCAGCCACTCGCCGTGGCAGAGCTGGACGCGTGCCCGCTCGAACGGCCACTCCTCGGAGGCCGGGTCGAGGGAGCGCTCGAAGAGGGCGCCCGCGCCGCCGGTCGGATCGAGGACCGCGGTCGCCGCGAGGGCGAGCATCCGCCCGCGGGGAGCGAGGGGCCGCGCGGCGAGTTCCGCCGCGGCCGCCGCCAGCTCGGCGCAGTGCTCGGGCAGGCGGAGGCGCGAGGCGGCTTCGGCGGCGTCGAGGAGCTCCAGCGGATCGCCGCCGGCGCGGGAGGAGGAGCGGGCGTGCGCCTCCTCGAAGCGGCCGCCGCCGAGGTCGAGCGAGCACAGGGCGTGATCGGCGGCGCGCGCGACCGACGCCGCTCCGTGCCGCAGCGCCCAGGCCGTCGCGCGCTCGGCGCACTCGAGGGTGCGTGCGCGGTCGCCCTGCACGGCGTGGACCCGGGCTCGAGTCGCGTCGATCAGCGCGCGCACGGCGGGCAGGTCGTCGGCGCGGGCGGCGGCGCGGGCGAGGTCGGCCGAGGCGTCGTCGAGGCGACCGCCGTCGAGTGCGGCGGTGCCGCGGCGGAGGAGGGCGAGGGCGCCGGGCAGGCCGTCCGCCTCCTCCCCGCCGTCGAGGAGCCCGGCGAGGCGGTCGCGGCGCTCGTCCGAGACCTCGAGCAGCGACCAGGCGAGGTGCAGCGCGACCGTCTTCCACGGGTCGCCCGTGACCGCGGAGTCCTCGGCGAGCCGCAGGCGACGCTCCCACTCCTCGTCCGGGACCGGCCGCACGCAGGCCTCCACGAGGCGCAGGACGGGATCGAGGGGGCGCTCCTCGCCGACGGCGAGCGCCTCCTGCCACCACGCGGGATCGCCGCGGAGCATGCAGGCGAGGTGGAGAACGGTCACCAGCAGGTCGGCGGCGGCGTCGTGAGGGGCTGCGTGGTCGGCGGGGAGGCTGCTGACGTCGTCGCGGGAGGCGTCGGTCTCGGCGGGAGCGACACCGCCGACTGGAGAGGCACCACCGACAGGAGAGGCGCCACCGACAGACGAGGCACCGCCGGCGAGCGAGGCACCATCGACTCCCGAGTCCCCTCGCCCCACCCGAGCGCCGAGCCCCCGGAGGGCCGCGCGGCGGACCCCGCTCACGTCCCCCGTGCGGAGCAGCGCATCGGCCAGCCGCGCCGCCTCGACGCCGGCCCCGGGAACCCCGCCGTCCTCCCGCGAGCGCTCGACCACCCGCTCGAGGGCCGCCGCGTCGCCGGTGAAGGCCGCGACGGCGGCCGCGCGCGCCTCGAGCTCCTCCTGAGCAGCACCGCGCGCACTCGACCGCGCCTCGGCGAGGAGGAGCAGCGCCTCCTGCGGCCGACCCGCGCGGAGTCGCTCCTCCGCCGCGTCCCTCAGCAGCCGCGCCCGCTCCTCCGGCCCGGCCGCGTCGTCCGCCGCGAGCAGCAGGCGGAGGTGCGGGGCCGACTCCGGGCGCTCGGCGAGCCGCCTCCGTGCCGCCCGCAGCGCTCGGGGCGACGCCGTCGAGAGCACCACCGCGCGGACCACCGGGTCGCGGAACGCACGGCCGCCCGCCGTCAGGATCCCCGCCTGCACCAGGGCGCGGTCCCCGTCTCCGGGGGCCGACCCGATGCTCTCCGGGAACTCGGTGCCCGCCACCGCGGCGACCAGGAGCGCCTCCCGGCACTCCTCCGACAGCGGAGCCAGCAGATCGAGCACCCTGGTCTCGACCTGCTCGAGCCGCGGGTAGACCGGGAAGGGCGAGGGAGCGTCCTCGTCGGCCCAGGCCCGCCCGAGGACGTCGAGGAGCAGCGGATTCCCCTCCGCGACCCGCAGCAGGCGCGCCTCGACGGCGAGCGGCCGCCGGCCGCCGTGGGCGCGCAGGAAGCCGCGGGCCGCCTCCGCGTCGAGGGGCTCCGTGCGACGGTGCCGGAGGCCCTCCCAGCCGGCGAGGACGCGGCGGTCGCCGGTGGCGAGGAGGCAGGCGGCGCCGACCTCGTCGACCAGCCGGGTCACCAGGGCCTGGAGGGTCTCGCGGGCGGCGACGTCGAACCGCTCCCAGTCGTCGACGACGATCAGGAAGCCGGGGTCGCAGGGCGAGGCGGAGGAGTCGCGCACCCGCTGCAGACGGCCGATCAGCGTGGCGAACAGCGCGAGCGAGGACGCGCCGATCACGGCGTCGCCCCGGTTCGGCCGCACCTCCACGACCTCGCAGCCGGCGGCGCGAGCGGTGGCCGCGGCGGAGCGCAGCATGTGCGTCCGGCCCGAGCCGATCCCGCCCTCGACCACCAGGAGCCGCTCCCGCGCGGGCGACGCCGAGCTCAGCATCCGGACCACCACGTCTTCGGGGGCGCTCGGGTGCGCGGGCGGCGAGGAGAGTGCACTGATCGTCATCGCGACTCCTGAGGGACGGGTTCCGAGGACCCCATGCTGACCGCCGGGCGCGGGCGCGCTCTCCTCCCTCTGTCGGAACCCTCCGGAGCGCTCCCTCTGTCGAACCGTCCCGAGCGCCCGGCCCCCGGTCGGCGCCGGGCAGGAGGCGCAGCAGGGCAGTGGGCCCCGCGAGCGCCCGACGGTACTCTGTGTCCCACCGGACGACCGGTACGGCCCCACCCCCGCACGACCGCCGCTCGACCCGGCGGGTGATCCGATGGAGTCGCACGATGAGCTCTCGCAGCCCCCTCGCGGAGTTCCTCCGCGCTCGCCGGGCGGCGCTGCGGCCGGAGCAGGTCGGCGTGCCGACCGCGGGCACCCGGCGGCGGGTGTCGGGCCTGCGCCGCGAGGAGGTCGCCGACCGCGCCCGGATCAGCCGCGACTACTACCTCCGCGTCGAGCAGGGGCACGCGGTCGCCCCGTCCGACCAGGTGCTGAACGCCCTCGCCGAGGCGCTCGCCTTCGACGAGTTCGAGCGCGCCTACCTCTTCCGGCTGGCCCGGCTGCGCCCCGGGCCGCGCGATCCCGACTCTCCTCCGCCGGGCCAGGGCGTGGAGTCGCTGCTCGCCCACTGGCCGAGGACCCCGGCGTACGCGTTCGACCGCAACCTCGACGTCCTCGGCGCGAACGACCTGATGAGCCGTCTCGCCCCCGACAAGGGCGTGCCCGGCGCCAACATGCTGCTCTCCACCTCCCGCGGCTACGCGCGCGCCGTGGCGAACGGCGACCCGCCGGACCAGCTGCGGGCGTGGGGCCAGGTCTTCCGCGAGCTGATCGCCGCACTGCGGTTCTACAGCGTCCCCGACGATCCGCGGCTGCACGAGATCGTCGGCGAGTGCTCGGTCGAGAATCCGCTGTTCCGGTCGATCTGGGCCGAGTACCGGGTCCGCCCCTTCACCCACCGGTGGATCCGCGTCCACGTCGAGCCGTTCGGCTGGCTCGACCTCGAGATGCAGACCCTGGAGCTCGCCGGCGCTCCGGGCCGGTACGTCGTGACCTACCTCGCGGCAGCGGGG
The DNA here is from genome assembly GCF_002932635.1 of Rathayibacter sp. AY1D1. Lineage (NCBI taxonomy): Bacteria > Bacillati > Actinomycetota > Actinomycetes > Micrococcales > Microbacteriaceae > Rathayibacter > Rathayibacter sp. AY1D1. The sequence goes on from NZ_PSVY01000014.1 coordinate 58,389, forward strand.
ACTCCGGCGGCCGCGGCCGTCGACGTCCTCGCCTCGCTGCGGCACGCTCCGGAGGCGGGCACCGCGCTGGCCGCCCCGGCCGGCGCCTGACTCGTGGCAGCGAGCCGCGCGAGCGCCTCGCGGCCCGCCGCGTCACCCGCCTCGAACAGGAGCAGGAGGCGCGCGCCGTCCCGGACCACCCGGTAGTCCATCGGAACGGAGCCGACCGCGGTGTCGAGGAACACGACCGACCCTCGTGCGTCGGCCTCCGCCCCGGCCGCCCACGAGTCCGCGAACCGCGGGCTCCTCGCCGAGAGCTCCCCGACGACCGTCAGGAACTCCCGGTCCCCCCGATGCCGCTCGAGCGAGTCGCGGAGCATCGCCGCGACCTGATCGGCGGCGGACCCCCAGCAGGGCAGGTCCTCGACCTCGGACGAGTCCAGGAAGGTGAAGCGGGCGATGCTCACTCCCGGGGCGAAGGCGGGCGAGAGCGCCCGCGCGAGCGGAGTCGCGGCCAGCACCCGCAGGTGCCGGTCCAGCAGCACCGCCGCCCTCCCCGCCCACGGCAGGAGCGCCGCCTCGTGATCCTCCGCCATGTCCCCGTCCCCTCAGCGCGTCCCTCCCTCAGCGCAACGGAGTGATCCCCTGCGTCCCGGGCGGGAAGGTCGCCAGCACCTCCTCCGGGATGTTCAGGTGCTGCGCGACCAGCGACGGCGGCAGGTGGCTCAGCCACTGGGCGAGCGACACCTCCTCGTAGCGGGAGCTCTTGAAGGTCTCGATGTAGACGAGCGTGTCGTCGCCGGTGTTCTCCACGTAGTGGCCGAAGTTGCGGCGCACGACGCCCACGTCTCCGGCGTGGAAGTCGGTCGTGTTGGCGTGCGGGCCGGTGTTGAAGACGGTCATCCGAGCGGATCCGCGGAGGTAGTACTGCCACTCGTCGGCGTTGGGGTGCCAGTGCAGCTCGCGCATCGAGCCGGGCTCGACGGTCGTCAGCGCGGCCGAGACCGTGCGCGAGGCCGGGAAGTTCGTGCTGTCGGCGATCTGGATCCGGCCGCCGCTGTTCTGGTACGCGGGCTCGGAGCGGGAGAGCCGGAAGATCACCGCCTCGTCGCCGTCCTGCACCCCGGCCGCGGCCCGGTCGGCCTGGAGGTCGCCGGGCACGTCGCCCGGGAAGATCCAGAGGTCGTGCAGCGGGATGTCGCGGAAGACCTCCTGCGCGACGCCGAAGTTCTTCGCCAGCACGTCCGGCGGCGTGTGCGCGAACCAGTCGGTGAGCAGGAGCGTGTTGCTCTCGGACTGCTCGCCGTCGTCGAACGCGAGCACGAACTCCGCCCCGTCCGGGCCGAGGCCCTGCAGGGAGTGCGGCAGGCCGGGCGGGAAGTACCAGAGGTCCCCCTCCTGCACGTCGTCGACGCTGGGCCGGCCGGTGCGGCTGAGCGTGGTGATGCGGCAGTTCCCCTTGGTCATCAGCGCCCACTCGGCGCTCTGGTGCCAGTGCAGCTCGCGGATCCCGCCGGCCTCGAGGTACATGTTCACGCCGGCGATCTCGTTCGAGATCGCGAAATCGGCCTGCGTGAGCTCGCGCGCCCAGCCTCCCCGCTGCACCCGCCGCGGCGAGATGTTGAAGGAGGACCAGAAGAACGGCTGCGTGCTGATGTCCGTCGCGGGCGCGGCGATCTGGTTCGGGAACAGTCCCTCCAGGACGCGGTTCTGCGGGCCGGTCATCGTGTTCGCCGAGGGATCGCCCTCGGTGTTCACGATCCCCTCCTGGGGGAGGTCCGGGTCTCCGAAACCGGGGGTCTCGTGGTGCGGAGCGGTGCTGTCGTCGGGTTCCACGGCGTTCTCCCTGCTGATCGTCCTGCGCGCCTGCGCTGCTCCGATCCCACCGCTCCGGCCCGGGCGGCACCACGGTCATCCGACTCGATCCGCGCCCCGACGACCGGCCCGGGTCAGCCGCCCAGGCCCTCGAGCACGTCCCGCGAGGGCACGAAGTAGACCCCGCCGGTCGTCGCGGTCGAGAAGTCGAGGAGGCGGTCGTGCCGGCCCGCGGGCACGCCGACGAACATCCGCGTCAGCATCGTCTCGATCACCGACAGGTCGGCGGCCAGGCCGAGGAAGTACGTGCCGAACTCGCCCCTGCCGGGCCGGCCGAAGGGCATGTTGTCGCGGAGGATGTCGTGCTCGGTCCCGCCGGCGTCGACCACGGTCGCGAGCCCCTTGTGCGAGAGCTGCGCCGGATCGTCCTCGCGCTCGACGTTGTCGGCCTTGCTCCGGCCGATGACCCGCTCCTGCTGCTCGGTGGTGAGCGCGTGCCACGCCGTCAGGTCGTGCAGGTACTTCTGCACGACCAGGTAGCTGCCGCCCGCGAACGCCGCGTCCTCCGCGCCGATCAGCGCGACGCGGGGCAGCGCCTCGCCGGTCGGATTCTCGGTGCCGTCGACGAAGCCCAGCAGGTCGCGGTTGTCGAAGTAGCGGAAGCCGACCACCTCGTCGCGGACGACGACGTCCTCGCCGAGCGCGTCGAGCAGGAGGCGCTCGAACTCGAAGCAGGCGTCGTCCCGCTCCGCCCGGATGTGGAACAGGAGGTCGGTCTGCGTCGAGACGGCCGTGTGCGCCGCGCCGACCACCTCCCGGAACGGGTGCAGCTGCGCGGGGCGCCCCTCCCCGCCGAAGCGGTCCCACGCGTCGCTCCCGATCCCGACCAGGCAGGAGAGGCGCAGGCCCAGGTCGCGGAAGCCGACCGCGCGGAGGATCCCGCCCACGTCGGCGACGACGTCCCGCACGCGGTCCGCGGCGTCCTGCCCGCCGACGATGTCGAGCGAGAGGAAGACGGCGGACCGGCTGAGCGGAGCGACGACCGCCTGCGGCTCGATCGGGACGCGGTCCTCGACGGTCACCGGAGCACCGCCCGCTGGGGCGTCGTCGTCCTGCGCGTCGGCAGGGCCGTCGTCGTGGGCGTCGTCGTGGGCGTCGTCGTGGGCATCGCGACCTCCGATCCGCGCGCCGCGGGAGGGCGCGTCCGCCGCGATCCTGTCAGCGTCCGCGGTGCCGGTCACGAGTCATCCGACCCCACTCGGCGAGCGCGGCCGGCGGCCCCGGCACCGCCCGGGCGACCAGGTCTGGACGATCGTCGGAACATCTCCCCGCGCTCTTCAGGGAGCGCTCCCACGCCCCTATCGTGGAGCCGCTCCCCACCCTCATGCGGGGAGGCACCACCTTGGACACGACCCGGGCCGGGCTCGGGATCGACACGAGCACGGAGGTTCGAAGATGCCGTTTGTGACCACGGACGACGACGTCGAGATCTACTACAAGGACTGGGGCAGCACCGACGCGCAGCCCATCGTCTTCCACCACGGCTGGCCGCTGTCGTCCGACGACTGGGACGCGCAGATGCTGTTCTTCCACGCGCACGGCTACCGCGTCATCGCGACCGACCGCCGCGGGCACGGACGCTCGACCCAGGTCGGCACCGGACACGACATGGACCACTACGCCAGCGACGTGAACGCGGTCGTCGAGCACCTCGACCTGCGGAACGCGATCCACATCGGCCACTCCACCGGAGGCGGCCAGGTCGCGCGCTACGTCGCGAAGTACGGCGAGCCCCAGGGCCGCGTGGCCAAGGCCGTCCTCGTCTCGTCGGTCCCGCCGCTGATGGTGCAGACCGAGGCGAACCCCGAGGGCACGCCGATCTCGGTGTTCGACGGCTTCCGCGACGCTCTCGCGGCGAACCGCGCCGAGTTCTACCAGGCCGTGGCCTCCGGGCCCTTCTACGGCTTCAACCGCGAGGGCGTCGAGCTCTCGCAGCCCGTGGTCGACAACTGGTGGCGCCAGGGCATGACCGGATCCGCGCTCGCGCACTACGAGGGCATCAAGGCCTTCTCGGAGACGGACCAGACCGAGGACCTGAAGGCGATCACCGTCCCCGTCCTCGTCACCCAGGGCGACGACGACCAGGTCGTCCCCTACAAGGACGCCTCGCTCAAGCAGCACGAGCTTCTTCAGAACTCGACGCTCAAGATCTACGAGGGCTACCCGCACGGCATGCTGACCGTCCACGCCGACGTCATCAACCCCGACCTGCTGGCCTTCATCCAGGAGTAGCGCGGCACGCTCGCAGGCGCGTCCCGGCCGTTCCGGGGCGCGCCTGCGCGTCTGCGCTCGAAGAGGGGCCCGGGTGCCCCTGCGAGCGGAGTCCGGCCTCAGGCGTCGGCGCCCGCGTCCCTGCCGAGCACCGCGGCGAGCTCGCCCCGCCCGCCGATCCCGAGCTTGCGGTACGCCGCGTACAGGTGCGCGCCGACCGTGCGCGGCGAGAGGAACAGGTTCTGCGCGATCGCGCGGTTCGACAGCCCCGTGCTCGCGAGAGCGCAGATGCGCAGCTCCTGCGGGGTCAGCGTGGCCGCGGCCGGCGACGGCGCATCCGCGATCCTCCCTCCGGCGGCCCGGAGCGCGTCACGGGCCCGATCGGCCCAGGCGTGGATCGGCAGCTCCTCGAGCATCGCCAGCGACTCGCGGAGGAGGGGCCGCGCCTCCGCCGCCTGACCGGCCCGGCGCAGCCCGTCGCCCACGAGCAGCAGCGCCCGCGCCCGCACGTACGGGAGCGGCGGCGGAGTCCGGCGGAGCAGCCCGGCCGCGGCGTCCGGCGCTCCGTCGGCGAGCGCCACGGCGATCTGCGCGTACCGGAGGGCCGCCTCGATCATCGGCTGGTGCCAGCGCTCGAAGAGCGATTCCAGCCTCGCGGCGTGCAGGCGCACGACTCCGACGTCCCCGATCGCGAGAGCCGCGTCGACGAGATCGGGCGTGGTCAGGATCGCGAAGCCGGGGTTCAGGGAGTCGTCGTCCGTGTCGAGGAGGGGCAGGAGCTCCGGCACGGCGTCGCCCGGTCGAGACTCGAGGACCGCCACCGCCGCTCGCGATCCGCGGAGCGTCGCCCGCATCACGCTCGAGCAGAGGACGGCCGCGCCGATCGCGCTGCCCGCGCTGATCGCCTCGGGATCGGGCGCGACGCCCTCCATCGCGTCGAACCAGGCCAGGCAGGCCCGGGACGCGGTCTCGAAGCCGACGTCCCCCAGGTCGCTCCCGAGGACGAGCGCCTCCTCGGCGAAGGAGCGGGCGCGCGAGATGCGGCCGGCGAGCGACGTGGTCATCGAGGCGGCGAGGAGCGCCTGCGGGAGGATCCGGATGTCGCCGCGCGCGCGCAGCCCTGTGATCGCCGCCTCCAGGAGCTCCCGGGCGACCTCGACCTCGCCCGCCGTGTTCAGCGCGTAGCCGAGCCACCACGCCTCCTCCGGACCGCTCGCCCCGCCGGCCGCCGCGAGCGCCCGGCGGACGACCTCGTCGCCGCGGGCGATCGGCTCGGTGACCGCCGCGAGCAGGACGGCGCGCGGGTCGGAGTCGTCGAGGGCGAGCGCGCGCACCGCCTGGATCATCGGCTCCCCCGGCGACGCCTCGCGGTTGTGGTCCCAGGCTATGGCGGCGAGGTGCAGGAGCGCGGCGGTCGCGGCGTCGACGGCTCCGTGGCTCTGCAGCGCCGTCACTGCGGCGAGCGCGGGCGAGAGGTCTCCCCGCGAGAGGGCCGTGCGCCCGGTCGGCAGCGTCTCGCGCGTCCAGGCGGCGCGGGCGGTGAGCACCGGATCGACGGTCTCGCCCGCCGCGCGGTGCACGAGCAGCGCCGCCTCCGCGGTCCGGCCGGCGAGTCCGGAGTACTCGGCCGCGTCGATCAGGCGCGAGACGCGCAGCGGCCCCGCGGGGGTCAGCTCCGCCGCCCGCTCCATCGCCTGAGCCGCCAGGACGACGTCGCCCGTCGCCAGGCCGGACGCCGCGAGACCGGCGAGCTCCTCGCCGACCGGCCCGTCCGAGCCCGTCGCGAGCTCCGACCGCCACCAGAGCGTCCGGCTCGGGTCGTCGCGGTGCTCCTGGACGAGCGTGCGGAGCACGGCCGCGCGCTCGGAGGGGCGGCTCACGCTCGTCACCGCGGACTGCACGAGAGGGTGCCGGAAGCGGAGTCCGCTCCCCGGCGTCCAGCTGAGCAGCGACGCGGCGACGGCCCTGTCGATCCAGGAGGGGTCGGGGTGGCGGCCGATCGCCAGGTTCGCCAGCCGGCTCGCCTCCTCCGCCGTCGCGACGTCGCCCAGCGCCACGGCCAGCACGGCGAGCCGCGAGGGCTGGTCGAGCTCGGCGAAGCGCTCGGCGAAGGCCGATTCGAGGCGTCCGGTCACCGCGCGGTCCTCCGCCTCGTCGGCCGACGGGTCGCGCCCGGTCAGCTCCACCAGGGCGAGCGGATTCCCGCGGGCGAGGTCGAGCAGAGCGCGCCGGGCGGCGCCGCGAGGAGGATGCGGGAGCGTGTCGAGGAGAGCGGCCGAGTCGGCGGCCGACAGCGGCCCGAGGTGGAGGTGCTCGAGGCCGGAGTCCTCCTCGGGCCGGTCCCTCGTGGTCATCACGACGACGACGCGGTCCTCGCCGATGCGCCGGGCGAGCATCCGCAGCGCCCACGCCGACTCCGGGTCGATCCGGTGCAGGTCCTCGACGACGACCAGCAGGGGCCGATCGGCGGCGGCGTCGCTCAGGAGGGTCAGGGCCGAGAGGCCGGCCAGGAGCGGCGTCGGCTGCACTCCGTCCGCCAGGTGGAAGGCCACGCGGAGCGCGTCCTGCTGCGGCAGGGGCAGGCCGTCGAGGCCCGGGCGGAGCGGGTGCAGGAGGAGCTGCAGCGCCGCGTACTGGTCGCCCGACTCCGCTGCGGAGCCCGCGGTGCGCAGCACCCGCACGTCGAGTGCGCGGGCGTAGGCGACGACCTCCTCGACCAGGGTGGTCTTGCCGACCCCGGCGTCCCCGTCGATGACGAGCGCCGACCCGTGGGCGGCGATGCCGTCGACCATCAGACGGAGCCGCGCGAGCTCCGATCCCCGACCGACGACGAGCGCGTCCCGCTTCACGCGTCGAGTATCGCACCCTCGCGCAGACACTCCTCGACCCGGTGGCGGGCCCGGATGAAATCGATCGCGGCGGCCGCGGCGCTGCCGGGGGCGCCGAAGAAGGAGGTCAGGAAGTGGTCGCCTCCGTGCACCTCCAGGGTCTGCCAGCGGAAGGCGATGAAGCCGAAGGGATCGACGCGCACCGGGGACGAGCCCTCGCGGAGCGGATACGCCTCCTGGCTCGCCCAGACGCGGCGGAAGACCCGCGAGCGGCCCCCGAGCGAGGCGACCAGGACCCGCAGACGCGGGTCCGCCGGATCGGAGTGGAAGCGGAGGGCGGCGGTCATCACGGCGATCGTGCGGTCCCAGTCCTCGTGCCGCTCGGCGTCGGTCTCGAGCGCCGCGGCGTCGACGACGGCCTCGATCATGTTGGTCCCCTGCTCGCAGGCCAGGGGGAGGAACAGGCGGCCGAGCTCGTTCACGGCGACGAGGTCCAGGTAGCGGTCGACCACGTAGGCGGGCGTCGTGGTCCAGGACGAGACCATGCTCGTCAGGCTGCCGACCTGCGCCGGGGTCGGCCCGGCCTGCGCCCAGATCGGTGAGCGGCGCGGCGCGGCGTGCCCGCCGAGCCGGAAGAGGTAGTCCCGCCCGTCCGCGTCGAGACGGAACGCGCGGGCCAGAGCGTCCAGGACCTGCGCCGAGGGGCGGCGGTCCTTGCCCTGCTCGAGCCGCAGGTAGTAGTCCGGGCTGATCCCCGCGAGCACGGCGACCTCCTGGCGGCGCAGCCCGCTGACGCGGCGCCTGCCGTCGGCGCCCAGGCCGACCTCGTCGGGGCGCAGCCGGTCGCGGTGCCCCCGGAGGTAGGCGCCGAGCCGCGCGGTGTCCGTGTCCACGATCCCGCCCTTCTCTCCCTTCGAGGCTAGGGAGGAGGCGGGCCCGACTCCACGCGACGCCGACCTAGATCCGCGGCGGGAGTACCTAGATCGGCGGGGCGGGCTTCCGGGTGGGGGCGGTGCGCGGCGGGGTGCGGAGGAGCGCACCGGCACGCGGCACACCCCTCTGCGATCGGTACGGCTCCGCGGTCAGCTCAGCTCCGCCGCGGCGTCGGCGATGACCCGCGCGACCTCCTCCGGGTGCGAGCGCATCACCAGGTGCGGCGCGTCGAGCTCGACGACCGAGCGCACGCCCGCCCGCCGGTAGCCGAACCGCTCGACGTCCGGGTTGATCGTCCGGTCCGCGGCCGCGACGACGCCCCAGCTCGGCCGGGTCCGCCAGGCGGCGACCGGGGCGGCCTCACCGAAGGCCAGAGCGGCGAGCGGGCGCTGGCCGACCGCGAGCACGGCCGCCTCGGCCGGGTCGATCCCGGCCGCGAACACCTCCGGGAACGCCGACACCGCGACCGACACGTCCGTGCCCGGCTCCGCCCCGTCGATCGGGAACGGGGTGTAGACGAGGTTCGCCGGCAGGTCGGAGTCGGGGAAGGCTCCCTGCAGCTGCCCGAGGCTCTCCCCCTCCTCGAGCGCGTAGGCCGCGAGGTAGACGAGGCCGACTACGTTCTCGGCGGCGCCCGCCACCGTGATCACGGCGCCGCCGTAGGAGTGGCCCGCCAGCAGGACCGGCCCGTCGAGCTGCTCCACGAAGGAGCGGAGGTACTCCGCGTCGCCCAGCAGGCTGCGGTTCGGCACGGCCGGGACGCGCACGGCGTGGCCGGCGTCGAGCAGGATCCGCGTGACCGGGGCGAAGCTCGCGGCGTCGGCGAACGCTCCGTGGACGAGGACGATGGTGGGTGCGGGCATGGGGTGTCCTTCCGGTCGGGCTGCGGTCCGGCAGCCGGCTGCGCAGCCGATCCGGACCCGGGCCGAACCTAGGACGGCGGACGGCGCGCGTCGTGACCCCGCGACTCCCCTGCCGACCGGGCGGCCGCCTGTCGCCCGCCCGAGGACACGCTCCAGCGCTCGTCCCGCCCGCTCACGGCGGGCCCGGCCCGCTGCAGCGTCCGCGTCCTGGTCCCGGCGGGGTCACCCTTCGACGGCCGGACCGCCCGGGATCGCGGCGCGGTCGGCCGACGGCCTCTCCGGCCGGATCGCCGGCGACAGCGGCGGATCGGCACGCGGACTCCTGCGGCCCGAGACCCGGGCCGCGGCGCGTCAGCTCGCGAACTCCTCCGGCCAGCCCAGCGCGGCCAGCGACCGGCGCACGCGCTCGATGTCCTCCTCCGAGGGCAGCTCCGAGGTCACTCCGGCGATCGCTGTGCCGACGTCCGCGCGGGAGGCGGGCGCGTCGGCGGCGAGACCGGCGGCCACCTCGGCCACCTCCTCGTCGCTCAGACGGCGGCGGAGGAGCGCCAGCAGCGGCACGAAGTCCTGCTCGGGCAGCCCGGCCGGGTAGCCGGCGCGCAGCCAGCGGACGATGCGCGTGACGAGGCCCTCGCGGGTGTCCGGCTCGGCCAGCGACTCCGGGCCCGCCAGCGGCCAGCCCGCCTTCGCGAGCCGTGAGGAGACGCGGGCGACGTCCTCGGGCATCGCCGGTCCGAGCAGCAGCTGCTCGATCCGCTCGCGGACCACGGCCCGTGAGACGACCGTCTCGGCCCGCTCCGACTCCGACAGGAGCCGCGCGACGACCTGCTCGACCTCGTCCGTCGTGAGGCTGCGGCGCAGCAGGCCCAGCAGCGGCAGGTAGTCCTGCTCCGGCACGCCCGACGGGTAGCCCGCGCGCAGCCAGCCGACCACGCGGGCGACGATCCCCTCCCGCGCCGCGATCGGATCGGTCGAGGCCATGCTCAGCCCTTGGGCACGAAGGTCGGGATCACGTGCTCGAAGCTCACCGACTGGCCGAGGCCCGTCGCGATGATGACGCTCAGGCCGATCACGACGGAGCCGACGACGAGGGCGAAGCAGAGCACGCCGATCCCGCGCAGCACCGGGGCGGGCAGACCGCTCCGGACCGCGCGGGCGTCGGACCCGCCCGAGGCGGGAGCACCGGCGGCGACGGCGAAGGAGCGGACGCCGACGGCGAAGAGCACGGGCAGGCCTGCTCCGAGGAGCACGGCGACGAGGGCCACCTGGCCGGCGGCGGAGAGGAAGAGGGAGAGCACGGTGCGGATCCTTTCGCTCAGACGCCGGCGGTCTCGGGCGCGGGGCGTGCCGCCGCGTCCTGCCACTCGTCGTTGACGTTGTGCGCGCCGATGCTGTCGCGGCGCGAGCGGATGTAGATGAGGGAGGCGACGGCGACGAGGATCGCGGCCATCAGGAGGCCGCCGGCCGCGCCTCCGACGAGGTGGCCGATCCACCACATCACGGCGCCGACGAGGGCGGCGGCCGGGAGCGTGATGACCCAGGCGATCACCATGCGCAGCGCCACGCGCCAGCGCACCTGCGCTCCGGGGCGGCCGACTCCGGAGCCGAGGATCGAGCCGGTCGCGACGTGGGTGGTCGAGAGGGCGAAGCCGAGGTGGCTGGAGGCGAGAATGACCGCGGCGGAGGCGCTCTCGGCGGCCATGCCCTGCGGGGTGTCGATCTCGACGAGGCCCTTGCCGACGGTGCGGATGATCCGCCAGCCGCCGATGTAGGTGCCGAGCGAGATGGCCAGCGCGCAGCTGAGCTTGACCCAGAAGGGGACCGACTCGGTGTCGCTCCAGCCGCCGGCCGCGATCAGCGCGAGCGTGATCACTCCCATGGTCTTCTGCGCGTCGTTGGTGCCGTGCGCGAGCGAGACGAGGGAGGCGCTGCCGATCTGGCCGAAGCGGAAGCCGCGGTGGAGGCTCTTCTCGGCGAGGTTGCCGATCACCCGGAAGACGAGCCAGGTGCCGATCGCCGCGACCGCTCCGGCGAGCACGGGCGACATCAGCGCCGGGAGGATCACCTTGCCGACGACGCCGTCGAGCTTCGTGCCGTCGCCGGCCCAGTTCACGCCGTTGAGGCCGAGGCCCGCGAGAGCGGAGCCGATCAGGCCGCCGAAGAGGGCGTGCGACGAGCTCGAGGGCAGGCCGAGCAGCCAGGTCAGCAGGTTCCAGACGATGCCGCCGATGAGGCCGGCCAGCACGATCAGCAGCAGAGCCGAACCGCCGTCCTCGAGCAGCGCCGGATCGGGTGCGCCCGAGGAGTCCTGGATCTTCACGACCGCGTTGGTGACGGTCAGCGCCACCTCGATGCTGAGGAACGCACCGACGAGGTTCAGCGACGCCGAGAGGGCGACGGCGGTGCGGGGCTTCAGGGCACCGGTCGCGATGGACGTGGCCATCGCGTTCGCCGTGTCATGGAAGCCGTTGGTGAAGTCGAAGGCGAGGGCCGTGACGACGACGAGCGCGAGCAGGATGAAGGGATCCACGCAGACATGATGCTCCCGCGGCGGGAGGCGTTCCGGCGTGGTCGCGAGGCTTCACCTGCTGTTCACCTCGCGGGGCACGCCCGCCCGAGTACCCTGTGCGGATTCTCAGGCGGGCGGCGCATCGGTGGGTGCGATTCACCTGAGTCCGCACCGGCATGCGGCGCTCAGACGGGTGCGCTCAGGAGGCCGAGCGCGGCATCGGCGGGGTGAGGTCCGGGGTGTGCGCGGGGTCGGAGTCGGGGGCCGGCTCCTGCTGGGCGGCGGACTCGGCCGCGGCACCGGTGTCCTCGGCGGACTCCTGATCCTCGGCGGGCTCCTGCGAGCCGGGCAGCGGCGGGGTGAGGTCGAGGGCGCCGACCGCCGGCTCGGCGGCGTGCTTCGGCGTGGTCGGGCGGTTCTCGGCCGCGGCCGCCTTCTTCGCCGCCTTCTCCTGGGTCCGCTTGAGCTTCTCGGTCTGCTCGGCCAGCTTGCGGGCCTTCTTGCGCAGCTTCTTGCTGGAGTCGCGGACCGCCTCGTGCGCCGCGCGCACCGACTTCTCGGCCTTCTTCAGCGCCTTCTTCGCGCGCTTCTGCGCCGCCTTGTCGCGTGCGTCCTTGTCGTTGCCGGTCCCGGCCATGTCCGCTCCTCCGCTCGTCGACCGCTCCGGCCGACTCCCCCACGCTACCGAGCGGCACCCGCCCCGCGAACCCGCTGGCGAGCGCGCCCGGGCCGCGCTAGGCACGCGGGCGGCGGCCGTTCTGCGCCCGTGCCGTCCCGCCTCCCCTTCCCCCTGGTCGCCGCCTCTCCTCCTTTCTCCTCGGCTCTCGCTTCAGCCCTGCGGTGCCCTTCGCGGCTGGGAGTCGCGGGCGAGTGACCCCGCGACGGGCGCGGGTTCGGCAGGCTGGGGGCATGGTCTTCCAGCACGATCCCGGCGGCTACCAGGGCCGCGCCGGCCTCCGGCGTCCCGTGCGCGGGCCCAGGCGCGACAAGTGGATGTGGTGGCGCCTGGGCTCCGGAGTCGCGGCGACGGTCGCCGGTGTGATCGCCCTGCTCGTCTTCACCGCCGACCGCTGAGCACGCCCACCGGCGACCCGGCGCACCCCCGCCACTCCGGATCGAGAGCCGATCGATGCGCTCAACCGCTTGACTCCGGAGGTTTCTCTCAGGTCGGATCCGGCGGAACGCGGGTAGTTTGGAGGGTCGCATCGGCTCAGCCGTGCGATCAGCCCCACTGCCCCACCCGGCGCTCGCCTCCCCCCTCGAGCGTCGGCAGACCTGGAACCTCCTCTGCATGCACCGTTCGTCACGCGCCTCGACTCCCACCCCCGCAGGAGCCGAGACCGGCAGTCCGTCCGCCCTCCCGACCCGTCGCTCGCTCCGTGAGCAGGAGTCCCGCAGCCGTCGCCCCTCCCGCGGCCCGTCGCGCCCCCGCGTCTCCGCAGTCGCCGCGATGACCCTCGTGGCCGGCATCGCGATCACGTCGACGATGCCCGCGTTCGCCGTGGGCGGCACCGCCGACTCCGAGCTGACCCGCGACACGGCCACCGCCGTCGCCGCGGCCCGCCCGCAGAGCTTCGTGGCGGCCGGAGTCGTGCAGCAGAGCGTCACCCGCGACGCCTTCGCCGCCGAGGCCAAGCCCGAGGTCCTCGTGCCCACCGCGTCCCTCGACGCGATCACCGCCACCTCCGGCGAGTCGACCGCGGCCGCCGCCGGAGCGTCCGGAGCGTGGGTCGTCCCGATCTCCGGTCACATCAGCAGCAGCTACGGCCCCCGCCCCGACGCGCCGGTCGCCGGCGTGAACCTGTTCCACAAGGGCACCGATCTCGCCGGCGCCTGCGGCACGCCCGTCCTCGCGGCCTCCAGCGGCACCGTCGAGGAGGCGTCGTACCAGGGCAGCTACGGCAACTGGATCCTGCTCGACAACGGCGGCGGCATCGAGACCGGCTACGCCCACAACAGCGAGCTGATGGTGTCGGTCGGCGAGACCGTCACCGTCGGCCAGGTCATCGCGCTGCGCGGCTCGACCGGCGCCTCCACCGGCTGCCACCTGCACTTCGAGACGCGGGTCGACGGCGAGGCGGTCGACGCCGTGCCGTTCATGGCCGAGCTCGGCGTCCCGATCGGCTGACGTCCTCGACGACTCGAGAACGCAGACGTCGCGGTGGCCGCTCTCGACCACCGCGACTTCTGTGTTCTCGTGAGCGCGCAGGCCGGCGTCAGGGCCCGGGGACCGTCCGCGCCCCGGTCGAGACGGCGGCCGACCAGTGCGCGTCGTCCGGCACCGTCGTCACCCTGATCTCGGCGTCCTGCTCGACGGCGATCTGCATGGTGCCCGTGTTGCCGCCTCCCGTGCCGGTGCGGGTCGTGCTCGGGCTGTAGACGCACGACGATCCGCTCGTCATCAGGCCGACGACCTCGATCGTCACCTCGGCGTCCTCGGTGTCGCAGGCGACCGAGACGGTGATGTGCAGCGGGTCGCCGCTGAGGTACACGCTCTGCGGATCGACGGGGCCGACCTGGTCGGTCCACCGCACGGCGGCGGTCGCTCCCTCGGGCAGCGTCACGGGCCCGAGCGGAGCGTCGGTGGGCGTCGCGGTCGGAGCGGCGGTCGCCGGAGCAGCGGTGCCGGGAACGGCGGGTGTCGCCTCCTCCGCCTGGTCGGCGCCGCTCGTGCAGCCGCTCAGAGCGAGCGCCGCGAGCAGTGCCGAGGCGCCCAGCGCGGTCGCGCGCCGTCCCGCCCGGAGCCCCGTCGCCCGGCGCGGAGCGGTCGTTCTCGTGGTGTCCATGGTGGTTCCCCCTGTCCACTGGCGTCCCTCCGGTCTACCCGAGCCCGCGCGGCCGCGGACCGCACTCTGCGGCGGTTGCCAGGGTCGGGAGCCGTGCTGCGGATCGATGGGGAGCTCCTCCGTACCGGCGCGGCGGCCCGTCGATCCGCTCGGGTGCCGCGGATGATCGGCACCGGGCGGATCCGACGCCCGCCGCTCCCGGCGCACCCCGCCGAGCCGCCCCTCTGCACCCGGAAGGCACCGCCATGATCGCCTCGAACACCTACCCCTTCGCCGGACGCACCGTCCTGGTCACCGGAGCCGGCTCCGGCATCGGCCGCTCCATCGCACGCGCCTTCCTCGAGCAGGGCGCGAGCGTCGCGGTCGCCGGGCGCACCCCCGCCACGCTCGAGGAGACCGTCGCCGGCTTCCCGGCCGAGCGCGTCCTGGTCGTCCCCACCGACGTCTCGGTCCGAGCCGAGGTCGACGCGCTCGTCGAGGGCACCGTCGCGAGGTTCGGCGGGATCGACGTCCTCGTGAACAACGCGGCCGGCCACCTCGGCGGCCCGATCGATGAGGTGGAGGACGACGCCTGGCGCTCGCTCTTCGCCACGAACGTCGACGCCCTCTTCTACGCGGTGAAGGCAGCGCTCCCCCACCTCAAGGCGAGCCGCGGCAACATCGTCGTCGTCTCCTCCGTGTCGGGCATCCGCGGCGACTGGGGCCAGGCCGCCTATAACGCGACCAAGGGCGCGATCACGACCTTCGTGCAGTCGCTGGCCCTCGACTTCGGCGCGCACGGTGTGCGGGTCAACGCCGTCGCGCCCGCCTTCACGCAGACGCCGCTGACCGAGTCGATGGCCTCGACCCCCGAGGAGCTCGCGCCCTTCATCGACCGCATCGCCCTCGGGCGCCCCGGGCAGCCGGACGACATCGCCCCGCCGGTGCTGTTCCTCGCCAGCGCGGACGCGGCGTACATCACCGGCGCGATCCTGGCCGTTGACGGCGGGACGAGCGCCTCGACGGGGCAGCCGCACCTGTAGGCGGGCGAGCGGCGGATCGGCCGCGGCCAGGCGACTCGCCTGCTCGGCCGGGGCGGCTCGGCGATTCGCCTGCTCGGCCGGTGCGGCTCGGTCGCCCGAAAGCGGCGGCCAGGCGGATCGGGGTCGGGGGCGGCTCTGCCCAGAACCCGAGTGCTCGCGTCGGATCCTGCGGCCCCGCTCGTGAGGGTCCACCGGGCTCGACCGCGGGCGCCCGCAGCCCGGATCACTCCATCCCTGACCGCGCACTCAGACTCAACCGACACCTGTGGCGTATCGTGGAGTCAATTGCATGCAGACGCATGGATACGGACTCGCCGACCGCACGGCCTCCGAGCCCATCCCTCTTCGAGCAGGAGTCGTCATGACCACCACCAGCACCCGATTCACCGACCGCGTCGTCCTCATCACCGGAGGCGGATCCGGCCTGGGCCGCGCCGCAGCCGTCCGCCTCGCCCAGGAGGGCGCGAAGCTCGCCCTCGTCGACATCTCCGAGCAGGGCCTCGCCGCCACGGTCGACGTCCTGCCCGAGGGCACCGAGTCGATCACCGTCCTCGCCGACGTGTCGAAGGAGGCGGACGTCGACGCCTACGTCGCGCGCACCCTCGAGGCCTTCGGCCGCATCGACGGCTTCTTCAACAACGCCGGCATCGAGGGCCGCCAGAACCTCACCGAGGACTTCACGGCCGACGAGTTCGACAAGGTCGTCGCGATCAACCTCCGGGGCGTGTTCCTCGGCCTCGAGAAGGTGCTGAAGGTGATGCGCGAGCAGGGCTCGGGCATGGTCGTCAACACCGCGAGCGTCGGCGGCATCACCGCGATCGGCAACCAGTCCGGCTACGCGGCCGCGAAGCACGGCGTCGTCGGCCTCACCCGCAACTCCGCGATCGAGTACGGCGAGTTCGGCATCCGCATCAACGCGATCGCGCCCGGGGCCATCTGGACCCCGATGGTCGAGAACTCGATGAAGCAGCTCGACCCGCAGAACCCGCGCAAGGCGGCCGAGGAGTTCATCCAGGTCAACCCGACCAAGCGCTACGGCGAGGCCGACGAGATCGCCTCGGTCGTCGCCTTCCTCCTCTCGGACGACGCCTCCTACGTGAACGCGACCGTCCTCCCGATCGACGGCGGTCAGTCCATCAAGTACTGAGGTCCCGCGGAGGGAGCGGAGGGAGCGCCTGCTGCGGCGGGCGAGCCCTCCGCTCTCCCGCTGACGCCGCGTCCTTCGCGAAACGGACTCGACCGCTCCTCCACAGGTGCTCCCTCCGACGGACATCCCCACCGGGCCTCCCCCACGCAGCACCCGGCACCGCAGCGGGAGCAGAATGGGGGTCGGTCCCGCCAGCGGCCGGACCTCGACCGCTACGGAGACATGCATGAACCCCACCGGGAGCTTCCGCGCCGCCCGCGACACCCTCCTGCAGCACCGCCGCGATGCGGTCGCCGCGAACGAGGCCTTCCAGTGGCCGGACGTCGGGCCCCGCTTCAACTGGGCGGTGGACTGGTTCGACGCGATCGCCATCGGCAACGAGCGCCCCGCCCTCTGGATCGTGGAGGAGGACGGCTCCGAGGAGAAGTACTCCTTCGACCGGATGCGCTGGCGCTCCGACGAGGTCGCCGCCTGGCTCCACTCGGTCGGCGTCGAGCAGGGCGATCACGTGATGCTCATGCTCGGCAACCGCCTCGAGCTCTGGGAGTCGATGCTCGCGATCATGAAGCTCGGCGCGGTCATCCTCCCCACGACGACCCTGCTCTCACCCGCCGACCTGGCCGACCGCCTCGAGCGCGGCGAGGTCGCGCACGTCATCGCGGACGCCTCCGAGACCGCCAAGTTCGACGAGATGGAGGGCGGCTTCGGCCGCATCGCGGTCGGCGGCGCCGTCGAGGGCTGGCTCGACTACGCCGACTCGCTCGAGCCCTTCGGCATCAGCCCGACCGTGGTCGTCCAGAGCTCCGATCCGTGCCTGATCTACTTCACCTCCGGCACCACCTCGAAGCCCAAGATGGTCGTGCACACGCACGAGTCGTACCCCGTCGGGCACCTCAGCACGATGTACTGGCTCGGCGTGCAGCCGGGCGACGTGCACATGGCGATCAGCTCGCCGGGCTGGGGCAAGCACGCGTGGAGCTGCTTCTTCGCGCCGTGGAACGCCGAGGCGACGGTGTTCGTCTACAACTACAGCCGCTTCTCCCCCACCGCTCTGCACCAGCAGCTCGACCGGGCCGAGGTCACCACGTTCTGCGCGCCGCCGACCGTGTGGCGGATGCTGATCCAGTCGGCGCTGGGAGCGAAGCCGCGCGCGCTGACCGAGATCCTCTCGGCGGGCGAGCCGCTCAACCCCGAGGTCATCGCGACCGTCGAGCGGGAGTGGGGACTCACCATCCGCGACGGCTACGGCCAGACCGAGACCACCGCGATCATCGCGAACCCGCCCGGCGCCCCCGTGGTCCCCGGAGCGATGGGCCGCGCGCTGCCCGGCGTCGCCATCGCCCTCGTCGATCCGCTGACCGGCGAGCCCGCCTCCACCGGTGAGATCTGCCTCGACCTGTCCGTCGAACCCGTCAACCTGATGTCCGGCTACCTCGGCGACGAGGACCGCACCGAGCGCGCCCGCGCGGACGGCTACTTCCACACCGGCGACGTGGCGGTCCGCGCGGTCGACGGCACGATCACCTTCGTCGGCCGCACCGACGACATCTTCAAGTCCTCCGACTTCAAGATCTCGCCGTTCGAGGTCGAGAGCGTGCTGCTGCAGCACCCCGCCGTCGCCGAGTCCGCAGTGGTCCCGGCTCCGGACGAGGTGCGCCACAGCGTGGTGAAGGCCTACATCACCCTCGCCGACGGCTGGGAGCCGACCGCCGAGACGGCGAGCGCGATCTTCGCCCACACCCGCGAGCTGCTCTCCTCCTTCGAGCGGGTGCGGCGCCTCGAGTTCCACCCCCTGCCCAAGACGATCTCGGGCAAGATCCGCCGCGTCGAGCTGCGCGAGCGCGAGGAGGAGGCGTTCCGCCGCGGCGAGGAGATCCCCACGGAGTGGCGCGCCGACCGCCTCTAGGCGCGGGGGCCCTCGTCCGCCGATACACCGCCGGGACACCGCCGCGGCACCGCTGAGACGGCGGCGTCCCGGCGGGGCGGTGGTGTCTCGAGGGGATGCGGTGGGCCGGGACGTCGGCCGCCGGTGACCAGCGGGAGCGGGTGCCGTCAGCGCGGAACCAGCGCGGCGTCGGCGGCGTCCGGATCACAGGCCGGCGATCAGCTCGGCGTCAGCGCGGGCGTACAGCGATCAGCTCGCCGTGGTCGCGGACGCCGGGGGCGCTGCGGCGGAGCGAGTGGGTCACCTCGAGGCAGGCCTGCTCGGCGAGGGCGCGCATCTCGGCGAGCGGATGGAACCACGCCGGTGCGACGGCGTGCGCGAACGCCTCCGTGCGCGGCCCTTCGAAGAAGCCGATCAGCAGGCTTCCGCCCGGTCGGAGGTGCGCGGCGAGCGCCGCGACCGCGCCGGGCAGCTCCGCCGGCGGCAGGTGGATGAGCGAGTACCACGCGAGAACGCCCCCGAGGCCGTCGACGTCGAGCTCGAGCGCCGAGCCGAGCCGGAACGGGACGTCCGGGAACCGAGCTCGAGCCAGCGCGACGAACTCCGGGACCGGGTCGACGCCGATAGCGGCGGCTCCGCGGCGCTGGAGGAACTCCGTCCAGTGCCCGGGCCCGCAGCCACGTCGGCGACTGTGCCCTCCAGCCCGTCAGCCCACGACCCGATCAGCTCGCGATCGGCCGCGGGCCCCGCGTCGACCGATCCGAGCAGCGCCGCGTACTCCTCCGCCCGCGCGCCGTACGCGTCCCGCACCTCGTCCATCCGGTGAGCGTAGGCCGTCTCGAAAAAGCGCGCAGCGGGCACGCGGAGGCGCGTGGCACGTTCCGCGGTGCCGTTGGCACAGCTCGGCGGCACGGTCCACTGGCGCGTTCTGACGTTCTGGCGCGCCTGCCTCGTGAGCGTTCGCGCCCGGCCTCCCGAGGCGCTCCGCGAGGACGGATCATCGAGGTGCCGCGCCCCGTCCCCGCCCCGAAGGAGACCCGATGACCCCTGCCGACGAGCAGGGGGAAGACG
>NZ_PSVY01000015.1:0-75146 GCF_002932635.1 Rathayibacter sp. AY1D1
CCCCTAGAAATCGGAGAACACACCACATGACAACGACGTCAGCGACGTCGACGCGCGGTGGAGCGCGCGTCCACGTCCAGCGCTTCGGCACCTTCCTCTCGGGAATGGTCATGCCGAACATCGCGGCCTTCATCGCCTGGGGCTTCATCACGGCCCTCTTCATCCAGACCGGATGGCTCCCCCTCCTCGGCATCGACGCCACCTGGGTCCAGCAGTTCGGCGGCTGGAGCACGGATCCCGACGTCGTCAACACCGGCCTCGTCGCCCCGATGATCACCTACCTCCTCCCGCTCCTCATCGCGAACACCGGCGGCCGCATGGTCTACGGCGCCCGCGGAGGCGTGGTCGGCACCATCGCGACCATGGGCGTCATCGTCGGCGCCGGCATCCCGATGTTCATCGGCGCCATGATCATGGGCCCGCTGTCGGCGTGGCTCATGAAGAAGGTCGACTCGATCTGGGACGGCAAGATCAAGCCCGGCTTCGAGATGCTGGTCAACAACTTCTCCGCCGGAATCCTCGGCCTCCTCCTCGCGCTCCTCGCCTTCGCGGGCGTCGCGCCGCTCGTGGTCGGCCTCTCGACCGCCCTCGGTGCGGGCGTGGAGTTCCTGGTCAACGCGGGCCTGCTCCCGCTGACCTCGCTCTTCATCGAGCCGGCGAAGATCCTCTTCCTGAACAACGCCATCAACCACGGCATCCTCACGCCGCTGGGCGTCCAGCAGGCGGAGGAGGCGGGCAAGTCCTACCTCTTCCTCCTCGAGGCCAACCCCGGCCCCGGCATGGGCGTGCTCCTGGCCTTCGCGTTCTTCGGCGTCGGCGCGGCCCGCGCCTCCGCTCCCGGCGCGGCGATCATCCACTTCATCGGCGGCATCCACGAGATCTACTTCCCGTACGTGCTGATGAAGCCGGCGCTGCTCGCGGCCGTCATCCTCGGCGGTGCGACCGGTGTCGCGACGAACGTCGCGTTCAACTCCGGCCTCCGCGCCCCCGCCTCGCCCGGCTCGATCATCGCGGTGCTCCTGCAGACCGCGAACGACAGCTTCCTCGGCGTCATCCTCTCGGTGATCCTCGCGACCGCCGTGTCGTTCCTGGTGGCCTCGGTCATCATCCGGTCCGGCCGCAAGCGCGACCTGGCCGCGGAGCAGGAGGGCGACGACAAGCTCGCCGCCGCCGTCGCCGCCAACGAGGCGAACAAGGGCAAGGAGAGCGCCGTCGGCTCGCTCATCAACGCCCGCGGCGCCAACGCTCCGCAGGACTCGGCCGGCGCCTCGACCGCGGGGGCCACGGCCACCGCGACCCAGGTCCGGAACATCGTCTTCGCCTGCGACGCCGGCATGGGCTCGTCCGCGATGGGCGCCTCGGTGCTGCGGAACAAGATGAAGAAGGCGGGCTTCGAGGACGTCACGGTCACCAACAAGGCGATCGCCGCTCTCGAGGACGACGTGGACCTGGTCATCACCCAGGCCGAGCTCACGGAGCGCGCCCGCCAGCGCACCCCGGGCGCGATCCACGTCTCCGTGGACAACTTCATGAACAGCCCGAAGTACGACGAGGTCGTCTCGCTGGTCGCGGAGCAGCACCGCAAGTAGTACGCCAACCATTCGGAGGGAACCCGTAGGGTGCGACAGGGCGGACACGCTCCGCTCGCCCCTGCGGGTTCCCTCGCTGTCAGCACCTCCACGGAAGGACGCACCCCATGAGCGACGTGCTCACCATCGGACAGATCGACGCCTCCGGCACCGCCACCACGAAGGAGGCCGCCATCAAGGAGGCCGCCGACATGCTGGTCGGCGTCGGCGCGGTCACCCCCGCCTACTACGAGGCCATGCTCGCCCGCGAGGCGACCGTCTCGACCTACATGGGCAACCTGCTCGCCATCCCGCACGGCACCAACGACGCGAAGGACGAGATCCGCTCCTCCGCCCTCTCGTTCGTGCGCTATGCGCAGCCGATCGACTGGGACGGCAACGAGGTGCGCTTCGTCGTCGGCATCGCCGGCGTCGACAACGAGCACCTCGAGATCCTCTCCAAGATCGCGATCATCTTCTCGGAGGAGGACGAGGTGCAGAAGCTCCTCGACGCCCCGGACGCGCAGTCGCTCTACAGTCTGCTGGGCGAGGTCAACTCCTGATGCCCACCGCCGTCCACTTCGGCGCCGGCAACATCGGCCGCGGCTTCGTCGGCCTGATCCTGCACGGCGCCGGCTACGAGCTCGTCTTCGCCGACGTCAACTCCGAGCTGATCGGCCGCCTCGGCGCTGCCGACAGCTACGAGGTGCACGAGGTGGGGGAGGAGGCGGCCACGCACGTCGTCGACCGCTTCCGGGCGATCGACTCGGCCGCCGACGAGGAGGCTCTCGTCCGCGAGATCGCCGCCGCCGACATCGTCACCACGGCCGTCGGCCCGAACATCCTGCGCTTCGTCGCCCCCGTGATCGCGAAGGGCCTCGCCGCCCGCGACGAGTCGGCGCCGCGGCTGGCGGTCATGGCCTGCGAGAACGCGATCAACGCCACGCGCCTCCTGCAGACCGAGGTCGCCGCGAACCTCGGCGCGGACGAGTGGGAGCGCCTGCGCACCCGCGCCGTCTTCGCCGACACCGCGGTGGACCGCATCGTCCCGAACCAGGACCCGGGCCAGGGCCTGGACGTGACAGTGGAGAGCTTCTTCGAGTGGGTCGTCGACCGCACTCCGTTCGAGGGCGCCGAGCCGGAGATCCCGGGCGCGACCTGGGTCGACGACCTCGAGCCCTTCATCGAGCGGAAGCTCTTCACGGTGAACACCGGCCACGCGACGGCCGCCTACACCGGCTTCGCGGCCGGAGCGCACAAGCTCTCCGACGCGCTGGCGATGCCCGAGGTGCACGACGCGGTCAAGGCAGCGCTCGAGGACACCAAGGCGCTCATCGTGGCCAAGCACGGCTTCAGCGACGAGGAGCAGCAGGCCTACCTCGAGAAGACGCTGAAGCGCTTCGCGAATCCGTACCTGACCGACACGGTCGACCGGGTGGGACGCCAGCCGCTGCGGAAGCTGTCGCGGCACGAGCGCTTCATCGGACCGGCGGCCGAGCTCGCCGAGCGCGGGCGCACGCCGGAGGGACTGCTCGCCGCGATCGGCGCCGCGCTCCGCTTCGACGTGCCCGAGGACCCCCAGAGCGTGGAGCTCCACGAGAAGCTGACCGCGCTCAGCCCGGAGGAGTTCGTGGCGGAGATCACCGGCCTCACGCCCGAGCACCCGCTCTTCGACCGGGTCGTGGCGGTCGTCCGCGGCTAGTCCCGTGGCCGCACGGCGGTGAACGACGACGAGGTCCCCTGCTTCCGGCGGGGGACCTCGTCGTCTGCGGCGGCTCGGGTGGAGCGCTAGAACAGCCGCCAGCGGGTGAGCGGCCAGGCCACGGCGAAGACGCGTCCGGTGACCCTGTCGATCGGCACGGTCTTCACGCACGTGTCGATCGGCCCGCCGGCGCCGCGGCACTCGCCGAGCGAGTCGTTGGAGTTCGACCGGTGGTCGCCCAGGACGAAGAGGGAGCCCTCGGGGACGGTGTACTCGTCGAAGCAGCGGAGGGACGCGGGGCTCGTCGTGCAGTCGAGGGTCCCGGCGGTGAAGGGGAAGTCCTCGAACACGTAGGACTCGTCCAGCGGCTTCCCGTCGACCAGCACGTGCCCCTCGGCGTCGCAGCAGGAGACGGTGTGGCCCCCCTCGGCGATCAGCCTCTTGACGAGGAACTCCTCGTGCGAGGGGCCGATGCTGGTGACGTCGCCGAAGGTCTTCACGATCTCGGAGAGGGGGCTGCCGGCCTCGTCGCTCGCGCCCCAGTCGGCGTCGCGCGAGAAGACGACGATCTGCCCCTCCTCCGGCCCGCCCTGGAGGGCGAGGGTGCGGTCGACCAGGATGCGGTCGCCGAAGAACCCGCCGCCCTGGAGGGTGTTCTCCATCGAGCCGGTCGGCACCGTGTACACCTTCACGAAGAAGGTCTGCACCAGGGCGATGACCGCGATGGCCGCCAGGATCGTCACCACCGGGTGCGAGTACCAGCTCCGCCTCGCGGTCGCGGACCTCGTCGTGCGCGCCATGTGCTCTCCCTCCGGCTCGACGGAGCCAGCCTAGGCGGCGGCGGACGCGGGGCCCGGCAGGGGGCGCGCGTCGGGCGCGGAGGCGGAGGAGGGGGCGACACGCCCGAGGTGGCGGGACGGCCGCGATTCGCGTAGCATCGACCCTTGGTGTTTTGCGCGTGCTCCGGCATGCCCGCGAACCCCGATCCGGGCTCTCGCCCGGTGGTGGCTCGTCGCGGAAACATTCGCACGACCAGTACACACACTACTTCCGAACGACAGTGAGGCTATGGCCAAAAAAGACGGTGTCATCGAAATCGAAGGTGCGGTTGTCGAGGCGCTCCCCAACGCGATGTTCCGCGTGGAGCTGACCAACGGACACAAAGTTCTCGCCCATATCTCGGGCAAGATGCGTCAGCACTACATCCGGATCCTCCCCGAGGACCGGGTGATCGTGGAGCTGAGCCCCTACGACCTGACCCGCGGCCGGATCGTCTACCGCTACAAGTAGGCGTTCGCTCCGCTGACGTTCGCGACGTGCGTGTCCTGTAAGGAACGGCCCCGGCATCCGCCGGGAGCACGACGCCAGCGAAAACAAGGACAAGAACAATGAAGGTCAACCCCAGCGTCAAGCGCATCTGCGACCACTGCAAGATCATCCGCCGCCACGGCAACGTGATGGTCATCTGCAGCAGCAACCCCCGCCACAAGCAGCGCCAGGGCTAGTCCCGCTGCTTCCGCGAGGGAGCGCAGGGGCGGCGTGCCGCCCCCACTGCACAACTGAACACACCCGCAGCACCAGAAATCGCGCAGCACCCCGGCGACCCCGGGGTGGACGGCGAGGACACCTTCGGTCGGAGGCCGAGGCACCGGTGCTGCTTCACACCTCCACTCACTCACAGGAGAAGCCACAATGGCACGTCTGGCAGGAGTAGACATCCCGCGCGAGAAGCGCGTGGAGGTCGCACTGACCTACATCTACGGTGTCGGCCGCACTCGCGCGCTCAAGACCCTGAGCGACACCGGGATCGACGGCAACATCCGCGTCAAGGACCTCAGCGACGACCAGCTCGTCTCGCTCCGCGACTACATCGAGGGCAACTACAAGGTGGAGGGCGACCTCCGCCGCGAGGTCGCCGCCGACATCCGCCGCAAGGTCGAGATCGGCTCGTACGAGGGCCTCCGCCACCGTCGCGGCCTCCCGGTCCGTGGACAGCGCACCAAGACGAACGCGCGCACCCGCAAGGGACCCAAGCGCACCGTCGCCGGCAAGAAGAAGGCCGGCCGCAAGTAACGCGGGCGACACGGACCTAGAGGAGATACAGAATTGGCTACCCCCAAGTCGGCCGCGCGCAAGCCGCGCCGCAAGGAGAAGAAGAACATCGCTGTGGGCCAGGCCCACATCAAGTCGACGTTCAACAACACCATCGTCTCGATCACCGACCCCTCCGGGGCCGTCATCAGCTGGGCCTCGTCCGGCGGAGTCGGCTTCAAGGGCTCGCGCAAGTCGACGCCGTTCGCCGCCCAGCTCGCCGCCGAGTCGGCCGCGCGCCAGGCTCAGGAGCACGGCATGAAGAAGGTGGACGTCTTCGTGAAGGGCCCCGGCTCGGGTCGTGAGACCGCGATCCGCTCGCTCCAGGCCGCAGGCCTCGAGGTCGGCTCGATCAACGACGTCACCCCGCAGGCGCACAACGGCTGCCGCCCGCCCAAGCGTCGTCGCGTCTAAGCAGCACTCGCAGCCGTCGGTCGGCCGCACGAACCGCCTCCGGGCGGGGAGTGCGGCCGACCGGCGGATCGCGCATTTCTTTCACAACTCCACACCTCGCAAACGCACGTGTCATATAGCGGACACGTGATCGAAAGGAATCATCAGTGCTTATCGCACAGCGTCCGACGCTCACCGAGGAGAACATCTCGGAGTTCCGTTCCCGCTTCGTCATCGAGCCCCTCGAGCCCGGCTTCGGCTACACGCTCGGCAACTCGCTGCGTCGCACCCTGCTGTCCTCCATCCCCGGCGCTGCTGTCACCAGCATCCGGATCGACGGAGTCCTGCACGAGTTCACGACCGTCCCGGGCGTCCGCGAGGACGTCACCGAGATCATCCTGAACATCAAGGGACTCGTCGTCTCCTCCGAGCACGACGAGCCGATCACCGCCTACCTGCGCAAGCAGGGAGCCGGCCAGGTCACCGCCGCGGACATCTCGGCTCCGGCCGGTGTCGAGATCCACAACCCGGAGCTCGTCATCGCCACGCTGAACGACAAGGCGAAGTTCGAGCTCGAGCTCACGATCGAGCGCGGCCGCGGCTACGTCTCGGCGACCCAGAACCGCAGCGAGTTCTCCGAGGCCGGCCAGATCCCGGTCGACTCGATCTACTCGCCCGTGCTGAAGGTCACCTACCGCGTCGAGGCCACCCGTGCCGGCGAGCGCACCGACTTCGACCGCCTGGTCGTGGACGTGGAGACGAAGGCGGCGATCTCGCCGCGCGACGCCATCGCCTCCGCCGGACGCACGCTGACCGAGCTGTTCGGTCTCGCCCGCGAGCTGAACAACGCGGCCGAGGGCATCGAGATCGGCCCCGCGCCGGTCGACGCGGTCCTCTCGACCGAGCTGTCCATGCCCATCGAGGACCTCGACCTCTCGGTGCGCAGCTACAACTGCCTCAAGCGCGAGGGCATCAACAACGTCAATGAGCTCGTCGCCCTCTCGGAGACGCAGCTCATGAACATCCGCAACTTCGGTCAGAAGTCGGTGGATGAGGTCAAGGAGAAGCTGACGGAGCTCGGCCTGTCGCTCAAGGACTCGGTCCCCGGGTTCGACGGCGCCCACTTCTACAGCTACGACGACGAGAGCATCTAGGTCCTCCGCTCCGGAGCCCCGGCTCCTCGCGTCCGACCTGCTGACACCCCTTTAGTACTGGAGTAAACCCATGCCCAAGCCCACCAAGGGCCCCCGCCTCGGAGGCGGACCCGCACACGAGCGCCTGCTGCTGGCGAACCTGGCCGCGGCCCTGTTCACGCACAAGAGCATCAAGACGACCGAGACCAAGGCCAAGCGCCTTCGTCCGCTCGCCGAGCGCCTGGTGACCTTCGCCAAGCGCGGCGATCTGCACGCCCGCCGTCGCGTCCTCGCGACGATCGGCGACAAGTCGGTCGTCCACGAGCTCTTCACCGAGATCGCTCCGCTCGTCGCCGAGCGCGAGGGCGGCTACACCCGCATCACCAAGATCGGCCCCCGCAAGGGAGACAACGCGCCCATGGCCGTGATCGAGCTCGTCCTCGAGCCCGTCACGCCCAAGGCGAAGAAGTCGCGCACCGCCACGGCGCCCGTGTCCGCTCCGGTGGACGACGCCCCCGCCGAGGAGACCACTGCCGAGGAGACCCCCGTCGAGGAGGCGCCCGTGCAGGACGCTCCCGTCGAGGACGCCGCGCAGGACGCTCCTGTCGAGGAGACCGGCGCGACCAAGTAGTCACGCCCCCTCTCCCGAGAGCCCTCCGTCCCCTCCGGGGCGGGGGGCTCTCGTCGTTCCACGGGGCCGAGTGGCGCGAATGGTCGCTTACGATGGCACGGCTGCGCTCGTCGGGTGCGACCGCGTCACGACCGGCGCTCCCGGGGTCCGCCCCGACGATCCTCGGAGGACTCCTGTGCGACTGCCCTCCTCGGCTGCTGCGGCGCTCCTCGCCCTGGCACTCGCGGGCGGAGTGAGCGGCTGCGCCTCCGGCGAGGTGATCGACGTGCCGGAGTCGGCGGGTCTCGCGAGCACGACCCCCGTGCCGTCGGCCGCACCGACCGTGTCCTCCGTGCCCTCCGTGCCGCCGAGCGAGGGCGTGGACTGCGCGACCGCTCTCCCCGCCTCCCTGGTCGAGCAGGAGACCGGCTCGACGGCGGGCACCGTGTCGATCACCGCCGCGGGAGACACGTGCTCCTACGCCGTCGACGGCGGCGACCCGGTCGTCGTGCTGACGCTGCACCGCGGGCCCCTCGTCGAGACCTTCACCGGTGCGGGCGAGGCGCTCGGCGCCGTGCCGGTCTCGCTGGGCACGGCCGCCTACGGGGTGCAGGGCATCGCCTCCGCTCCCTCCGAGCTGGCCGTGCTCGCAGGCGGCTGGGAGGCGCGGATCGTCTCCTCGGTCGGCGAGCAGTCGACGCTGGTCGGCTAGGCGGTCTCGGCCCTGGCGGCCGTCGACGTCCCGCTCGCGGTCGCCTGAGCCGCGACCACGGCGCGCTCTAGACTCGTCTGATGCACCGCGTCCGCCTCGACCTGGCCTACGACGGCTCGCACTTCTCCGGGTGGGCCAAGCAGCCCGGCCTCCGCACCGTGCAGGGGGTGCTCGAGGAGTCGCTCGCCCTGGTGCTGCGCTCCGAGCAGCACCCGACCGTGACGGTCGCCGGGCGCACCGACGTCGGCGTGCACGCCAGCGCCCAGGTCGCCCACGTCGACCTCACCCCCGAGCAGTGGGGCCGCATCAGCACCGGCCGGCGCCGACCGGGGGAGGAGCCGTTCCCGCCCGCGTCGATCCTGGAGCGGCGGCTCCGCGGGATCCTCGGGCAGTACACCGACGTCTCGGTGCACCGGGTGACGGAGGCGCCGGAGGGGTTCGACGCGCGGTTCTCGGCGCGCTGGCGGCGGTACGAGTACCGGCTGGCCGACGCCTCCTCGATGCGCCACCCGCTCGACCGCACGTACACCACCTGGATCACCGACTCCCTCGACCTCGACGCGATGTCGGCCGCGGCCCGCTCGCTCCTGGGCCTGCACGACTACGCGTCGTTCTGCCGTGCCCGCGCAGGGGCCACCACCATCCGGAGCCTGCTCGACTTCACCTGGGAGCGAGACGCCGACGGAGTCCTGCACGCCCACCTGCGCGCGGACGCCTTCTGCCACAGCATGGTGCGGGCCCTCGTGGGGGCGTGCGTCGCGGTCGGCGCCGGGAAGCTCGAGGCGGGGGCGGTCCCGCTGCTCCGGGACGCCGCCAGACGGACCAACGCGTTCGCGGTGATGCCGGCCCGCGGCCTCATCCTCCGCGAGGTCGACTACCCCGAGGACGACGCACTCGCCGAGCGGGCCCTGCTCACCCGGGCGAAGCGCACCGTGCGGACCGAGGGGCCGGACCCGGAGGACTCGGAGTGAGGCGAGGGCGCGCGACCGCGCCCCGCGACCCGTGGCGGCTCGGGTCGCACCTCCCGCCGCCGGAGCCCCTGCCGCCACGATCCGTGCTTGGCCGCACGGGGGCTTTGCTGTAATGTCGACCCTTGGTGTTTTCGGCCGTGTGCCGAGCGCCCGAAGTTGAGCCCTCCACCGGATCGGTTCGGCCCCCTCGCGGGTCGAACGGCCACGGAGCGGGATCCACGAACACCTCACTCCGACCAGAAAGCAGCACTCACGTGACTCGCACTTTTTCTCCGAAGCCGGCTGACGTCCAGCACGACTGGATCGTCATCGACGCGTCCGACGTCGTGCTCGGCCGTCTCGCCACCCACGCCGCGGCGCTCCTGCGCGGCAAGCACAAGGCCACCTTCGCGCCGCACATGGACATGGGCGACTTCGTCATCATCGTCAACGCGGAGAAGGTCGCCCTCACCGGCCAGAAGCTCCTTCAGAAGAAGGCCTACCGCCACTCCGGCTACCCGGGCGGCCTCTCGGCCACCACGTACGCCGAGCTCCTCGAGAAGAACCCGGTCCGCGCCGTCGAGAAGGCCATCCGCGGCATGCTCCCCAAGAACTCCCTCGGCCGCGCCCAGCTGCGCAAGCTGAAGGTCTACACGGGATCCGAGCACCCCCACGCGGCCCAGCAGCCGCAGGCGTACGCCTTCACCCAGGTCGCCCAGTAGGCTCCGGCCCTCCCCGACACCCCAGACTTCGAAGACAAAGGATCACCTACACCGTGGCGAAGATCGCAGACCAGATCGACGTGGCTCCCGAGAGCTACTCCACCGAAAGCCCGGCCACCGAGGCGTCCACGACGCCCCGCGCCGTCCTCAACGTCTCCGGCGCAGCCGTGGGCCGACGCAAGCAGGCCATCGCCCGCGTGCGCCTCGTCCCCGGCAACGGCGGCATGACCGTCAACGCCCGCGAGTTCGCGGAGTACTTCCCCAACAAGCTGCACCAGCAGCTGATCACCGACCCCTTCAAGGTGCTCGACCTGATCGGCTCCTACGACGTGGTCGCCAAGATCACCGGCGGCGGCCCCTCCGGTCAGGCCGGCGCGCTGCGCCTCGCCATCGCCCGTGCACTCAACGAGATCGACCGCGAGAACAACCGCGCGATCCTGAAGAAGGCGGGCTTCCTGACCCGCGACGCCCGCGTCATCGAGCGCAAGAAGGCCGGTCTCAAGAAGGCCCGCAAGGCGTCCCAGTTCTCGAAGCGCTAGTCGACGCGGCCTGACGGCCGCACGACCAGCAGCTCGAGAAGGGACTGCGCACCATGCCGCGCCTGTTCGGAACAGACGGCGTCCGTGGCCTCGCGAATCGCGAGGTCACGGCCGACCTGGCTCTCGGCCTCGCCCAGGCGGCCGCCCGTGTACTCGGAGCGGCCGCCCGGGCAGAGGGCCGTCGGCCCGTCGCCGTGCTCGCCCGCGACCCCCGCATCTCCGGTCAGTTCATCGGAGCCGCGGTCGCGGCGGGTCTCGCGAGCGCGGGAGTCGACGTGCTCGACGCCGGCGTCATCCCGACGCCCGCCACCGCCTACCTCATCGCCGACGAGAACGCCGACTTCGGCGTGATGATCTCGGCCTCGCACAACCCCGCCGCCGACAACGGCATCAAGTTCTTCGCCGCCGGCGGACGCAAGCTCCCGGACGAGCTCGAGAACCGCATCGAAGCGGCCCTCGGAGTCCCCCCGCTCACGCCGACCGGAGCCGACGTCGGCCGCATCACCCGCTTCTCCGACGCGGAGGACCGCTACGTCCTCCACCTGCTCGGATCCCTCGAGGGCACCCGTCTCGACGGCCTGCACGTGGTCATCGACTGCGCGCACGGCGCCGCCGCCGGTATCTCGCCCCAGGTGTTCACCGACGCCGGAGCGACCGTCACCGTCATCGGCAACGACCCCGACGGCCTCAACATCAACGACGGAGTGGGCTCCACCCACCTCGACAACGTCGCCGACGCCGTCCGCGCAGCCGGCGCCGACATCGGCATCGCCCACGACGGCGACGCCGACCGCTGCCTCGCGGTGGACGCCGAGGGCCGCATCGTCGACGGCGACCAGATCATGGCGATCCTCGCGACAGCCATGGCCCGCCGCGGCGCCCTCCGCGACGACGTCCTCGTGGCCACCGTCATGAGCAACCTCGGCCTCAAGCTCGCCATGCGCGCCGCCGGCATCCGCGTCATCGAGACCGCGGTCGGCGACCGCTACGTCCTCGAGGCGATGAACGACGGCGGCTACTCGCTCGGCGGGGAGCAGTCCGGCCACGTCATCATGAGCCGCTACGCCACCACCGGCGACGGGGTGCTCACCGGCCTCCAGCTCGCGGCCGAGATGGCCCGGACCGGACGCACGATCGCCGACCTGGCCGCAGTCATGTCCGTCTTCCCGCA
The DNA here is from genome assembly GCF_002932635.1 of Rathayibacter sp. AY1D1. Classification (NCBI taxonomy): domain Bacteria; kingdom Bacillati; phylum Actinomycetota; class Actinomycetes; order Micrococcales; family Microbacteriaceae; genus Rathayibacter; species Rathayibacter sp. AY1D1. The sequence continues at coordinate 11,592 of NZ_PSVY01000015.1, forward strand.
GACCCTCCTCAACGTGCGCGGCGTCGACCGCGAGGGCGTCCGCGACGACGAGGTCATCGCCTCCGCCGTCGCCGACGCCACCGCCGAGCTCGGCAGCGACGGCCGCGTGCTCCTGCGCCCCTCCGGCACCGAGCCGATGGTGCGCGTCATGGTCGAGGCGAAGACGCAGGAGACGGCCGACCGCCTCGCCGAATCGCTCGCCGCGGTCGTGCTCGAGCGGCTGCGTTCTTAAGGAGCCGCTCCCTGCGCGGCTCCTCGCGGTCGGCCTGGAGAGGTGGTCGCGATGGGTGGAGCGGGGGGCGTTCGCCGCGGGTGAATCGCTTGGCACGCGGCTGTGTTCGTTGCGGGGCCGCTCCCTGCGCGGCCCCTCGCGGTCGGCTTGGCGAGGTGGTTGCGATGGGTGGAGCGGGGCGCGTTCGCCGCGGGTGAATCGCTTGGCACGCGATTCCCACGACGGCGGTGTTCGTTGAGGGGCCGCTCCCTGCGCGGCCCCTCGCGGTCGGCTTCGCGAGGTGGTTGCGATGGGTGGAGCGGGGCGCGTTCGCCGCGGGTGAATCGCTTGGCACGCGATTCCCACGACGGCTCGTGGGTTGGGCCGCTCCCTGCGCGGCTCCTCGCGGTCGGCTTGGCGAGGTGGTCACGATGGGTGGAGCGGGGCGCGTTCGCCGCGTGGGAATCGCTTGGCACGCGGCGGTGCTTGTTGCGGGGCCGCTCCTTGCGCGGCACCTCGCGGTCGGCTTCGCGAGGTGGTTGCACGGGTGGAGCGGGTCGCGTTCGCCGCGCGTGAATCGCTTGGCACGCGATTCCCGCCGACGGCTCGTGGGTGGTCCCGAGCCTGCACCGATCCTGCGGTGGAGGGGTTCGAGGAGGTCGGTGGCTGCGCGGTGCGCGCGGCGGCGAACAGCGACCGGGGGCGCGGTCAGATCTTGCGGAGGAGGACCGAGGAGACCGTGTGATCGGCCTGCTTGCGGAGGACCAGGCTTGCGCGGGAGCGGGTGGGGCGCACGTTCTGCAGCAGGTTCGGCTCGTTGATCGCGGCCCAGATGCTCCGCGCGCGCTCACGGGCCTCGTCCGGACTGAGCGCCGCGTAGCGGTGGAAGTAGGAGTTCGGATTCGCGAACGCGCCCTGCTGCAGGGTGAGGAAGCGCTCCTCGTACCAGCGCGCGATGTCGCTGGTCCGGGCGTCGACGTAGACGGTGAAGTCGAACAGGTCGCTGACCGCCAGGCCGTGACCGGGCACCGGCGGCTGCAGCACGTTCAGGCCCTCGACGATCAGCACGTCCGGCCGCCGCACGACGATCTCGGCGTCGGGGACGATGTCGTAGGAGAGGTGCGAGTAGAACGGCGCGCGCACCTCCGCGGCCCCGCCCTTCACCTCCGAGACGAAGCGCAGCAGCGCCCGCCGGTCGTACGACTCGGGGAAGCCCTTGCGGCTCATCAGACCGCGGCGCTCCAGCTCGCGGTTGGGCAGCAGGAAGCCGTCGGTGGTCACCAGCTCGACGCGGGGCGTGTCCTCCCAGCGGGCGAGCAGCTCCCGCAGCAGGCGCGCGATCGTCGACTTGCCCACCGCGACCGACCCCGCGACGCCGATCACGAACGGAGTCGGCTGCGCGCGCTCCCCGAGGAACGTGCTCGTCGCGCGGTGCAGGTGCCGCGCGCCACCGGCGTACAGGCTCAGCAGGCGCGAGAGCGGCAGGTAGACCTCCGCGACCTCGGTGAGGCTCAGCCGGTCGCCCAGCCCCCGCAGCTGCACGACCTCGGTCTCCGACAGCGGCAGCTCCGTGGTGCGGGCGAGCTCGGCCCAGTCGGAGCGGACGATCTCGACGAAGGGGGAGGGGTGCGCGTCGCGTGCGGGATCGCGAGGAGACGACGGCATGGGGACCGATCCTAGCGTCCGCCCCGCCGGGTGCCCGACGCCGCGGGAGGCGCCTCCGCGCCGCTTAGAATCGAGCGCATGTGTGGAATCGTTGGATACGTCGGTGAGCGCGACAGCCTGGCCGTGCTGCTCGGGGGCCTGAAGCGTCTGGAGTACCGCGGCTACGACTCGGCCGGCGTGGCCGTGATCGACGCCGACGGGCAGCTCGACAGCCGCAAGCGCTCGGGCAAGCTCAGCGTCCTCGTCGACGACCTCGAAGCGCACCCGCTGGCCGAGGGCACCACGGGCATCGGCCACACCCGCTGGGCGACGCACGGCGGCCCGACCGACCGCAACGCCCACCCCCACCTCGCGGACGAGGGCAGGCTCGCCGTCATCCACAACGGCATCATCGAGAACTTCCAGCCGCTCAAGGAGCAGCTGCTCGCCGAGGGCGCCGTCTTCGAGAGCGAGACCGACACCGAGGTCGCCGCGCACCTGATCGCCCGCGAGTACCGCCGCACCGGCGACCTCGTGCTCGCCTTCCAGGCCGTCGTCGCGCACCTCGAGGGCGCGTTCACCCTGCTCGCCCTGCACCAGGACCAGCCCGGCGTGGTCGTCGGCGCGCGCCGCAACTCGCCGCTCGTGATCGGCCTGGGCGACGGGGAGAACTTCCTCGGCTCCGACGTCGCGGCGTTCGTCGAGTTCACCCGCCGCGCGGTCGCCATCGGCCAGGACCAGATCGTCACGATCACCCCGGAGCTCGTCACGGTGACCGACTTCTTCGGCAACCCCGTCGAGACCGAGCCGTTCGAGATCGCCTGGGACGCGTCGGCGTCCGAGAAGGGCGGCTGGTCGAGCTTCATGGCGAAGGAGATCACCGAGGGCCCCGAGGCCGTCGCGAACACGCTCCGCGGCCGCATCCACGAGGGCGCGATCACGCTGCCGGAGCTCGACGCGCTCGGCCCGGTGCTGACGGAGATCGACCGCATCACGATCATCGCCTGCGGCACGGCCGCCTACTCGGGCATGGTCGCCAAGTACGCGATCGAGAAGTGGGCGCGCGTCCCCGTCGAGGTCGAGCTCAGCCACGAGTTCCGCTACCGCGACCCGGTGCTCACCCCGCGCACCCTCGTCGTCTCGATCAGCCAGTCCGGCGAGACGATGGACACGCTGATGGCGGTCAAGTACGCCCGCGAGCACGGCGCCAAGACGCTCTCGGTCTGCAACACCCAGGGCGCGACGATCCCGCGCGAGTCGGACGCCGTGCTCTACACGCACGCGGGCCCGGAGGTGGCGGTCGCCTCGACCAAGGCCTTCGTCGCCCAGATCGCGGCGCTCTACCTCTTCGGGCTGCACCTGGCCGCGGTGCGCGGTGCCGCCTCCACCGAGCTCGTCGCCTCGCAGGCGGCTCAGCTCGCCGCGATCCCGGAGAAGCTCTCCCGCGTGCTCGACGCCTCCGACGACATCGCCCAGCTGGCCGGCTGGATGGCCGACACCCGTGCGGTGCTGTTCCTCGGCCGCCACGTCGGCTACCCGGTGGCGCTCGAGGGCGCGCTGAAGCTCAAGGAGCTCGCCTACATCCACGCCGAGGGCTTCGCGGCGGGCGAGCTCAAGCACGGCCCGATCGCACTGATCGAGCCTGGCCAGGTCGTCTTCGTGATCGTGCCGAGCCCGAGCGAGTCGTACGAGCTGCAACGCAAGGTGATCTCGAACATCCAGGAGATCAAGGCCCGCGGCGCCCGCGTCATCGCGATCGCGGAGCAGGGCGACACGGCCGCGATCCAGATCGCCGACGAGGTCGTGCCGATCCCGCTCGCCGACCCGCTGTTCGAGCCGCTGCTCGCCGTCACCCCGCTGCAGATGTTCGCAATGGAGCTCGCCGCCGCCAAGGGCCTCGACGTCGACCAGCCGCGCAATCTCGCCAAGTCGGTCACGGTCGAGTGATCGAGCCGTGATCGTGGGGATCGGGGTGGACGTCGTGGACCTCGCGCGCTTCGAGCGCTCGCTGACGCGCACGCCCCGGCTCCGCGACCGGCTGTTCGCCGAGAGCGAACGCTCGCTCCCCGTCGCCTCGCTGGCGGGCCGCTTCGCCGCCAAGGAGGCGCTGATCAAGGCGCTCGGCGACTCCGTGGGCGCCCGCTGGCACGACATGGTCGTCGTGCGGGACGAGCACGGGAATCCGTCCTTCGCGCTGCACGGCCCGGCCCGGGCGGCCGCGGAGGCGCGGGGGATCACGCGCGTGCACCTCTCGATGACGCACGACGCGGGCGTGGCCTGCGCGTTCGTGGTGGCCGAGTCGTGAGCGTCCCCGCGTCGTACCGCGAGGCGGTGATCGACGTCGACGCGATGGCGGCGAACGCCGCGCGTCTGCGCGAGCTCACCGGTGCCCGACGGCTCATGGCCGTCGTCAAGGCCAACGGCTACGGGCACGGCGCCCTGGCCGCGGCGCAGGCGGCGCTCGACGGCGGCGCGGACGCCCTCGGCACCGCGGAGCTGCGGGAGGCCGTGGCCCTGCGCGAGGCAGGCGTCGTCGCTCCGATCCTCTGCTGGCTGCACGACCCCGGCGAGGACTTCGACGCGGCGCTCGAGCACTCGATCGACGTCGCCGTCTCCTCCGTCGACCAGCTCGACACGCTCGCGCAGTCGGCGGAGGACCGCGGCGTGCGCGCGGCCGTGCAGCTCAAGGTCGACACGGGCCTCAGTCGCAACGGCGCCGCGGAGGAGGAGTGGCCGCACCTGGCGGAGGCGCTCGCCCGTCACAGCGCTCGCGGCACCGTCCACCTCACCGGGCTGTTCTCGCACCTGTCCAACACCTCGCGCGAGGACGACCTCGCCCAGCTCGCGCTCCTCCGCCGCGCCGAGGCCGTGCTGGCGGCGCACGGGGTGCAGGCGCCGGTCCTGCACCTCGCGGCGACGGCGGCGGCGCTGCGCCTCCCGGAGGCCCGCCTCGACATGGTGCGCAGCGGCATCGCCCTCTACGGACTCTCGCCGTTCGAGGACGAGACCTCGCTCCAGCTCGGGCTCGTCCCGGCGATGACGCTGCAGGGCCGCGTCGCCGGCGTCCGCCGGGTGCCCCACGGGACCGGCGTGAGCTACGACTACACCTGGCGGGCCGAGGGCGGGACGACCCTCGCGCTCGTGCCGTTCGGCTACGCGGACGGCATCCCGCGGAGCGCCTCCGGCGTCGCGGAGGTCTCGATCGGCGGCCGCCGCCACCGGATCGCCGGGCGGGTCGCGATGGACCAGTTCGTCGTCGACGTGGGGGATGCGAGCGTCGCGACGGGCGACCCGGTGACGCTCTGGGGCGACCCGACGACCGGCGTCCCCTCGGTAGACGAGTGGGCGCGGTGGTGCGGCACCATCAACTACGAGCTGGTCACCCGGCTCGGGCCGCGGGTCCAGCGGCGGCTGCTGAGCGCGGCGGACGGCCGTGCCTGAGCGCTCCTGGTTCGCGGACCGTGTCGTCGAGGTCGCCGATCCGGAGGCCATGGCGGAGCTCGGCCGCGAGCTCGGCCGAGTGCTGCGCGCCGGCGACCTGCTGGTGCTGACCGGGCCGCTCGGCGCGGGCAAGACGACCTTCACGCGCGGGCTCGGCGAGGGCCTCGACGTGCGGGGTCCCGTGACGAGCCCCACCTTCGTGATCGCGCGGACGCATCCGCCGCTGCACGACGGGCCGCCGCTCGTGCACGTCGACGCCTACCGCGTGGGCTCGCCGGTCGAGCTCGACGACCTCGACCTCGATCCGGCGCGCTCGGTGATCGTCGTGGAGTGGGGGGCCGGGATGCTGGACGGCGTCGCGGAGTCCTGGCTCGACGTGGTCATCGAGCGGCCGACCGCCGGCTCCGACGCCGAGGAGGGCGAGGAGCCGATCGAGCCGCGGACCGTCCGCTTCCGCGGCACCGGCTGGAGCTGAGCCCGCGGGTACCCTGGACGCGTGCTCCTCGCGATCGACACCTCCTCCGGAACCTCCGTCGCCGTCGTCGACTCCGCGGGCGCCGTGCGCTCGGAGCGCACCGAGACCGACACCATGCGCCACGCGGAGGTGGTCGGCCGGCTGATCCAGGAGGCGCTCGAGGCGGCGGACGTGGCTCCCGGGGGCATCGAGGCGGTCGCCGTGGGCATGGGCCCCGGCCCCTTCACCGGCCTCCGGGTCGGGATCGCCGCCGCCCGGGCTTTCGCGCTCGGCCGCGGCGTCCCCACCCTCCCCGTGGTCTCGCACGACGCGATCGCGCTCGCCGCGCTGCGGCACGGGCGCGCCGCCGGCTTCCTCGTCGTCACCGACGCCCGTCGTCGCGAGCTGTACTGGAGCGCCTACGACGGGCTCGACGATCAGGGACTCCCCGTCCGCCTCGCCGGCCCGGGCCTGGACAAGCCGCCGGCCCTCCCGCATCCGGAGCTCCCGCGCCTGGAGGCCGAGTCGGTCTCCGCCGGCGAGCTCGGAGTCGTGGCCGCCCGCCTGCGCGCGGCCGGTCGGCCCGGTGCCGCGGACGAGCCCCTCTACCTCCGCTCGCCCGACGTCACGCTGTCGGCCGGCCCCAAGCGGGTGACCGCATGAGCGAGGCCATGCTCCGCGACGCGCAGGCGGACGACCTCGACGCCGTCATGGCGATCGAGGAGTCCGAGTTCGCCGGCGACGCCTGGTCGCGCGGGATGATGGCGGAGGAGATCCGGAGCCGTCACACCCGGTACCTGGTCGCCGAGCAGGACGGCGAGGTGGTCGGCTACGCCGGGCTCCTCTGCCCCGTCGGCGCCCACGAGGGCGACGTGCAGACGATCGCGGTCGTCGCCCGGGTCCGCCGCACCGGCCTCGGCCGCCGACTGCTGCGCGCGCTCCTCGAGGCGGCCCGCGAGCGCGGCGCCCGCGAGGTCTTCCTCGAGGTCCGCGCCGACAACCCCGCCGCGCAGACCCTCTACCGCTCGGAGGGCTTCGAGGAGATCGGCGTCCGCCCCGCCTACTACCAGCCCGACGGAGTGGACGCGATCGTGATGCGCCTGCCGCCGACCCCGACCCAGGAGACCCCGTGAGCACCGGACCCCTCGTCCTCGGCATCGAGACCAGCTGCGACGAGACGGGGATCGGCATCGTCCGCGGCACGACGCTGCTCTCGAACACCATCGCCTCCTCGATGGAGGAGCACGCCCGCTACGGCGGCGTCGTGCCCGAGGTGGCCGCCCGGGCGCACCTGGAGGCGCTCGAGCCCGCCCTGCACGCGGCGCTCTCCGAGGCCGGTGTCGCGCTCGGCGACCTGGACGCGATCGCGGTCACCAGCGGACCGGGGCTCTCGGGCGCCCTCATGGTCGGCGTCGGAGCGGCGAAGGCGCTCGCCGTCTCGCTCGGCCTGCCGCTCTACGCCGTGAACCACCTCGTCGGCCACGTGGGAGCCGACGTCCTCCGGGCCGACGGCAGCGAGGGCAGCCCCGTCGAGCTGCCGACGATCGCGCTGCTGGTCTCGGGCGGGCACACCTCGCTCCTGCACGTGCGCGATCTGGTGTCGGATGTCGAGCTGCTCGGCGAGACCATCGACGACGCCGCCGGCGAGGCCTTCGACAAGGTGGCGCGCGTCCTGGGCCTGCCCTATCCCGGCGGACCGCAGATCGACCGGGTGGCGGCGGACGGGGACCCGAAGGCGATCCGCTTCCCCCGCGGGCTCAGCCTGCCGAAGGACCTCGAGCGCCACCGCTACGACTTCTCGTTCTCAGGGCTGAAGACCGCGGTCGCCCGCTGGGTCGAGAAGCGCCAGGACGCGGGGGAGGAGGTGCCCGTGTCCGACGTCGCGGCGAGCTTCCGCGAGGCGGTCGCCGACGTCCTGCTCACGAAGGCGCTCGCCGCCTGCCGCGACCGGGGCGTGCCGCGCCTCCTGCTCGGCGGCGGCGTGGTCGCCAACGCCCGGGTGCGCGCGCTGGCGGAGGAGCGGTGCGCGGCCGCGGGAGTGACCCTCCGGATCCCGGCGCTCTCGCTCTGCACCGACAACGGCGCGATGATCGCCGCACTGGCGGCGCAGCTGATCGAGGCGGGGCATCCGCCGTCGGGGCTCGGCTTCGGGGCCGACTCGACCCTCCCGGTCACCGAGATCCAGGTCCGCTGAGGCCTTTACCGGGCGGCGGCCGGGCCGCGCAAGCGCCGTCCAGCTTTTTGACAGGCGGATCGTGCCACTGCCACTCTTGGCCGCATCCGCTCGTTCCTGACCCTGGGGGATTCCATGACCACTCCGTACACGCCCGCGTCCGACCGCTACAACATCCTGGCGATCATCGGCTTCATCGCCTCGTTCTTCGTCTCCATCGTGGGCATCGTGCTGGGCTTCATCGCCCTGTCGCAGATCAAGCGCACGGGGGAGAAGGGCCGCGGCCTCGCCCTCGCCGCCGTCATCATCGGCTTCGTCGCGATCATCATCACCATCATCTCGTTCGTCGCGCTCTTCTCGATCGCGGCGACCATGCCCTCGACCGGGTACTGATCGACACGCCTCCGAGGCTCGGGGGCGCCCGCACCACCAGGAGGACACCGTGACCGACGACACCGCGCCCGGACCGCAGACCGGACCGGCGCCCGCGCCGTTCGCCCCTCCGCTCGGCGAGCCGTCGGCGGCCTACCCGCCGCCGACGGCCGCCGCCGATCCCTACCCCGGTCTCCCGCCCCGCCGCCCGCCGATGAATCCGCTCGCGGTCGCGGCTCTGGTGTGCGGACTGCTGGGGCTGGCGCCCGCCGCCATCGTCCTCGGCCACATCGGCTTCGCCCAGGCCCGACGCTCCGGACAGCGCGGCCGCGGTCTCGCGGTCGCCGGCTTCGTGCTGGGCTACCTCGCGATCGTCCTCGCGGTGATCGCCTACCTCGCCTGGACGGCCTTCGTCGGCGACCTGCGCGACGGCGGCTACCTGCCCGCGTGAGCGGACGGAACCCCTCCGCCGCCGCCCGGGTGCTGGCTAGACTCGCGCTATGAGCGACGACAGCACCCGTCCCGGCCCCGGCTCCGACGAGCAGCACGGCTCCGTCCCGGTCCCGCCGGCCCCGCCCGTCCCCCCGGCCCCGCCCGCTCCGCCCTCGGCCGCGTCGCAGCCGTCGGTGCCGCTCGCCGACTCCGCACCGCCGGCCTACGGGTCGCCGCCGCCGCCGCCCGCGTACCCCTCGGCGCCCGCGTACCCCTCGGCGCCCGGCCACCCCGCCGCCTACGCGGCCGCTCCGGCGCCCGTCGTCCCCCGCACGCTGAGCCTCGTCGGGATGATCCTCGGCATCGTCGGCCTGGTCATCACGCTCTTCGCCGCCGGTTTCGGCTTTTTGCTGTCGGCTCCGGCCGTCGTGCTCGGCTTCCTCGGACGCCGGCGCGAGCCGGCCGCGCGCGGCTTCGCGCTGACCGCGATCATCACCGGGTTCGCCGGCATCGCCGTCTCGCTGATCTACCTGGCGGTCTTCCTCGTCTTCGTCGTGGTCGCCCTCGCCGCCGGCACCTCCGGCTACTGAGCCGGCGCGGGCCGCTCGACGCGCTCCGCGAGCAGCGCGCGGTGGCGCCCGGCGATCCGCGTCAGGATCAGCACCGCGCTGCCGGTGCCGGAGAGGCCCAGCCGCTTGCGGAAGCGGGCGGGGTCGACGTCCACCCCGCGCTTCTTGATCTCGAGCACGCCGATGCCGCGGGTGCGCAGCTCTTTCGCCAGCGTGCGCTCGTCCAGCGGCAGCTCGGCGAGGACTCGGAAGCTGCGGAGGAAGGGCGAGGCGGCCGCATGGTCGCCGGTCAGGTAGGCGATGCCGGGCGAGAGCATCCGCGAGTCGCTGGAGCGCGCGAGCTCGCCTAGAAGGCGCGCGCGGATTGCGGAACCGTCCGGCTCGTGCACGAACGCGCCGAGGGGGCCGACCTCCTCGTCCTCGCTGTCGCCCGCCGCGGTGAGCTCGGAGGAGCCGGTCGCGCCGAGCAGCAGAGCGGAGCGGCGCACGCCCGGGCGCGCCAGAGAACCGAACCAGAGCCCGGTCTCGACCAGCTCCCCGTCGACCGAGACCCACTGCGCCTCGGCGTCCCGCGGCAGGCGCTCGCGGTCGAAGCCGGGACCCACCTTCACGCCCACGGGACGGTGCTCGGCCAGGCCGAACGCGAAGTCGAGCGAGGGGGAGTAGTCGTCCGGATCGTCGAGCCGGCGGGTCTCGCGGTGGCCGGCCGTGCGGCGTGCCGGGTCCAGGTAGACGGCGTCGAAGCCGTCGAGGTCGAAGGCCTCGGCCGTCGAGTGCACGGCGCTCGCCGCGGGGAACGGGGCGAGGTTGAAGCTGGCCAGGGTCGCGGTGACCTCGTCGGCCTCGACGGCGGTGACCGCCAGGTCGATCGCGGCCATCGCGAGGGCGTCGCCGCCGATCCCGCTGCCGAGGTCGGCGACGCGCGCCGCTCCCGCCGCGGCGAACCGGCCGGCGTGCAGGGCGGCGACGCGCAGCCGCGTCGCCTGCTCGAGTCCCGCGTCCGTGAAGAGCATCGAGCGGGCGAACTCGCCGAACTTCGCCTCCGCCTTCTGCCGGAGCCTCGCCTGGGTGAGCACCGCGGCGACGAGGACGGGGGAGTGGCCGGCGGCCCGGAGGCGTGCCACGGCCCGCACCAGGTCGTCGGACCGGTAGCCGTCGAGGGAGTCGAGGAGCCGGAGGCCCTCGGGGGAGAGGAGCTCGACCAGCTCGTCGCGTCGCATCCGGCCATGGTAGGCCACGGCCTCCCGGCGGGTCCGCCGCCCCACTTGGCACTCTGATTGCACGAGTGCCAGCGGAGCCCCTACGATGGATCTAGCACTCTCGGAGCGTGTGTGCCAGAACCGCGTTCCGCCCACATCGTCGTCAAGAAAGAGGTCAACCGTGTCGGTGTCCATCAAGCCGCTCGAAGATCGCATCGTCATCAAGCAGGTCGAGGCGGAGCAGGTGACCGCTTCCGGTCTCGTCATCCCCGATACCGCCAAGGAGAAGCCGCAGGAGGGCGAGGTCGTCGCCGTCGGACCCGGTCGCATCGACGACAACGGCAACCGCGTGCCGCTCGACGTCGCCGTCGGCGACAAGGTGATCTACTCCAAGTACGGCGGAACCGAGGTCAAGTTCGGTGGCGAGGACCTGCTGGTCCTCTCCGCTCGCGACGTCCTCGCGGTCGTCGTCCGCTAGGCAGCATCCCTCGGAAGGGCCCGTCGACCTCGGTCGGCGGGCCCTTCCGTCGTTCCCGGTCCTCTTCGCGGCCAGTGGCCTGATCCGCCCGCTACGGGGCCGTCTCCCCACCCCGCGGCTGCGTAGCATCGGGGGAGTGACCAGCTCCCGCACCCCTGCCGAGTCCGTCTCGCCGTCCCCTTCGGACGTGCCCGTCGGCGAAGGAGTGGAGGCGCTCGGAGCGGCGGGACGCCCGGGCGGGATGTCCGGCACGGGGCTGCTGTTCGCGTTCTCGGCCTACCTGCTCTGGGGTGCGATGCCCCTCTACTTCATCGCGATGGCGCCGGCCTCGCCGTTCGAGATCGTCGCGTTCCGGGTGCTCTTCTCGCTCGTCTTCTGCGTGATCCTGCTCACGGTCCTCCGCGGCTGGCGCTCCTTCGGCGCGCTGCTGCGCCGCCCCCGCCTGCTCGGCGTGATGGCGATCGCGGGCGTGCTCATCTACGTCAACTGGCAGGTCTACGTGATCGCCACGACCACGGGCCACGTCATCGAGGCGGCCCTGGGCTACTTCATGAACCCGCTGGTCACGGTGCTGCTGGGCGTCCTGGTGCTGCGCGAGCGCCTCCGGCCCCTGCAGTGGGCCGCGATGGGCGTCAGCGCGGTCGCGGTGCTGGTCATCGCGGTGGGCTACGGATCCTTCCCGTGGATCTCGCTCGCCCTCGCCTTCTCGTTCGGCCTCTACGGCCTGGTGAAGAGCCGCGTCGGCGGCACGGTGGACGCGGTCGGCGGGCTGACGCTCGAGACGCTCTGGCTGACGCCGCTCGCCGTGGTGCAGCTGGCGGTCGTCGGCTCCACGGTGGGGCTGACCCTGACGACGGAGGGGACGGGGCACGCCCTCATCCTCGCCTCGGCCGGGATCGTCACGGCCGTCCCGCTGCTCCTGTTCGCGGGCGCCGCCCGGCGCCTCCCGCTGTCGATCGTCGGCTTCGTGCAGTACCTGACGCCGTTCCTGCAGTTCCTCGTCGGGGCCTTCGTCCTGCACGAGGAGATGCCGCTCGAGCGCTGGATCGGCTTCGCGCTGGTGTGGGCCGCCCTGGCGATCTTCTCAGGCGACCTCGTCGCCGCGGAGCGCAGACGGCGCCGATCCTCCGTCTGATCTGCGGAACGCGTCGTCCTGGCGCGGCGCGACAGCGGAATGGTAACGATCCGGTCGCGAAACGTATTGGTAACACCCCTGTATTGTTCACGGCTGCTTCGAAGGTTAGGTTGGCCGAGCGGTTGCCACCGGCGCCGCTCCCACTGACACACACCTCTCAAGGAGCAACATGGGCGTTTACGCGAAGGCCGGCTCGGCCCGCGCGCGGTCCCTCCGGGCAACCCTCGGCGGCGTCGCCATTCTGGGCGCCAGCGCTCTCGTCCTCGCCGGCTGCGCCGGCGGCGGCGACAGCGGATCGAGCGGCGACAGCGGCTCGGGCGACCTGTCCCTCAAGATCGGCACGATCCTCCCGCAGACCGGCACCCTCGCCGTCCTCGGCCCGCCCGAGATCGCGGGCGTCGACCAGGCGGTCGTCGACATCAACGACGCCAAGGCCGGCATCACGATCGACGTGGAGCAGAAGGACTCGGGCGACACCACGACCGACATCGCGACGCAGTCGGCCACGTCCCTCATCGCCGACAACGTCTCCGCCATCATCGGCGCGGCGTCCTCGGGCGTCTCGAAGACCTTCATCGACCAGGTGACCCAGGCGGGCGTCGTCCAGATCTCGCCGGCCAACACCTCGCCGGACTTCACGACCTACGACGACGACGGCTACTACTGGCGCACCGCTCCCTCGGACGTGCTCCAGGGCCGAATCCTCGGCAACAAGATCCTCGGCGACGGCAAGACCAACGTCTCGATCCTGTACATGAACGACGCGTACGGCACCGGCCTCGAGAAGAACATCAAGGAGACCCTCGAGGCGGGCGGAGCATCCGTCGCGGCCGAGGAGATCTTCGAGCCGGCCTCGACCGACTTCAACTCGGCGCTGACCTCGGTCCTCGCCCCGAACCCCGACGCGCTGGTCGTCATCTCGTTCGACGAGATCAAGACCATCGCGGAGCAGCTCTCGGCCAAGGGCTTCGACTTCTCGAAGCTCTACGGCACGGACGGCAACTACGGCGTCATCGGCGAGTCCGACACCAACGTCGACATCGCCGGCGCCCAGTTCACCAACCCGGGCGTCCAGGCGTCCGAGGACTTCCAGGGCAAGCTGCAGTCGCTCGTCGAGTCGCAGGGCAACGACGCGCTGACCGTGTTCAGCTATGCGCCGGAGTCGTACGACGCCACGGTCCTGACCGCTCTCGCCGCGCTCCAGGGCAAGGCGACGGACGGTGCGACCATCCGCGACAACCTCATGTCGGTCTCGGAGGGCGGCACCAAGTGCACGACCTTCGCCGACTGCGCGAAGCTCATCGCCGACGGCGAGGACGTCGACTACGACGGCCTCTCCGGCCCGATCTCGTTCGACGAGAACGGCGACACCAGCGAGGCCTCGGTCTCGATCTACAAGTACGGCACGGGCAACACCACCTCCTTCGAGGAGACCGTCGAGGGTTCGCTGAACTGACGACGCGGTGACGCGGCTCCTGCCGCATCCCTGAGGGGCTCGGTCTTCGGACCGGGCCCCTCCGCCGTTCCCGGAGCGGAGAGCAGGAGACGCGCCGGTCGTGCGGACGCAGCGAGGCGCGGCGGTCGTCCGGGAGGGTGGCCGCTGTCGGGTGCGGGCGGACGGCTCCGCGGCGTCCAGGGCCCGGCGTGGCGTCGAGGAGCCACCCGGGAGGAGGAGCGGCTCTGACGGCCTGTACGCGCCTCCGAGCGCCTCTCCCGGCCTCGAGGGGGCGCCCTGCCGAACCGCGGGCGGGAGCGACGACGTCGAGCGGGAACGCAGAAGCGCGCGCCCTCCAGTGGGAGGACGCGCGCTCGTGGAGTACGGAGGGCCTAGGAGGCGCGGAGCAGCTCCGCCTCCTGCGCCAGGCGGTACGTGACGAAGGAACGGCTGTAGTTGCGGCGCTTGCCGCCGGTGGTCTCGGCGATGACGACCTGGGCGTAGACGCCGACGACGCGCCAGCGCTCGTAGTCGCCGATCGCACCGGTGCCGAAGCCGGCTCCGAGTTCCACAGGGGCGGGGGTGTATCTCTTCATGGTCGGCTCCTTCGAGGCGGACGACGCGGCGCTCGAGGCGCTGCAGGGAGGGGAGGAGATCGGCGGCCGATCGCGGTCCCTACCGGGGGAGAGGGGAGCGGGACGTCCCCCTGCAGGGCGGTCCCGTGTACCCAAAACTACGGCAGGCAGGGCGATATCCTGTCCCCCTCGTGGGTGTCGCTGGTGCGGAGAGACTCTCGCTGTCCTGCCCTCGTCCCGCGGACAGGAGACCGAGGGTCTGGCCCGCCGTTCCGCCGACTTCCCGGGGGTTCGGCGGGCATCGCGGAGAGACCGGTGAAGGCCTGTCCGCGCCGGGAGAGCGGCCCCCCCCCGCCTCCCTTCTGCGGCACCCCGTGCCGGCGCGTCTCCGGGCACCGAGCCGCCTGCCTTCCCGCCCTGCTCGGAGTGGTCTCCGAGCCGCCCGGCGCCCTGCGCGAGCGGCCCCGCCTCCGCCCCGGAGCCGCACCGGCCCCTCGGCCCGCTCGCGCCCGCTCCGCGCCCCGGCAACGACGAAGGGCCCGCCGTCCGGAGACGACGGGCCCTTCGCAGCGGGGGTCAGCCGCCGACGGTCGGGGTGCTCGTGGTGACCTCGTTGGTCGTCGCGAGCGTGCCCAGGTAGAGCTCGATGACCTTCGGATCGTTCATCAGCTCCCGGCCCGCGCCCTCGTAGGCGTCGCGGCCCTGGTCGAGGACGTAGCCGCGGTCGCAGATCTGCAGCGCCCGCCGCGCGTTCTGCTCGACGATCATGATCGAGACGCCCGCGCGGTTGATCCGCTGCACGTTGACGAAGGTCTCGTCCTGCCGCATCGGGGACAGGCCGGCGCTGGGCTCGTCGAGCAGCAGCATCGACGGGTCCATCATCAGAGCCCGCGACATCGCCACCATCTGGCGCTCACCGCCCGAGAGCGACCCCGAGCGCTGCTTGAGCCGCTTGCTGAGCTCCGGGAAGAGCTCGGTGACGAACTCGAGCCGCTCCTTGTACAGCTTCGGCTTCTGGTACATGCCCATCTCGAGGTTCTCCTCGATGGTGAGCGACGGGAAGACGTTGTTGTTCTGCGGCACGAAGCCCACGCCCTTGGACACCAGCTTGTCGGCCTTGAGGCCGGTGATGTCCTCGCCGTTCAGCAGGACGGTGCCCTGGCGGATGTTGACCAGGCCGAACATCGCCTTCAGCAGCGTCGACTTGCCTGCACCGTTCGGGCCGATGATCCCGACGAGCTCGCCGCGCTTCACGTAGACGTTCGAGCCGTTGAGGATGTTGACCCCCGGCACGTAGCCCGCGTGCAGGTCGTGCGTCTCGAGGGTGTTCGGAGTCGTCGTGTCGGCGGTCATCTCTCGTCCTTCTCGAATTCGACGGCCGGGGCGTCGGTCGTCGGGGCGACGCTCGTCGGCGCGGAGGCCGACGGGGACGCCGTTCCGGCGGCCGGAGCGTCGTGGCCGGGCGTCGGGACGCCGGCCTGCTCCGCCTGCCGCTCCACGTCCTCGCGGACGAGGTCGGAGTCCATCTCCTCGGCGATCTCGAGCTGGCCCTCGATCGTGCCCAGGTCGGTGTCGTGGTGCGCGCCCAGGTACGCGTCGATGACGGCCGGGTCGTTCATCACGGTCGAGGGCGGGCCCTCGGCGACGACCTTGCCCTCGGCCATCACGATCACCCAGTCGGCGATCGTGTTGACCATGTGCATGTCGTGCTCGACGAAGAGCACGGTCATGCCCTCGTCCTTCAGGTTCACGATGTGACCCAGGAGCGACTGCGTCAGCGCCGGGTTCACCCCGGCCATCGGCTCGTCGAGCATGACGAGCTCGGGCTCCGACATCAGCGCCCGCGCCATCTCGAGCAGCTTCTTCTGGCCGCCCGACAGGCTCGACGCGTAGTCGTCCCGCTTCGTGTCCAGCTTGAACTTCTCGAGCAGGCGGATCGCGCGCTGCTCGATCGAGTCCTCCTCCTTCGACCACAGCGGGCGGATGAGCGAGGTGAAGATGTTCTCGCCCTTCTGCCCCTTCGCGCCGAGCAGCATGTTCTCGAGCACCGTCATGCCGCCGAGCGCCTTGGTGAGCTGGAACGTGCGCACCATGCCCATCCGCGACACCCGGTAGGCCGGGACGTTGGCGAGGTTCTTGCCCTTGAAGTTCCACTTGCCGGTGTTGGGCTTGTCGAAGCCCGTCAGCAGGTTGAAGAACGTGGTCTTGCCGGCCCCGTTCGGGCCGATCAGGGCGGTGATGGATCCGCGGGGGATCTCGAGGTGCTCGACGTCGACCGCGGTCAGGCCGCCGAAGCGGCGGCTGACGTTGTCGGCGACGACGATGGGGTCCTTCTTCCTGACCCCGGGGACGATTGCTTCCTCGGTGATGTCCGAGACCGGCGTCTTAGGCAAAGTGCAGATCCTTCTTCTTGCCGAAGATCCCCTGGGGTCTGAAGATCACCAGGAGCATGAGGGCTACCCCCACCACGATGAACCGGATGGGTCCGGTCTGCACGGTGGTGAGGCGGATGAGGTCGTTGTTGAGGACCCCGGTGTCGATCCCGAGCGTGAGCAGTCCGTCGGTCAGACCGAGGACGACCCAGAAGATGATCGAGCCGACGACGGGTCCGAAGACCGTCGCGGCGCCGCCCAGCAGCATGATCGTGTAGAGGAAGAACGTGAGCTGGGTGCCGTAGTTGTCGGGCTGGAGCGAGCGGGGGAGGATGAACAGCGCTCCTGCGAGGCCTCCGAGCACGCCGCCCAGGATGAGCGCCTGGATCTTGTACGAGAAGACGTTCTTGCCGAGCGAGCGCACGGCGTCCTCGTCCTCGCGGATGCCCTTGATGACGCGGCCCCAGGGGCTGCGCATCAGGAGGAACACCAGGAGGCAGGCCAGGAGCACGAGGCCCCAGCCGACGATCCGCACCCACCACTGGTCCTGGCTGTAGGTGAGGACGCCGATGCCCCAGCGGCCCTCGGGGAGCGGGTTGAGGTCGTTGAACGCCTTCGCCGCGCCGTTGATGCCCTCCGAGCCGCCGGTGATCGCCGAGAACTCGGGGGTCTTGACCGAGAGCCGGATGATCTCCGCCGCCGCGATCGTCACGATCGAGAGGTAGTCGGCCCGCAGCCGGAGCGTCGGGATGCCCAGGATGAGCGCGAAGACGGTCGCCGCGACGATCGTCGCGAGGAAGGAGCCCCAGACGGGCCATTCGAACTTGACCGAGGTGATGGCGAAGGCGTAGCCGCCCACTGCCATGAAGCCGGCCTGTCCGAAGTTGAGCAGCCCCGTGAATCCGAAGTGGATGACCAGGCCGATGGTCGCCAGCGCGTACGCGGCGACAGTGGGATCGACGATCTGCCCGATCGCCAGCCAGATGAAGTTGAGGTTCATGGTGTCCTAGCCGATCCGTTCCTTGCGGCCCAGGATTCCCTGCGGCCTGACCAGGAGGATGATGATCATGAGAACGAGCGGAGCCACGTACTTGAGGTTCTCCGGGATCCAGATCGTCGAGATGTTCATCATCAGTCCGATGATGAGCGAGCCGACCAGCGCGCCGTAGGCGGAGCCGAGTCCGCCGAGCGTGATCGCCGCGAAGATCAGCAGCAGGATCGACGCTCCCGTGTCCCAGCGCAGCGACTGGTAGTAGCCGATGTAGACGCCCGCCAGCGCGGCGAGAGCGCCCGACATCACCCAGACGACGCGGATGACGCGCTCGACGTTGATGCCCGAGGCGGAGGCGAGGGCCCGGTTGTCCGAGACCGCCCGCATCGCCTTGCCGATCTTCGTCTTCGTGAGGACGTAGGCCACGGCGACGATGCAGACGACGCCGACGACGGCGCCGACGATGTCGGTGAACTTCAGGCTGATCCCGAGCTCCGGCACCGTGAAGAACGGAGCGGTGCTGTTGGGGAGCGAGAGGCGGTCGGCTCCGAAGAAGAAGACGAACACGTAGCGCAGCGCCAGCGAGAGGCCGATCGTCACGATCATCAGCGGGATGAGCTGGATGCCCTTCTTCCGCAGCGGCTTCCAGAGCAGTCCGTCCTGGACGAAGCCGAAGGCCCCGCCGAGGATCACCGCGATCGGGATGGCCAGCAGCGCCGGGAGTCCGAAGACCCCGGAGAAGAGGTACGCCATCAGTGCGCCGAAGGTGACCAGCTCGCCGTGGGCGAAGTTGTTCAGGCCGGTCACGCCGTAGATCAGCGAGGCGCCGATCGCCGCGAGGGCGATCAGGAGCCCGAAGATCAGTCCGGTGACGACCTTCGGCCAGAAGATGATCCAGAACGTGTCGGCCGACACCGGCTGGTTCACCGCGTTGGACGTCCCGTCGGGGTTCGTCGCGTCGTTGCCGGTCGTGCCCTCGGTCGCGGGGCTCGTCGGAGCCGCGGAGTCCGTCGGGACCGGGACGGTCGCTCCGGAGCCCTTCGGGTTGGCCGTCGAGACGATGAAGTTCACGATCTGGTTCTGCGAGGCGACGATCTTCACCTGCTTCGGGTTCTGACCCGCGGCGGGGTAGCCCTTGTCGGCGGGCAGGGACTCCTCGTCGACGGTCACCGTGTAGGTGCCCGCGGCGTCGAGGGGGAACGTGGCCCGGCCGTCCTCGCCGGTGGTCACGGTCGCGGAGGCGTCGCCGCCGATCTCGACGGTCACCCCCGTCAGGTTCTCGTTCGTCCCCTGCACGCGGACCCAGGCGATGATCGACTGGTCGGCGGTGGTGGCGGCGAGTGCGGCGGGGGCCGCCGCGGCGATCCCGGTGAGGGTCGCGGCGAGCAGACCCAGGGCCAGGAGCCGGTCTCGGAGCCTCGGGCGTCTCCTATCCACGGGGCGCCTCCCGGTCCGTCGGATGCAGGGTCGTCGAGCGCTGGCGGCGCATCGAACGGCTGGCTGTGAGCAAGACGTCTACCTCTCGTCAGGGTGCACAGACGGATGGGGTCTCCGGGCACGCCCGAATCGCCGTCGTCAAACAACGTTGGTTGACCATACGTTCCGCATATGTCGGCGGTGTTTCACCGTCCGCACTTACGCGTGACGACATTATGAGGGAGAGGAGAGCGCTCCAGCGCCCATCCGCGGCCCGGCGGCCGCGCCGTCGAGGAATACCGCGAGCCTCACGGCGCTTAAGATCGAACAACCGTGGCGCTCGTGAGCGGACTCCTCCCGTCCTCTCCGGGCTCCCGCACTCGACCTGCTAAGGGGCATTGATGGACCAGCCGGATCCCTTCGGATTCCTCGGACTCACCTACGACGACGTCATGCTCCTCCCGGGGCACACCGACGTCATCCCGAGCGAGGCCGACACGGCCTCCCGTCTCACCAAGCGCATCAGCGTGGCGACCCCGTTGCTCTCCGCGGCGATGGACACCGTCACCGAGGCGCGCATGGCGATCGCGATGGCCCGCCAGGGCGGCCTCGGCGTCCTGCACCGCAACCTCTCGATCGCCGACCAGGCCGACCAGGTCGACCGGGTGAAGCGGAGCGAGTCGGGCATGGTCTCGAACCCCGTCACCACCACCCCGGACGCCACCGTCGCCCAGGTCGACGACCTCTGCGGCCAGTACCGGATCAGCGGCCTCCCCGTCGTCGACTCCACCGGCGTGCTCGTGGGCATCATCACCAACCGCGACATGCGCTTCGTCTCGCCGTTCGAGAAGGCGACCACGCTCGTCCGCGACGTGATGACCAGAACCGGCCTGATCACGGGCCGCGTCGGCATCCCCGACAGCGAGGTCATCGCCCTCTTCGCGCAGCACAAGATCGAGAAGCTACCGCTCGTCGACGCGCAGGGCAAGCTCGCCGGCCTCATCACGGTCAAGGACTTCGACAAGTCGGAGCAGTACCCCAACGCCACGAAGGACGACGAGGGCCGCCTCCGGGTCGGCGCCGCGATCGGCTTCTTCGGCGACGCCTGGCAGCGCGCCACCGCCCTGCTCGACGCGGGCGTCGACGTGATCGTCGTCGACACCGCCAACGGCGACTCCGCCGGCGTGCTCGACATCATCCGCCGCCTGAAGTCCGACTCCGCCTTCGCCGGCGTCGACGTCATCGGCGGCAACGTCGCGACCCGCTCCGGGGCGCAGGCCCTCGTCGACGCGGGCGCCGACGCCATCAAGGTCGGCGTCGGCCCCGGCTCGATCTGCACCACCCGCGTCGTCGCCGGCGTCGGAGTCCCGCAGGTCACCGCGGTCTACGAGGCGTCCCTCGCCGCGCGCGAGTCCGGCGTGCCCGTGATCGCCGACGGCGGCCTCCAGTACTCCGGCGACATCGCCAAGGCGCTCGTCGCCGGCGCCGACACCGTGATGCTCGGCTCGCTCCTCGCGGGCTGCGAGGAGAGCCCCGGCGACCTCGTGTTCCAGAACGGCAAGCAGTTCAAGACCTACCGCGGGATGGGCTCCCTCGGCGCCCTGCAGACCCGCGGCGAGCGGACCTCCTACTCGAAGGACCGCTACTTCCAGTCCGACGTGCCCACCGACGACAAGCTGATCGCCGAGGGCATCGAGGGCCAGGTGCCCTATCGCGGCCCGCTCGCGAACGTGGCGTACCAGCTCGCCGGCGGGCTCCGCCAGTCGATGTTCTACGTCGGAGCGCGCACCATCCCCGAGCTGAAGGAGCGCGGGAAGTTCGTGCGCATCACGGCGGCCGGGCTGAAGGAGTCGCACCCGCACGATGTGCAGATGGTGGTGGAGGCGCCGAACTACCGGCGCTGAGAGGTCTGGTGGGGCCGGCGGCGGATCGGGATCGCGGCCCCTCTGCCCGATGGGCCTGCGGCCCATACGCCCACCACGCCGGAGGGGCCGCGATCCCGATCCGCCGCCTCCCTCCGGGAGACGAGCACCGGTCCTCGGCTGAGGAGCGGGAGGCGCAGCGCGAGCGGCGCGGGGCGCCGCCGCGACTGCGGGGGAGGGCTTCCGCCTTTGCCGACGCGGGGGAGTGGTCGTGTGCCGCGCGCGAGCGCGACGGAGTGGGGACGGGCTTCCCGCGTTGCAGCGAATCGTGGTGGCGGCCGCGCTGGCTCCACCTGCTGGTGGTGTGCGCCCGCTCGCGTCGATCGCGGCCTGGTGCGGAGCCCGGTGGGAGCGGTGACCGACGATCGTTCCGTCGGATCGTCGAGGCGCGGGCGTACGCCTCTGCGGAAAGTGGCCACTCGCCCGGGCCGATCGCGGGCAAGCGATCAGGGCGTCCCGTGCAAGGAGGGAGAGATGACCGGCTATCCGCTTTCCAGCGGATCGGCGTAGCGCGGACGCGACCCGCTTTGCGGAACGCGACCGCCCGCTCGGGCCGACCGCGGGCGAGCGGAGCGAGGAGCGAGCCACGGCTGACACCGCTCAGCGGTGACCGGCGATCCGCGTGCGAGCGGATCGTCGTAGCGCGGACGCGGGACGCTCTGCGGAACGGGACCGCCCGCTCGGGCCGACCGCGGGCGAGCGGCGAGCGGCGAGCGGAGCGAGGAGCGAGCCACGGCTGACGCCGCTCAGCGGTAACCGGCGATCCGCGTGCGAGCGGATCGTCGTAGCGCGGACGCGACCCGCTCCGCGGACCGCGACCATCCGCTCGGGCCGACCGCGGGCGAGCGACGAGCGGAGCGAGGAGCGAGCCACAGTAAACTCAGCGTCATGGAGATCGAGATCGGGCGCGCCAAGCGCGCCCGCCGCGCGTACGCCTTCGACGACATCGCCGTCGTCCCGAGCCGCCGGACGCGCGACCCCGAGGTCGTGTCGGTGAAGTGGTCGATCGACGCGTACCAGTTCGCGACGCCGATCCTCGCCGCGCCGATGGACTCGGTGGTGTCGCCGGCGACGGCGATCCGGCTCGGGCATCTGGGGGCGCTGGGCGTCCTCGACCTCGAGGGTCTGTGGACGCGGTACGAGGACCCGGAGCCGCTGCTCGAGGAGATCCGCCGGCTTCCGGCCGAGACCGCGACGCAGCGGATGCAGGAGATCTACTCCGCTCCGATCCGCCCCGAGCTGGTGACCGCGCGCCTGGCCGAGATCCGCGCCGCGGGCGTGACCGTCGCCGGGGCCCTGTCGCCCCAGCGGACCGCGGAGCTGTACCAGACCGTCGTCGACGCCGGGGTCGACGTGTTCGTCATCCGCGGCACGACCGTCTCGGCCGAGCACGTCTCGCGCGATACCGAGCCGCTGAACCTCAAGAAGTTCATTTACGAGCTCGATGTGCCCGTCATCGTCGGCGGCGCCTCCACCTACACCGCGGCCCTGCACCTCATGCGCACGGGCGCCGCGGGCGTCCTCGTCGGGTTCGGCGGCGGTGCCGCCTCCACCACTCGCACGACGCTCGGCATCCAGGCTCCGATGGCGACCGCGGTCGCCGATGTCGCCGGCGCTCGCCGCGACTACCTCGACGAGTCGGGCGGACGCTACGTGCACGTCATCGCGGACGGCGGCCTCGGCACCTCCGGCGACATCGTGAAGGCCGTCGCGGTGGGCGCGGACGCCGTGATGCTCGGCTCGGCGCTGGCGCGCGCGACCGACGCTCCCGGCGGTGGCTGGCACTGGGGCGCGGAGGCGCACCACCCGCAGCTGCCGCGCGGCCGCCGCGTCGAGGTCGGCACCGTCGGCACCCTCGAGCAGGTCCTCTACGGCCCGGCCACCGGCGCCGACGGCACGGCGAACCTCATCGGCGCCCTGCGCCGCTCGATGGCGACGACCGGCTACTCCGACCTCAAGGAGTTCCAGCGGGTCGAGGTCGTCGTCGCGCCGTACCAGCCCAGCTGACGCTCACCGACCGAGGCGATCCTGACCGTCGAGGCCGCCGCGAACAGCGGGCTCCCTCGACGGCCCGGGGGTCCCTGGACGCGGCGGACGCCGGCGCGGGTCGGCCGGACGGGCTGGCGTCGTAGGCCTCGCGCCAGCCCGGCGGACGACGCTACGGACCCGCGCGCGCGGATCCGGTCTTCCCGGCGAGAAGCACGTGCTCGGGCGAGCGGCCCCCGAGGAACGCCGGGTCGGTTCGGATCGACGGCGGTCTGCGCCATATCCGAGACGGCGCGTCCGTCGATCAGTGCGGGTGGGGGCGGACGCGCGCTCCGCGACGCCGTTCCACGTCCGGCTGCCCAGGTCCGTCGCCCCTCGACATGCACGGTCTCCGCGAGCGGCTCGACCAAGAGGAGTCCCGGACCGCCGCCGCCGACTCGCGGAGGACGAAGGGCGCGCTCCAGGTCGCGGCCACGGCGTCGATCCGCGCCCGCTGCCGCTCGTCCGCGGAGGCCCCCGCCCACTCGCCGGTCCGCGCGTACCGCGGCGCAGCCGCACGGACTCGTCCGACCGGCGGCACGCCCCGTCTCGATAGATCCCCACTGCTCGCTTCCGCCCCCCTTCCCTCCCTCCGCTCCCTCTGTGGAGACTCCCCCCACCACCTGTGGGCAGCGAGGGAACGCAGCACCGCCGAGCCCGCCGGGAACCGCGGGATCCCTCGACGGGTCGGGGTTCCCTCGGCAGGAGGGCTCCGCACGCGCCTAAGCTGGAAGTCCCGAGTGGGAGCGCCGCACGGCGCGGAGGGAGCACGCATGGTCGAGGTCCGCAGGGTCAAACTGCCCGGTGTCGGCGTTCTGCACACGTTCCTGACGGCCGACGGCGGCAAGGTCGGGGTCATCGCCCACCGCTCCGGCCACAGCGACCTGATCACGTTCGCCGAGGGCGACCAGGACGGCGCCAAGGTGTCCCTCCGCCTGAGCGACGACGAGGCGCACACCCTCGCCGAGCTCCTCGGCGGCACGCAGATCACGGAGTCGCTGACCGCGCTCGACCAGATCCCGGGCCTCTCGATCGACTGGTTCACCGTCGACTACGACGACCACATCGCCGGACAGCAGCTCGGCAAGCCCGCCGACCGAGGGATCGTCGGGCTGACCGTCGTCGCCGTGGTCCGGGGCGACGCCGCCAATCCGGCGCCGGCCCCCGACTTCCGCGTCTTCCCCGGCGACACCCTCGTGGTCGCCGGCAGCCCCGAGAAGGTCGCCAAGGCGTTCGCGTTCTTCCGCACCGGCAGCTTCGCCAAGACGGTCGACGCCCCGCCCGGAGCCTGAGGATGCACCACGGCGAAGACCTCATCGTCCTCGGCGTCCTGTTCGTCGTCGCCTACGTCCTCGGCCGGCTGGGGAGGACGATCGGGCTCCCGGCCATCCCGATCTACATGGTCGTCGGGCTCCTCGCGAGCCCGAACTTCCACCTCTTCCCACTCGACTTCGAGTCGAGCTACATCGAGCTGACCGCGGTCTTCGGGCTGATACTCCTGCTGTTCAACCTCGGCCTGGAGTTCGACCAGGACGAGTTCTTCGGGAACGCCGGCCGCCTGATCCTCTCCGGCGGCTCCTACATCGCGGTCAACATGGCCGTCGGCCTCGGCTTCGGCTTCGCGCTGGGCTGGGGGAGCCGCGAGGCGCTGATCATCGCCGGCATCACGGCGACGAGCTCGAGCGCGATCGTCACCAAGCTGCTGATCGAGCTCAAGCGCCTGGCGAACCCCGAGACGCCGATGATCCTGGGCGTCACGGTCGTCGAGGACATCTTCATCGCGGTCTACCTGGCGATCGTGTCCGTGGTGCTCTCGGGCGAGACGGAGCCGTGGCCGGTGGTGCTCAAGCTCGTCATCGCGTTCGCGTTCCTCGTGGTGATGTTCGCGATCGCCCGCTGGGGCGGGAAGGTCGTCTCCCGCTTCTTCCGCACCCGCGACGACGAGCTGTTCACGATCCTGTTCTTCGGTCTCGCCATCCTGTTCGGCGGCATCGGCGAGGTCCTCGGAGTGACGGACGCGATCGGCGCGTTCCTGATCGGACTGGTCATCGGAGCGACGCGGTTCCGGTCGAGGGTCGAGCACATCGCGATCCCGCTGCGCGACGTGTTCGGAGCCTTCTTCTTCGTCAACTTCGGTCTCGGGCTGGATCCCGGTGCGTTCCCGAGCGTCGTGGTCCCGGTGCTGATCGCCGCGGTGATGACCATCGTCCTGAACCTCGGCGCGGGGCAGTTCGTCGCGTGGCTCAACAAGCTCGGACCGCGCGCGGGCCTGAACGCGGCGTTCATCCTGCACAACCGCGGCGAGTTCGCGCTCATCCTGGCGACGCTCTCGCTCTCGGCGGGGCTCGACGAGCGGATCCAGCCCTTCGCCGGCCTCTACGTGCTGATCATGGCGATCGTCGGGCCGATCCTCGCCTCGCGCTCCGAGAGCATCGGCGCGTTCCTCTCGCGGCGGCGGCACCGCCCGGCACCCGCAGCGGCCACGGCGATGGACGAGGAGGACTTCGCGCTCGTGGAGGCGGCGATGGCCGCGCCCGCCGTCTCCGCGGAGGAGGCCCCCGCTCCTCCGAGGCGCCCCGCGGAGCCGGACGAGCTCGACGACGAGTTCCCCGATCCGATGCGCCAGGCGCTCATCGACCAGGCGATGCAGCAGTCCGACGGCGCCGACGACGCCCGGCCCCGCCGCCCGAGGGAGCCCGACTACTGATCCCACGGAGCTCCCACACTCACGGGTTAGGCTCGATCCGGCCCGCGGGACACCGCACGGATCGAGGGCGGACGAGGGACGAATGACGCAGAGCACGGTCGGGCAGGTGGCCCGGCGCCCGCGCTGGATCGCCGCGCTGGCGCTCGCACTCCTGATCGCCGGGCTCTTCGCCGCGCTCGGGCAGTGGCAGGTCGGCCGCGCGGTCGAAGCCGCCGCGCCCGACTCCGGAGTGTCGGAGACGACGCTCCCGCTCGCCGAGGTCGCGACCCCCTCCCGCTCGATCACGGCGACCGCCGACGGACAGCGCGTGGAGGGCTCGTCCGTCTTCGTGCCGGGCGGTGCCGAGATCCTCGGCGGCCGCCTGAACGGCGAGCAGCCGGGCTGGTGGGTCATCGCCCGTACCCGCACCGCCGACGCCGACCTGGTGCTCGCCTACGGCTGGACGCAGGACGAAACGCAGGCGCAGTCCGTCGCGGACGCGCTCAACAGCGGGAGCGAGCAGGCGCCCTCCTCCTTCACCGGCCGCCTCGTGGCCAACGAGGCCGCGGAGGCGCCGGCGGAGGGCCTGGACCCCGCCACCCTCACCGCGCTCTCCGTCCCCGCGCTGATCAACCGCTGGCCGGATCCGCCGCAGGACGTCTACCAGGGTTACGTCGTCGTCGACGAGCCGGTCGCCGGCCTCGGGGCCATCGACTCCCCGGCGCGCGTGAGCGACGTCTCGCTGAACTGGCTCAACGTCTTCTACGCGATCGAGTGGGTCGTCTTCGCCGGCTTCGCCCTCTACCTCTGGTTCCGCCTCGTCAAGGACGCGTGGGAGCGCGAGGCAGAGGAGGCGCTCGACGCCGAGGAGCGCGCCCGCGCCGACCTGGGCGACCGGGCCGAGACCCCCGCCCCCGCACCGTAAACTGGTCGTCATGCCCCTCGAGCCCAAGCCCGCGCAGTTCCCTGCGATCCGGAGCGCGCTGCGCTTCTACCGGGTGACCTCGATCATCACCGGCGTGATGCTGCTCCTGCTCTGCGCGGAGATGCTCCTCAAGTACGTCTTCCACCTCGAGCTGTTCGCCTTCGGCCAGCAGGGCGTCCTGCACTTCGCCCCGATGTACGAGGTGCCCGGAGGCGAGTTCACGTCGAGCGGCACCGGCGCGAACCTGTCCACCGGCATCCTGATCGCGCACGGCTGGTTCTACGTCGTCTACCTCTTCGCCGACTTCCGCCTGTGGAGCCTCATGCGCTGGCCGTTCACGCGCTTCGTGCTCATCGCGCTCGGCGGCGTGGTGCCCACCCTCTCCTTCTTCGTCGAGTCCCGCATCGCCCGCGAGGTCGAGCAGTACCTCGAGCGCCGGACCGCCGGCACCGACCCGAAGACCCCGACCGACTCCGTGGAGGCCCCCCATTAGCGAGCAGCCCACCGCTCCCCAGCCGCACCTGGCCGCGCAGCCCGTCCTCGTCGTCGACTTCGGCGCGCAGTACGCGCAGCTGATCGCCCGCCGGGTCCGCGAGGCGAACGTCTACTCCGAGATCGTGCCCTCCAACGCCACGGCCGCCGAGATCGCCGCGAAGTCGCCCGTCGGCATCATCCTCTCGGGCGGCCCCTCCAGCGTGTACGAGGAGGGCGCCCCGCAGCTCGACCCCGCGATCTTCGACCTCGGGATCCCGGTCCTGGGCATCTGCTACGGCTTCCAGGTGATGGCGAAGACGCTCGGCGGCGAGGTCGCCAACACAGGGCTGCGCGAGTACGGAGCGACGGACGCCGCCCTCTCGACCGACGGTGGCGTGCTCCTCGGCGAGCAGCCCGCCGACCAGACGGTGTGGATGAGCCACGGCGACTCGGTCGCACAGGCGCCCGAGGGCTTCGAGGTCCTCGCCTCCACGAGCTCCACACCGGTCGCCGCCTTCGGCAACGACGAGCGCCGCCTCTACGGCGTGCAGTGGCACCCGGAGGTCAAGCACTCCGCCTTCGGCCAGGCCGTCATCGAGAACTTCCTCCACCGCGCCGCGGGCATCCCGGCCGACTGGAACTCCTCCAACGTGATCGACGACCAGGTCGCCGTGATCCGCGAGCAGGTCGGCACCGGACGCGTCATCTGCGGCCTGTCCGGCGGAGTCGACTCCGCCGTCGCCGCTGCGATCGTGCACCGCGCCATCGGCGACCAGCTCACCTGCGTCTTCGTCGACCACGGACTCCTCCGCAAGGACGAGCGCCGCCAGGTCGAGGAGGACTACGTCGCCGCGACCGGCGTCCGCCTGGTCACCGTCGACGCGCGCGAGCAGTTCCTCGACGCGCTCGCCGGCGTCAGCGACCCGGAGCAGAAGCGCAAGATCATCGGCCGCGAGTTCATCCGCACCTTCGAGGCCGCCGCCGAAGCGCTCGTGCTCGAAGCCCAGGGCGAGGGCGAGACGATCGACTTCCTCGTCCAGGGCACGCTCTACCCCGACGTCGTCGAATCCGGCGGCGGCACCGGCACCGCCAACATCAAGTCCCACCACAACGTCGGCGGACTCCCCGAGGACCTGCAGTTCGCGCTCGTCGAGCCGCTCCGCACTCTCTTCAAGGACGAGGTCCGCGCGATCGGCCGCGAGCTCGGCCTCCCCGAGGTCATCGTCGGCCGCCAGCCCTTCCCCGGACCCGGCCTCGGCATCCGCATCGTCGGCGAGGTCACCCAGGAGCGGCTCGATCTCCTCCAGGACGCCGACGCCATCGTCCGCGCCGAGCTCACCGCCGCCGGCCTCGACACCGAGATCTGGCAGTGCCCCGTCGTCCTCCTCGCCGACGTCCGCTCCGTCGGAGTCCAGGGCGACGGCCGCACCTACGGCCACCCCATCGTCCTGCGCCCCGTCTCCTCGGAAGACGCGATGACCGCCGACTGGACCCGCCTGCCCTACGACCTCCTCGCCCGCATCTCCAACCGCATCACCAACGAGGTGAGCGGCGTGAACCGGGTGGTGCTGGATGTGACGTCCAAGCCCCCCGGCACCATCGAGTGGGAGTGATTCCGCGGGTCTCTGCACGGTCATCTGCGGCGTTGTCGGCCGTTGCGATACCTCCGGTATCGCGCCCTTCTCCGCCTTGCAGCTGACCGCGCGGAGACCCGCGGAACGTCAGGAACGGCTCCCTTCGAAGGGGGCCGTTTCTTGTTGAGGGGAGCGGGTGCGGAACGAGCCCCTGCGGGGCCGTTCCTGGGTGCAGGTAGAGGGGAACGAGCCCCTGCGGGGCCGTTCCTGGGTGCAGGTCGGGGAACGAGCTCAGGTGGCTGTTCAGGGAACGGGTGGCCGCGGTGCGGCCGGGGGATCGGTGAGGGGTGACCGGTGCCTGGCGAGGCATACCGAGTGGCGGTCAGGGGTTCGAGGCCCTGCGGGGACGTTCCGGGGGTGCCGATCGAGAGGCGGGCTTCTGCCGGGTGGTCGGGGAACGCGGGTCTGCGCTGGTCCGGGGGCCGTGGTGCAGGCGGAGGCGGCAGGCTCGCGAGCGCGGGTCAGGCGGGGGTGTCGAGCACGCCGATGAAGCGGGTGCCGATGCCGTCGTACTCGTCGCGGCGGTGGCCCTCGGGGTGGTGCGGCCAGGAGGCGGGGGAGTGGTCCTCGCAGACGAGGAACGTGAACTCGGGCCACCACTTCTTCGGGCGGGCGGCCTCGGAGCGGCCGCAGACGGCGCAGTCGAGGGTCACCCACACGGGACGCCTGCCGGTGCGGTTCGCGCGCGACTGGACGAGCCAGGCGGGCGGATCCTGCTCGAGGGCGGCGAGCTCCTCCTCCGACAGACGGGTGGGGATGCCGTGCCGCGTCGCCATCTCGAGGGGGATGTCGAGGCGCTGAGCGGCCTCGCGACGCGTGATCATCCGGCCACCCTAACCCAGCGCCGCGCGTGGACCCCGAGGTCGCAGCGACGCGCGCGCGAGCAGCCACTCCAGCGGGCCCTGCCCCACGAGCCGCCTCCAGAGGAGAGCGGCGACGATCGAGCCGACCACGAAGACGCCGAGCAGCGTCCAGCTGCGCCACGCCTCGAAGTCGAACGGCTCGTACGGGACCAGGTACACCGCCAGCGCCACGAGCTGCAGCGAGTAGATCGTCAGCGGCATCGCACCGACGGCCGCGATCGGAGTCGCCGCCCGTGCCAGGAGCGGCAGCCGCTGCAGCAGAGCCGTCAGCGCGCCGAGGACCACGCAGGCGACCCCGCCCGCCCCGAGGAGCTCGGCGGTGGTGCTGGCGTGCGCCTCCACCGCCTCCGGACCCCCGAGCAGCAGCCCGCCGCCGTAGCCGAGCACGGCCGAGACGGCGCCGCCGACGACGACCCAGCGCTGGGTGGTCGCGGACCGGACGTCGCAGCGCGCGATCAGGAGGCCGAGCACCACGTACGCCAGCCACGACGGCACCGGGTAGTACTGGGTGAGCCAGATGAGGGGCTGCGCGGCCAGGAGCGCCTCGTCGGGCGACAGGGTCGAGAGCCAGGAGCCGCCGGCGCTCGTCAGCGCGTCGACCGCGAGGGGCCCGGCGATCGCCGCGACCGCGACCAGCACGGCGAGGACCGCCCGCGGCAGGAAGAGCAGCAGCGCCGCGACGAGGAACATCACCCCGTAGTGCGGCAGAATCACCGCGATCGGCGTCCCGAGCAGGGTGAGGGCGACGCCGATGACGAGCAGGTACAGCCCGCGGAGCAGGATCGATCCCGTGTCGTGCCAGGGCCGCGAGGAGCGCTGTGATCCGCCCGTCATCAGCCCGATCGACACTCCCGCCAGCACGGCGAAGAGGACGGAGCTGCGGCCGTTCCAGAGCATCTCGCTCTCGACCGGGGCGAGGTGGGCGGCGAACATGCCGAGGACGGCCAGGCCGCGAGCGACGTCGAGGCCGACGATCCGGGAGTCTGCGGCGCTCATCCCTCCATCGTGCCAGGCGCTCCCGGCAGTGCACCGGGAACGACGCTGGGGCCGGGAACGACGACGGGCGCCCGACCCGGAGGTCGAGCGCCCGTCGGACGTGGTGCGCCGTGCTACTCGCGGAAGATCGCGACGAGGCGCAGGATCTCCACATACATCCAGACGACGGTGACCAGGATGCCGTAGGCGCCGGTCCAGCCGTAGATGCGGGGGAGGCGGTTGCGCACGCCCTGCTGGATGAACTCGAAGTCCATCACGAGCGAGTACGTGGCGAGCGCGACGGCGATGAGGCCGATCACGATGCCGATGAAGCCGGTGCGGAGACCGAAGCCGCCGCCGACGCCGAAGAGGCCGAGGCCCAGGTTCACCAGCGAGAACACCGCGTAGCTGATCATGCCGATGAAGAAGATCTTGTTGAGCTTCGGCGAGGTGCGGATCTTGCCGTTCATGAACAGCGCCAGGGTGACGCCGATCACGATGACGGTCGCCATGAGGGCCTGGACGACCGCTCCGGCGTACGCGCTCTCGAAGAACTTCGAGATCGCGCCGACCGCGATGCCCTGGGTCGCGGCGTAGCCGAGGATCAGGGCGGGCGACGGCTGCTTCTTGAAGGCGTTGACGATGCCCAGCACCAGCGCGACGAGCACGGCGGGGAGCATCAGGCCCGGGACGAACCAGCCGACGGCCGCACCCGCGAGGAGCACGACGAAGGCGAGGGCGGTCTTGGCGAGGGTGTCCTCGACGGTCATCCGGTCGGTCTCGACGGAGCCGGCGGCCGGACGGGAGTACATCTGGTCGAGCGTGCCGGGGGAGACGTCCGGGAGGTCCTGCACGCGGCCGGCGTAGCCGCGGTTGCTGAACTCCGGGCGTCCGAAGGCCGGATTGTTGCTTGCCATGGTTCCTCTTCTCTCAGGTGCGCTGGTCTCCGAGGGAACTCGCGGATCTGAGTCGCTGTGGGTGCGGGGTGCGCCGCGGATCCGAGAGGACTGCGACGATGGACACCACCATATCTGAGAGCACCTCTCAGAGTCTGGCTGTTCTCTTCGAGCGGACCTCGACTCCGCTGCGTGCCGCGCAGTGCCGCCCGTAGGATCGCGGCATGCCCGCGCGTCAGTCACCGCTCGTCATCGGCCACCGCGGAGCGAGCGGCTACCGACCGGAGCACACCCGCTCCGCCTATGAGCTGGCGATCGCGCTGGGCGCCGATGCGCTCGAGCCCGATCTGGTGGCGACCCGCGACGGCGTGCTCGTCCTCCGCCACGAGAACGAGATCTCCGGCACGACGGACGTCGAGAAGCGCCCGGAGTTCGCTGCGCGCCGCACCACCAAGCGGATCGACGGCCGCGAGATCACCGGCTGGTTCACCGAGGACTTCACCTGGGACGAGCTGTCGGAGCTGCGGGCCCGCGAGCGGCTGCCGGCGGTGCGCGGCTCCAGCGCCACGTTCGACGGCCAGTTCCCGCTGCTGCGCTTCAGCGAGCTGCTGGCGCTGCTGGACCGGGCGGCGGAGGACGATCCGCTCGCTCCGCCGGGGCTCGTCGCCGAGATCAAGCACGCGACGTACTTCGCCGGGATCGGGCTGCCGCTGGACGTGCTGCTGCGCGAGGAGCTCGCCGCCGCGGGCTGGGGTCCGCGCGACCCGCGGCTCACGATCGAGAGCTTCGAGAAGACCGTGCTGGAGCGGCTCGCGGTGAGCGGAGTCGGCACCCGCCGGATCTACCTGCTCGAGTCGCGCGGCGCCCCGCCCGACCTCGTGGCCGCCCACGGCGCCGACGCGGCCCCCTACTCCGCCTTCACCACGCCGGCGGGACTGCGGAACCTCGCCGGAGCCGTCGACGGGATCAGCGTCGACAAGAGCATGCTCTTCTCGCGGGACGCGGCCGGCCGGGCGACGGGGACCGGTCCGCTCGTCGAGGACGCTCACGCGGCCGGGCTCGAGGTCTACTGCTGGACGCTGCGCGCCGAGAACCGGTTCCTCGAGAAGGTGCACCGCCGCGGGAAGGACCCGGCGGGGTACGGCGGCTGGCAGGAGGAGTTCGCGATGATCCTCCGCTCGGGAGTGGACGGCGTCTTCGCCGACCAGCCGGATCTGGCGATCGAGGCGCGGGCGGCCGAGCAGGAGCGCCTGCTCCGCGGCTGACCGGTCCGCCGATCGGGTGCTCGTCCGGCGCGTGCCGAGCGGACGCGGAGGCTGCGCTGGCATCATCGGCTCACCACCGCCCGCCCGACCCTCGAGAGGAGGCCCCGTGTCCACCCGAGAGCGCATCACCCGCCGCTGGATCACCACCGCCGTCCTCGCCGTGATCGGCGTCGCCGTCGTCTACTGGCTCGCCGTGCTCACCCCTCAGGGCCAGGGCGTCGAGAACTCGGGGCTCCGGGGCGCCGACCTCGTCTTCGGCCGCGCCACCGGCGCCGCCGCGGGGGCGCTCGCGGACGTCACCCCGCTCTCCATGGTCGTCGGCGCCCTGCTCGTCGCGGCGATCGCGCTGATCCGGAGGCGCCCGGCGCTCGCCGTCGCCTCCGTCGGCTCGATCGTCGTCACGGCCGGGCTCACCCAGCTGCTCAAGAACGTGGTCCTCGAGCGGCCCGAGCTGGTCGACACCGACTCCTGGTACACCGGCGGCAGCTTCCCGAGTGGGCACACCGCGGCGGCCGTCTCGGTGGTCTTCGCCCTGGCGATGGTCGTCCCCGGGCGCGCGCGGACCGTCGTGCTCGCGCTGGGCGGCGCGGTCGTGGTGCTGGTCGGCAACCTGACGATGGCCGCCTCCTGGCACCGGGCGAGCGACGTCCTCGGGGCCGACCTCGTCGCGCTCGCCTCCGCCTCCGCCGCCTGCGCGTGGCTGACCACCAGGGCCCAGGTGGGCCGAGCGCCGAAGAGGCCCGCGCGGCGCGGGGTGCACCGGCTGCTCCTGGTGTGCTCGGTGATCGTGGTGGTGCTGCTCGCGGCTCTCGCCGTCCAGGGCATCCAGTACTACCCCGACGACACGAAGGACCTCACCGCCTTCGCGCTCCTACAGCTCCTGGCGGTGTCGACGTCGGCGCTCGCCGTGCTCGGCTTCTCCCTCGCGTGGCGCGGACTGGACGTCGGTGGGGCGCTCACCTCGCCCGCGCCGCGTCAGCGGACCGCCTGACCGCTCCCGGTGTCGGAGGGGCGATCTACACTCGGAGGGACATGAGCTTCCTCTTCGATCCGAGCGACTCCCGCGCCACCCCGGTCATCGTCGGTCCCCCCGGCGGCCCCGGGGACGCGCCCCGCACCGACCCGGCGCACGAGCAGCTCGTCGCGGGGCTGAACCCCCAGCAGCGCGAGGCGGTCGAGTACCGCGGAGACGCGCTGCTCATCGTCGCGGGTGCGGGCTCGGGCAAGACCAGCGTCCTCACCCGGCGCATCGCGAGCCTCCTGGGCAACGGCGAGGCCTGGCCGAGCCAGATCCTCGCGATCACGTTCACCAACAAGGCCGCGGCCGAGATGCGCGAGCGCGTCGAGAAGCTGGTGGGGCAGAGCGCCGAGGGGATGTGGATCTCGACCTTCCACTCCGCGTGCGTACGGATCCTGCGCCGCGAGGCCGAGAACTTCGGCATGACCAAGTCGTTCACGATCTACGACTCGGGCGATCAGCGCGCCCTGCTCAAGCGCATCGTGAAGGACCTCGAGGCCGACTCGCTCGGGATCACCGTCGCGAGCGCCTCCGCGAAGATCTCCAAGCTCAAGAACGAGCTCGCCGACGTCGACTCCTACGCCCGCACCGCGAACCTCAGCGACCCGAACGAGGAGATGTTCCTCCAGGTCTTCCGGGCCTACTCGCGGGCGCTCGAGGGGGCGAACGCGTTCGACTTCGACGACCTGATCGCGCAGACCGTCTACCTCTTCCGCGCCTTCCCGCACGTCGCCGCGAAGTACCAGCGGCGCTTCCGCCACGTGCTGGTCGACGAGTACCAGGACACGAACCACGCCCAGTACTCGCTGATCCACGAGCTGACCCGGCCCGTGCCGCCGGCGACGATGGCCGCGGCGCAGTTCGACCGCCCCTACCGCGGACCGGTCACGGCCGACGGCTCCATCCCGGGGGCCTCGCTCACCGTCGTCGGCGACTCGGACCAGTCCATCTACGCGTTCCGCGGCGCCGACATCCGCAACATCGTCGAGTTCGAGCGCGACTTCCCGGGCTGCCGCGTGATCTTGCTCGAGCAGAACTACCGCTCGACGCAGAACATCCTCTCGGCGGCCAACGCCGTCATCTCGAACAACTTCGACCGTCGCGCGAAGAACCTCTGGTCCTCCAGCGGCGACGGGGAGAAGATCGTCGGCTACACCGGTTACTCGGGTCACGACGAGGCGCAGTTCGTGGTCGACGAGATCGCCCGCCTGCACGCGGCGGGCACGGGCTACGACGAGATCGCGGTCTTCTACCGCACCAACGCGCAGACCCGCGCGCTGGAGGAGATCTTCATCCGCTCCGCGCTGCCCTACCGGATCCTGGGCGGCACGAAGTTCTACGAGCGCGCCGAGATCAAGGACGCCCTGGCGTACCTGATCACGGTGGCGAACCCGGCCGACGTGCTGGCGCTGCGGCGCATCATGAACACTCCGAAGCGGGGCATCGGCCCCGCGACGGAGGCGCAGCTGCAGTCGTTCGCCGACACCAACGCGGTGACCCTGCGCGAGGCGATGCGCAACGCCGGCTCACTCGGGATGGGCCCGAAGGTGACGAAGGCGATCGTCGACCTCGCGACCCTCCTCGACGAGTGCGCGCTGATGCTCGATCCCGCGCGGGAGGGCGGCGAGGCGAAGGTGCACGAGGTGCTGACGGCGCTCCTCACCCGCAGCGGCTACCTCGACATGCTCCGCGCCAGCCGCGACCCGCAGGACGAGGCCCGCGCCGAGAACGTCGACGAGCTCATCGCCGTCACCAAGGAGTTCGCGCGCAACAACCCGGACGGCGGGCTCGTGGACTTCCTCACCGAGGTCTCGCTGGTCGCCGCGGCCGACGACCTCGACGACGACTCCGGCACCGTCTCGCTGATGACGCTGCACACGGCGAAGGGCCTCGAGTACGACGCCGTGTTCCTCACCGGCATCGAGGAGGACCTGCTCCCGCACCGCATCTCGGCGAACGAGCCCGGCGGCCCGGCCGAGGAGCGGCGGCTGTTCTACGTGGGGATCACCCGGGCCCGCAAGCGCCTCTACCTCTCGCTCGCGATGACCCGCGCGCAGTACGGCGAGACGTCGGTCGCGATGCCGAGCCGGTTCCTGCAGGAGATCCCGGGAGAGCTGATCCAGTGGCGCCAGTCGCCCGGCGCGGCGACCTCGCGCGGCGGTACGCAGCCCCGGGCCCTGAACGCTCAGCGGCCCGGCTTCGGCAAGTCGCGATCGAACACCGAGTTCCGGGAGGCGCTTGCCGCGGCGCCGAAGGCCAAGGGCGAGTTCCCGAACCGGATCACCGGCATGGTGCGCGACAACGGCGACCTCGAGCTGATCGCGGGCGACCGCATCCGGCACACCGACTTCGGTGAGGGGCGCGTGAACGCGGTGACGGGCGAGGGCTCGAAGCGCGTCGCACACGTGCTCTTCGACCAGGTGGGCGCGAAGAAGCTGCTGATCAAGGTCGCGCCGATCGAGAAGATCTAGTCCGGTGGCGGCCGGATCGGCGGCCGCGCGGCTCGCGACGGAGGCGTTCTCCCCGGCGGTCCTCGCGGTGCTCGTGCCGGTCGTGGTCGGCGCGCGCGTCGCGGATCCGCCCCTGCTCGGTGTCGCCTGGGGAGCGCTCGCAGCTCTCTTCGTCGGGGTGGTGCCCTACCTCGTCATCCGCCTGCTGATGCGCACCGGCCGGATCCACGGCGACCATCACGTCCCCGACCGGCGCGAGCGGGCGCTGCCGATCGCGCTGGCGCTGGTGTCGATAGCGGCCGGCCTGGTACTGCTCGCCGTGCTCGGCGCTCCTGCCGCGGTGACCACGTTCGGCGTGGTGACGGTGGCCGTGGTGCTCGCCGTCGGCGTGGTCAACCTGGTCTGGAAGCTGTCCGGGCACGCGGCGGTGGTCGCCACCTGCGCCGTCGTCGTGCTGATCGCCTACGGACCGCTCTCCCTGCTGATCAGCGTGCCCATCGTCCTCTGGGTGCTCTGGTCGCGGGTGCGCCTCGGCGCGCACACCCCCGCCCAGGTCCTCGCGGGCGCCGCCGTCGGCACCGTCCTCGCCGGGACCGTCTGGTCCCTGCTCGGCTGACGTCCGTCCCTTCCCGTGTGCCCTCTGGTCGCCGTCCGCGAGATTCCACTCGAGTGGGAGGCACGCCGTGGCGGGCTCACCCGAGTGGCATCTCGCGGAAGGGGTCAGCCGGCGTAGCGCGCGACGAGCTCCCGCTTGAGGATCTTGCCGCTGGGCCCGAGCGGAAGGGCGTCGACGAACTCGACGCGGCGGGGGAACTTGAAGGCGGCGAGATGCTCGTTCGCGTAGGCGATCAGCTCCTCCGCGGTGGCGGTCGCCGACGGGGCGAGGATCACCGCGGCCATCACCTCCTGGCCGTGGCGCTCGTCCGGGATCCCGAAGACCGCCGCGTTCTGCACGGCCGGGTGCCCGATCAGCACCTCCTCGACCTCGCGCGGGTACACGTTGTAGCCGTTGCGGATGATCATGTCCTTCGTGCGGTCGAGGATGCGGATGTAGTCCTCCTCGTCCTTCGTGCCCAGGTCGCCGGTGCGGAACCAGCCGTCGATCACCGCCTCCGCGGTCGCCGCCGGGTTGCCGAGGTACCCCTTCATCAGGTTGTGCCCGCGCACCACGATCTCGCCGAGCTCGCCCCGGGGGAGCAGCTCGACGCGGTCGGTCACGTCGGGGCGGGCGACCTCGACCTCGACGCCCCAGATCGGCGTGCCGACCGTGCCCGGCCGCGGCGGGACTCCGACGTGGTTGAAGGTGGCGACCGGGGAGGTCTCGGTGAGCCCGTAGCCCTCGTAGATCTCGACGCCGAACACCTCGCGGAAGCGCTCGATCACGGCGACGGGCAGGGCGGCGCCTCCCGAGACCGCGTAGCGCAGCGGCGGCCGGTCCTCGCGCCGGGTCGCGGCGTCGAGCAGGGCGACGTACATCGTGGGCACGCCCTCGAAGACCGTGCAGCCGTGGGCGATCATCGCCTCGAGCGCGGCGTCGCCGTCGAACTTCGGCACCAGGACGACCGTCGCGGCGGTGCGGAAGGCCGTGTTCATCGCGCAGACCTGCCCGAAGGTGTGGAAGAGCGGCAGCGCCCCGAGCACCACGTCGCCGCGGTGCAGGTCGAACGTGTTCATCAGCAGCACGTCCGACTGCGAGACGATCGCGAAGTGCGTCCCCTCCGCCCCCTTCGGGCGGCCGGTGGTGCCGCTGGTGTAGAGGATCGTCGCCGTGTCGGAGGGGGAGCGGGGCACGTAGCCGTCGATCGGGGTCGCCTCCGCGGCGAGGTCCTCCAGGCGCGGGAGGGGCGAGGCGGTGCCGTCGGGCACCATCACGCTCAGCACGGGAACGTCGGCGAGGTCCGCTCCGGCGGCCCCCTCGGCGAGCAGCGGAGCGGCGCACACGAGCGCGACGGCTCCGGAGTCGCGCAGGACGTAGGCGATCTCGTCGTGCTTGAGCAGGGCGTGCACGGGGACCACCACGGCGCCGAGCGCGAGGACGGCGAAGTAGCCGCGGGGGAAGTCGGGGACGTTCGGGACGAGCAGGGCCACGCGGTCGCCCGGTCCGATTCCCTGGGCGCGCAGGGCTCCGGCGTAGGCACGGGTCTGCCGCCAGAGGGTCGTGTAGTCGACGGCCTGCTCGCCGACGCGGACGGCGATCGTGTCGGGGGTGCGCCGCGCCGCCTCCGCCAGGATGGCCGCGACGGAGAGGGTGCCGAAGCCGGCGGCGGGCGGGGGAGCGGCGGGGGCCTCGGCCGTGCGGGGTTCGGTGATGCTCATCAAGGCTCCAGTCGTCGTTGACCGCCGCGGCGGATGCCGGGTGCTTCACCGTAGATCCGCCGGGCGGCCGCGTCGAGCGATCCGCACCGGATGTTCAGCACGGACGGGCGGGGAGTTCGCATCCCGGCGCCGAGCGGAAGGGGGTGCGGGAGGCGCGGGCGGCTGCCTACAGTCGGACTGCTGCGGCCCGGTCCCGCGGGTCGGACGACGGGAGGCGCGATGCGCGGCGAGGCGTCGCTCTACACGGATGCGGTGGTGACGGCTCCGTTCGCCCTCGCGGTGATCGCGGAGGCGACCGGCTCGCGAGTGGTCGGCGCGCGGACTGCGGACGCGCACGTTCCGCTCTACAGCGGCCCGACGAGCGCGCGGGTCGAGATCGCGGGGTTCGGCGACAGCGTGCCGGTCACCGTCGACGTGCGCGACGAGCGCGGGATCGACGAGGCGCGCGCGGCCGCGCAGGCGCTCGGGCTGGAGCTCGCCGCCTACGCGGGCTGGGAGGTCGTGGCCGGCTTCTGAGCGTCGCGTCGGACCCGGGCGAGGTAGTAGCGGCTGGGCGCCGTCCTCACGATCGCGGGCAGCAGGCGGTAGACGGCGAAGGTGCGCGAGAGCGCCTGCTCGAACCGCGCCTCCTGCCGTGCGGTCCAGTGGAAGCCGAAGGGCTCGCGGAGCGCAGCCGGGAGCAGGCCGGCGGTGATCAGGCGGAGGTAGGGGCCGAGCGGGCGCAGGTACCAGGCGGCGATGCTCGGGCCCAGCAGGTCGTGGGCGACGCGGCGGGCCGCGGGCGTGACCTCGAGGCGCTCCAGCTCCCGCTCCCAGTAGGCGTCGAACGCGGTGCGGGAGTCGGGCCAGAGGTCCGCGGGCATCTGCAGGGCCGCACCGACGACGACGGAGCGGCGCACGATGTCGTCCGCCTCCTCCTCGCTCAGCGCACCGAAGGCGCCCTCGTAGAGCTGCAGCATCGACTGGGTGAGCGTCGCCGCGACCCAGCGCTGCAGCTCCGGGTCGAAGGCCGTGTAGCCGGGGCCGCGCACGGGCACGTGCGCCCTGTTCACGCGGCGGCGGACGGCGCGCACGTCCTCGGGAGTGCCGTAGTGCAGGACGTAGAGGTAGGAGAGCGTCCCGTGCAGGCGGTTCACGGCCCGGTGCACGAAGTCGGAGTGGTCGGCGACGCCCTGCCCGACCGCCGGGTGCGCGATCTGGAGGAGGATCGCGCGCGCGCCCGCCAGCAGGAACACGCCCTCGCGGAAGACGTCCGGGGTGCGGGAGGCCGACGACATGGCTCCACGCTACGCGGGAGCGGCCGGCGGAGGAGGAGCCGGTGCCCCCGGCGGGCGTCCGGCGGGCGCGGAGCGACCGCACGGGAAGCCCCCGGCGGGTGCGGAGTAGACTCGGCGCGGCCCAGGGACAGTGCCGAGACTCCGGCGTCGTCCGGGCCACCTCGAACTCGAAACGCAAGCGCGCTCGGCGCGGAATGGGAATGCAGCGTGGATCTCTTCGAATACCAGGCCCGTGATCTGTTCGAGAAGTACGGCGTCCCCGTGCTCCCGGGCATCGTCGCCGACACGCCGGAGGAGGTGCGCGCCGCGGCGGAGAAGCTGGGCGGCGTCACCGTCGTCAAGGCGCAGGTCAAGATCGGCGGCCGCGGCAAGGCGGGCGGCGTGAAGGTCGCGAAGACCCCCGAGGACGCGTTCGCCGCGGCGCAGTCGATCCTCGGCCTCGATATCAAGGGCCACGTCGTCAAGCGCGTCATGGTCGCCGGCGGTGCGCGCATCGACCGCGAGTTCTACTTCTCGGTGCTGCTGGACCGGGCCAACCGCTCCTACCTCTCGCTCACCTCCTACGAGGGCGGCATGGAGATCGAGCAGCTCGCCGTCGAGCGCCCCGACGCCCTCGCGCGCGTCGAGGTCGTCCCCGGCCAGGGCATCGACCAGGCCAAGGCCGAGGAGATCGCCCGCGCGGCGAAGTTCCCGGAGGAGCTGATCGCCAAGGTCGCGCCCGTCCTGGTGAAGCTCTACGACGTCTACACCGGCGAGGACGCCACGCTCGTCGAGGTGAACCCGCTCGTGCTCACCGAGGAGGGCGACATCGTCGCGCTCGACGGCAAGGTCTCGCTCGACGAGAACGCCGGCTTCCGCCACGCGGACCACGCCGCGCTCGAGGACAAGGACGCCGCCGACCCGCTCGAGGCGAAGGCCAAGGAGAACGACCTCAACTACGTGAAGCTCGACGGCGAGGTCGGCATCATCGGCAACGGCGCGGGCCTGGTCATGTCGACGCTCGACGTCGTCGCCTACGCCGGAGAGAGGCACAACGGCGTGAAGCCGGCCAACTTCCTCGACATCGGCGGCGGAGCCTCCGCCCAGGTGATGGCGAACGGCCTCGACGTGATCCTCGGCGACGAGCAGGTCAAGAGCGTCTTCGTCAACGTCTTCGGCGGCATCACTGCGTGCGACGCGGTCGCCAACGGCATCCTCCAGGCGCTCGAGATCCTCGGCGACTCGGCCACGAAGCCGCTCGTCGTCCGCCTCGACGGCAACAAGGTCGAGGAGGGCCGCGCGATCCTCCAGGCCGCCGCCAACCCGCTCATCACGCTCGCCGCGACCATGGACGAGGGCGCCGACAAGGCCGCCGAACTCGCCGCCGCGTAACGGACCCGACGACTCAAGGAATCAGAGAACAAGCATGTCGATCTTCCTCACCAAGGACTCCAAGGTCATCGTCCAGGGCATCACCGGCGGCGAGGGCACCAAGCACACCGCGCTGATGCTCAAGGCCGGCACGAACGTGGTCGGCGGCGTCAACGCCCGCAAGGCCGGCACGACCGTCACCCACGGCGACGTCGAGCTCCCCGTCTTCGGCACCGTGAAGGAGGCGATGGAGGCCACCGGCGCCGACGTCTCCATCGCGTTCGTGCCGCCCGCCTTCTCGAAGGACGCCGTCATCGAGGCGATCGACGCCGAGATCGGCCTCCTCGTCGTCATCACCGAGGGCATACCGGTGC
The DNA here is from genome assembly GCF_002932635.1 of Rathayibacter sp. AY1D1. Taxonomy (NCBI): domain Bacteria; kingdom Bacillati; phylum Actinomycetota; class Actinomycetes; order Micrococcales; family Microbacteriaceae; genus Rathayibacter; species Rathayibacter sp. AY1D1. Next base: position 52,939 of record NZ_PSVY01000015.1, read on the forward strand.
AGGACTCCGCGGAGTTCTGGGCGTACGCGCAGGAGAAGGGGAACAAGACGCGGATCATCGGCCCCAACTGCCCCGGCATCATCACGCCGGGCGAGTCGCTCGTGGGCATCACCCCCGCGACGATCACCGGCAAGGGCCCGATCGGCCTCGTCTCGAAGTCGGGCACCCTGACCTACCAGATGATGTACGAGCTGCGCGACCTGGGCTTCTCGACCGCCATCGGCATCGGCGGCGACCCGATCATCGGCACGACCCACATCGACGCGCTCGCCGCGTTCGAGGCCGACCCCGAGACGAAGGCGATCGTGATGATCGGCGAGATCGGCGGCGACGCCGAGGAGCGCGCCGCGGACTTCATCAAGGCGAACGTCACGAAGCCCGTCGTCGGCTACGTCGCGGGCTTCACCGCCCCCGAGGGCAAGACGATGGGCCATGCCGGCGCCATCGTCTCCGGCTCGGCCGGGACCGCGCAGGCCAAGAAGGAGGCCCTCGAGGCCGCGGGCGTGAAGGTCGGCAAGACGCCGTCCGAGACGGCCGCCCTGCTCCGCGAGGTCTACGCGGCGCTCTAGCGCCCGTCCTCCCCGCACCACCGTCGGAACGGACGGTGCCCCTGCTCCGGCGGGCGGCGCCGTCCGTTCCGTCGTCGGGGCGGGTCTGGCCGGAGTAGCGTCGCAGCGTGACCCGCCGCCTCGGACTCGACCTGCTGACCTTCGTGCCGTACCCGGAGGGCCCCGAGCGGCCCGGCGACGCCGCGCGGAGCCTCGAGGACGGGCTGGCCCTGCTCGAGCTCGCCGAGGAGCTCGGCTACGGCACCGGCTGGGTCCGCGTGCGGCACTTCGAGCGCTACCTCGCGTCTCCGATGACCTTCTTCGCGGCCGCCTCCCAGCGGACCCGCCGCCTCCGCCTCGGTACCGCGGTCATCGGCGCCCGCTACGAGTCGCCCGTGCGCCTCGCCGAGGACGCCGCGACCGTGGACCTGCTCTCGGGCGGACGCCTCGACCTCGGCGTCAGCAGCGGCTTCGCGCATCTCTCCTCCGTCTTCGACGGGGTGTTCGGGCAGGCCGAGCGCGACTTCCGCGAGGAGGCGCAGGAGCGCATCGCGCGACTCCGCGAGGCGCTCTCGGGCGCCGTGCTCGGCGTCGCGGAGTCGGCCCTGATGTCGGTCCCGGTCGGCGCTCCGCTCGTCCAGCAGCCGCACGCGCCCGGCCTCGCCGACCGGCTCTGGTACGGGGCGGGAACGGTGTCCTCCGCGGTCCGGGCAGGCGAGCAGGGCATGCACATGCAGGTGTCCACGCTCAACACGGAGGAGACGGGCCTGCCGTTCGCCGAGCAGCAGGCGGTGCAGATCCGCGCCTACCGCGAGGCCTTCGCCGCAGCGCACCCGGGGCGCACGTCGAGGGTGACGGCGGGCCGGATCGTGCTGCCGCTGCTCGACGCCGCCGACGAGGAGGCGCACCGCCCCTTCATCGAGGGCTACCTCGCGCGGATGGACGACGAGGGCCGCCCCCGCACGGCCGACCGGTCGATCATCGCCGCCCCGATGCGCTTCAGCCCCCTCCACGTCGGGAGCCCGGAGCGGATCGTCGCATCGCTCGCCGCGGATCCGGCGCTCGCGGAGGCGGACGCGCTCACGGTGACGCTCCCGGCGGTCGGCGGGGTGGAGTCGCACCGGCGCATCCTGCGCGCCGTCGCCGAGCGCATCGCCCCTCAGCTGGGCTGGACGCCCGGGGCTTGAGGATCAGCGCCGCGCGAGCAGTGCCCGGACGGGCCGCTGCAGAAGGAGCAGAAGCAGCCACCAGAGCCCGACCGACGGGACCAGCAGCGCCAGCGCCAGTGCGACGAGGAGCAGCGCGAAGGGCAGCAGGGCGGGCGCGAGCGGCAGGGGCCCTGCGCCGGGCCGCCTGAGCTCCGGGTGCCGGGAGAGGCGCAGCTCGATCAGGACCAGCGCCCCGCTCATCGCGGCCATCGTGCCGATGTAGAGCCCGATCGTCGCCCGGGAGTCCGGGAACAGCGCCAGCGCGCTCGTCGAGAACGGGAAGAACGCCAGCGCGGCCAGCCAGAGCAGGTCCAGCCATACCAGGGCGCCGTCGTAGTCCCCGGCGATCTCGAAGACGCGGTGGTGGGGGATCCAGAAGACGGCGATGACCGCGAAGGAGAGCGCGAAGGCGAGGACCGAGTCCAGGTGCTCCGCGAGCAGCGCCGGGACTCCGCCGCCCTCCCGGGCGACCTCGGGAGCCAGCTGCACCAGCGGCAGGACGAGGACGGTGATGGCGATGGCGGCGGTCGCGTCCGAGAAGTTGACGAGCCGGTCGAGCCCGCGCTCCGTCCGGCGGTGGGCCGCGCGTCCCCCGGGGCGCCCGCGGTGCACCAGGCGCTCGATCGGACCCGAGAGCAGGAGCAGCAGGAGCGCGAACATGTTGACGGCCGGCACCGCGACGGCGAGCACGAGGGCCGCGAGGAGGACGCCGATCACGATCAGCGACCTGAGAGGGAGCGCCGCGGCTCCGCCCCCGGGGCCAGGAGATCCGGATCGCGGCGCACGATGAGCTGCATCGCGAGGGTCGCCGCGCTCGCCGCGATCATCGTGCCGATGTAGAGCGCGATGACGCTGCCGTCGGTGTCGAGCACGTTCGAGATCAGGTTCGCCGCGAAGGGGAGCAGGACGACCGCGGCCAGCCAGACGAAGTTCGCGACGACGAGCGCGGGCGAGTACCGGGCCACGCCCTCGAAGACGGAGTGGTGGACCGCTCAGAGCCGTCCGATCACGGCGAACGTGATGAAGAAGGCGGAGAGGGTGCCGTAGTGACCGGTGAGGAGGGACCCCAGATCGGCCGCGCGGCCCTCCTCGACCACGTCGACCAGGGGGAGGACGAGGAACGTGATGGCGATGGCGACGACGGCGTCGGAGAAGTTCACGAGGCGGTCCAGGCCGCGCTCCGTCCGTGCGTCCGAGGTCCCCGTCATGGCTCCGACACTAGAGGGCCGGGCGGCGCGCCCCTGACCCGCCTCCGAGCGCGCCGCCGCTAGGCTCGTCAGGCCCATGAACCGGATCACCGTCGCCCTCCTCGCCGCCTTCGACGCCGCGCTGTCGGCGCTGATCGGGATCGCGATCCCGCTCGTCCCGCTGACCGTCCTCTGGGCCGTGCAGTACGACACGACGGTCGACTTCGGCGTGTTCTGGCGGGTCGCCGCCGACGCCTGGCTGCTCGGCCACGGGGCCGACCTGCAGGCGGCGCTGGCCCCCGACTCCGCCCTCGCCGTCGCGCTGCCCGGAGGCGCGGACGCCTTCCCGGTGACGATCGCTCCGCTGGCCTTCGCACTCCTCACCGTGCTGCTCGGCGCGCGCACTGGCCGCCGCGCCCAGGAGTCGCCGTTCCGGGCCATCGGCGTCCTCGTCGCGATCGCGACCTACCTGGCGATCGCGCTCCTGGTCTCGCTCGGATCCGCGGACCCGGCCGCCACCGTCGATCCCCTGCAGGGGACGCTGCTGCCGCCGCTCGTCTTCGCGCTGGGGGTGCTCGTCGGAGCAGCGCTCCACTCCGCCCGCAGCGACGAGGCCGACCCCCTCGGCGAGCTGGCCGCCTCCGCGCTCGACCGCGTCCCCGCGCCGGGGCCCGGGCTCGTCCTCGCGTCGCTGCGCGGGGGAGCGCTCGCCGCGGCCGGCGTGGTCGGAGTCGCGGCGGTGCTCGTCGCCGTGCTGCTGGTCGTGCACTACACCTCGGTCGTCGCGCTCTACGAGAGCCTCGGCGCCGAGGCGCTCGGCGGCCTGGCCCTCACTCTCGGGCAGCTGGCGTTCCTCCCGAACCTGGTGATCTGGGCGGCGAGCTGGCTGATCGGCCCGGGCTTCGCCCTCGGCACCGGCTCCTCCGTGAGCGCGGCCGGGACGCTGCTCGGACCGATCCCGTCGATCCCGGTCCTCGCCGCACTGCCCGCAGGGGACTCGGCCTTCGGATTCCTCGGGCTGCTCGTGCCGCTGCTCGCCGGGTTCGCCGCGGGATGGCGGCTGCGGCGCGGGGTGATCGAGGCGCTCGACGGACGCTCGCTTCTGCGCTGGGGCGCGGCCGCGGCCGGCGGGATCGGCGTGGTCGGCGGCCTGCTGCTCGGGCTCCTCGCCTGGTTCTCGGCGGGCGCCGCCGGGCCCGGGCGGCTCGCCCAGGTGGGCCCGGACCCGCTCGTCGTCGGGGCGGTCGCCGCCCTCGAGCTCGCGCTGGCCGCGGGCCTGGGCCTCGCCGCGGGCCGCAGCCGACGCGGCTGACGCCGGCGGAGGCGTCCCCCTAGACTTGCGCAGTGCTGAAGTTGGTCGTGCTCCTCTCCGGCGGCGGATCGAACCTCCGCGCCCTGCTGGACGCCACCGGCGACGAGGGCTTCCCCGCCCGCATCGTCGCGGTCGGCAGCGACACCGACGCCGAGGGCTTCCGCCACGCCGAGGAGCGCGGAGTCCCCGCCTTCACGGTCGCGCCGCGCGACTTCTCCTCCCGCGACGAGTGGGGCGCCGCCCTGCTCGGGCGCATCCAGGAGTGGGAGCCCGACCTCGTCGTCTGCGCGGGCTTCATGCGCATCCTGCCGCCCGTGGTGGTGGACGCGCTCAGCCCGCGGATGATCAACACGCATCCCGCCCTGCTGCCCCTCTTCCCCGGCGCCCACGCCGTCCGCGACGCCCTCGCCGCCGGCGCGACCGAGACCGGCGTCACCGTGCACGTGATCGACACCGGCGTCGACACGGGCCCCGTCATCGCCCAGGAGAGCCTCGCCGTGCTCCCCGGCGAGAGCGAGGACGCGCTGCACGAGCGCATCAAGACCATCGAGCGTCGCCTGCTGGTGCAGACGGTGCTCGACATCGCCCACGGAACCGTCGACCTCGAGGAGCTCGCCCGCGCATGAGCATCACCGCCCACGACCCCAGCAGCTACGACGACCGCGACCGGGTCCCCGTCCGCCGGGCGCTGATCTCGGTCAGCGACAAGACCGGCCTGCTCGAGCTCGGAGCGGCGCTCGCCGCGGCCGGCGTCGAGCTCGTCTCCACCGGCTCGACCGCAGCGACCCTCCGCGGCGCCGGCCACGAGGTCACCGACGTCTCGGCCGTCACCGGGTTCCCGGAATCGCTCGACGGCCGCGTGAAGACGCTGCACCCGGCCGTGCACGCGGGCATCCTCGCCGACCTGAGGCTCGCCTCGCACCGCGAGCAGCTGGAGCAGCTCGACATCGCCGCGTTCGAGCTGGTCGTGGTGAACCTGTACCCGTTCCGCGAGACCGTCGCCGGCGGCGCCGACGCGGCGACCGTGGTCGAGAACATCGACATCGGGGGCCCGGCCCTCGTCCGCGCCTCCGCGAAGAACCACGCGAACGTCGCGATCGTCGTCGCTCCGGCCGACTACTCCGGGATCGCGACCGCGCTCGCCGACGGCGGCACGACGCTCGCCGCGCGCCGCACCCTGGCGGCCCGCGCCTTCGCGCACACCGCCTCCTACGACTCCGCCGTCGCCGCCTGGTTCGCCGGGCAGGAGGCGGCCGAGGGCGTCGAGGGCTCGGTCGAGATCCGCGGGACCCTGCAGCAGGTCCTCCGCTACGGCGAGAACTCGCACCAGAAGGCGGCCCTCTACGTCTCGCCCGACGGCACCGGCATCGCGCAGGCGACGCAGCTGCACGGCAAGGAGATGTCCTACAACAACTACGTCGACGCCGACGCGGCCGTCCGCGCGGCCTACGACTTCGTACTGCCCGCCGTCGCGATCATCAAGCACGCGAACCCGTGCGGCATCGCGATCGCGAGCTCGAAGGCGATCGACCCCATCGCCTCCGCCCACCGCCGCGCCCACGAGTGCGACCCGGTGTCGGCCTTCGGCGGCGTCATCGCCGCGAACCGGCCCGTCACCCTCGCCATGGCCGAGACGGTGAAGGAGATCTTCACCGAGGTGCTCGTCGCCCCCGGCTTCGAGCCCGAGGCGCTCGAGGTGCTGAAGACCAAGAAGAACCTGCGCCTGCTGCAGCTCCCCGACTTCTTCGCCCCCGTCGAGCACGAGTTCAAGCAGATCTCCGGCGGCCTGCTGCTGCAGGAGCCGGACCGCTTCATCGGCGGCCCCGGCGAGGTCAGCTCCGGCTGGCAGCTCGTCGCCGGCGAGCCCGCCGACGCAGACACGATGCTCGACCTCGAGTTCGCGTGGAAGGCCTGCCGCGCCGTCAAGTCGAACGCGATCCTCCTCGCCAAAGGCGGCGCCTCCGTCGGCGTCGGCATGGGCCAGGTCAACCGCGTCGACTCCTGCCACCTCGCCGTCACCCGCGCCGGCGACCGCGCCCCCGGCTCCGTCGCCGCCTCCGACGCGTTCTTCCCCTTCGCCGACGGCCTCGAGGTGCTCCTCGCCGCCGGCGTGAGGGCCGTCGTCCAGCCCGGCGGCTCCGTCCGCGACGCCGAGGTCATCGACGCGGCCGCCCGCGCCGGCGTCACGATGTACACGACGGGGGAGCGGCACTTCTTCCACTGAGTGACGGGCGCTCCGCGCCCGTCACTCGGTGGAAGAAGTGGTGTTCGATATCCCCGCCGCTCCCTGCGCGGCGGGGCGCGGTCGGCTTCGCGACGGGGTGCGTTCCGTAGAGCGGGTAGCGTCGCCGACCGCGTGAATCGCTTGGCACGCGATTCCCGCTGAGTCGGCTCTGCCTTGCGGTGGGCGGTTTCCCGGCCGCTCCTCGCGCGGCGGGGCGTGGTCGGTGCCACGACGTGAGGCTTTCCATGGAGTGGGGGCGTCGCCGGTCACGGGAATCGCTGGGCACGCGATTCCCGCTGAAACCGCTCTGCGGTGCGGTGAGTGGCTCTTAGGGGGCTGCTAGGGGATCGACAGGCGAGGCGCGGGCGGGGGCGCGTAGGGTCGCCGGGTGCCTTCCGACTCGACGCCCGCGTCCACTCCCGACACCCCGACCGCAGCGACCACCACCGCCCCGAACCGGGACCGCGCGCCCGGGACGGGCCGCCGGATCCTCGTCGCGCTGCTCGCCGCCGCGGCGACCGCGCTCGTGGCGCACCTCGCCAACCTGCTGGCCTTCTTCATCGGCAACCAGCTGCAGCCCGGCTCCATCCCGCAGGTCAACGCCTACTTCCTGCTCTCGAGCGTGCTCGGCTTCGTGGTCGTCCTCGTCCTCGCCGTCGCGGGGACGCTCGGACGCACCTGGAGCGCCGCCCTCGCGGGACTCGTCGCGGGTGTGGTCGGAGCCGTGTTCGGCACGCTCGTCCAAGCCAGCGCCACCGGCGAGGCCGTCACGGGCGCCGTCTGGGCCTCCATCTTCCAGACCTTCGCCGGACTCAACCTCGTCTTCCTGCTCGCGTTCACCGTCTCGGCGGCGAGCGTCGGCCACACGCTCTGGAACCGCCTCCGCACCACGGGCGCTCCGGCCGCCGTCGTCACCGACCGCCGCATCGCGATCGTCCGGGCCCCGGCCGCCGACCTCTCGGCGGGCGAGCTCACCCACCTCGAGCGCGTCCCCGTCGACCAGCAGCGCGCCCAGCAGCAGTGGGAGGCGTACGTCGACCTGCTCGAGCGGGCCGGCTGGGAGACGGTCGAGGCCGCACCGGCGCCCGGACTCGCCGACTCCGTCTTCCTCGAGGACGCGGTCGTCGTCTTCGGCGACCACGCCGTGATCGCCCGGTCCGGAGCGGAGTCCCGCCGCGGAGAGACGGCGGGCGCCGAGGAGGCCGTCCGCGCCCTCGGCCTGACGGTCGACCGCATCGAGGAGCCGGGCACGCTCGACGGCGGCGACGTCCTCAAGGTGGGATCGACGGTCTACGTCGGCCGCGGAGGCCGGACCGACGCGGCGGGGGTCGCCCAGCTGCGCGCGATCCTCCGCCCCCGCGGGTACGACGTCGTCGCGGTCCCGCTGACGAAGGTGCTGCACCTCAAGAGCGCCGTGACCGCGCTGCCCGACGGCACGGTCATCGGCTGGGAGCCGGTCGTCGACGAGCCGCGCCTGTTCCCCTCCTTCCTGCCGATGCCCGAGGAGCCGGGCGCCCACGTGGTCGTCCTCGACGACGACACCCTCCTGATCGCAGCCTCCGCTCCCCGGAGCGCCGAGCTGCTGCGGAGCCTGGGCTACCGCGTCCTCACCGTGGATGTCTCGGAGTTCGAGAAGCTCGAGGGCTGCGTCACCTGCCTCTCGGTCCGCGTCCGCTGACGGCGGAGGCGGGGGAACCGCCGGATCGCGGCGGCCGCTGGACGGAGCACATAGCCCGGGTATAGCCTTCAAGGCTGCCCGGAGCTCTCCGGCCCGGTGGCACCTCCCGCCTCCCCGCCCAACCGGCAGGGGAGGCCCCGCCCTCGTCGCGAAAGCCCTCCGCCGTGTCCGCTCCCGCCCTCCCGTCTCCCGGCGCCCCCGCGCAGAAGCGCCCGAGCACGCTGCAGACCCTGCTGCGCCTCGTCCCCTTCGTCGGCGACTCCCTGCCCCGGCTGGTCGGCGGCATCGCGGTCGCGCTCGTGGCGAGTCTGGTGTCGCTGGTCATCCCGATCGTCCTGCAGCAGCTCGTCGACGGGCCGCTGGGGGACGGAGCGGCCTCCGCCGGCTCCGGCGACCTCGGGCCGCTGATCGGCCCGGTCGCCGTCATCCTCGTGCTCGGCGTCGTCGAGGCCGGTGCCATCGCGCTGCGCCGCCGGATGGTCCTCACCCCCAGCACGCGGATCGAGGCGCGCATGCGCTCGGCGCTCTACAGCCGCCTGCAGGACCTCCCCGTCTCGTTCCACGACCGCTGGCAGAGCGGGCAGCTCCTGTCGCGGGCGATGAGCGACCTCAGCCTCATCCGCCGCTGGATCGCCTTCGGCTTCGTCCTGCTCGTGGTCAACGCGCTGACGATCGTCGTCGGCTTCGGCGTCCTCGTCTACTGGAACCCGATCCTCGGCGTGCTCTTCGTCGTGTGCTCGATCCCGGTCTGGATCTACGGGTTCGCATTCGAGAAGCGCTACTCGAGCATCGCGCGCCGCAGCCAGGACCAGGCGGGCGACCTCGCCACGACCGTCGAGCAGTCGGTGCACGGCATCCGCGTCCTCAAGGCCTTCGGCCGCCACCAGCACGCGCTGGAGAACTTCGCCGGCCAGGCCGAGAAGCTCCGCGGCACCGAGATCGACAAGGCCCGCGCCATCGCCGGGATCTGGCTCGTCCTGCTGCTGGTGCCGGACATCGCGTTCGCGCTCTGCCTGCTCGGCGGGGTCTGGCTCGCCGCGGCCGGCCAGCTGAGCGTCGGCGAGCTGTTCGCCTTCTTCGCCACCGCGACCGTGCTGCGCTGGCCGGTGGAGTCGATCGGCTTCCTCCTCTCGATGACCTTCGACACCCGCACGGCGGTCGACCGCTACTTCGAGGTGATGGACAGCCGGAACACCATCACCGACCCGGAGGACCCCGAGACGATCCTCGAGCCGCGCGGTCGGGTCCGCTTCCGCGACGTCCACTTCCGCTACCAGGACGCCCCCGAGCGCTACCGCGACCTCCTCGACGGCGTCGACCTCGAGGTCGAGCCGGGCGAGACGATGGCACTGGTCGGCATCACCGGCTCCGGGAAGACGACGCTCACCGCGCTGCTCCCGCGCCTCTACGACGTGACCGGCGGAGCCATCGAGCTCGACGGCGTCGACATCCGCCGGCTCCGCCGCGACGAGCTGCGCACGCACATCGGCATGGCGTTCGAGGACGCGACGCTCTTCTCCACCAGCGTGCGCGAGAACGTCCTCCTCGGCCGACCCGACGCGACCGAGGAGGAGCTGCTCGAGGCCCTCGAGATCGCGCAGGCCGACTTCGTCCACCGTCTTCCCGAGGGCCTGGACACGAAGGTGGGCGAGGAGGGGATGAGCCTCTCCGGCGGCCAGCGCCAGCGCCTGGCCCTCGCCCGCGCGGTGGCCGCGCGTCCGGCGGTGCTCGTCCTGGACGACCCGCTCTCGGCGCTCGACGTCGACACGGAGGCGCGCGTCGAGGCGGGGCTGCGCCGCGTGCTCGGCGACACCACGGCGATCATCGTCGCCCACCGCCCCTCGACGGTGGCGCTCGCCGATCGCGTGGCACTGATGGAGGAGGGCCGCATCACCGCGGTCGGCACCCACAGCGAGCTGCTCGCGAGCAGCCCGCACTACCGCTTCGTCATCTCGAGCCTCGAGGAGGACGAGCTGACCCGGCCCGCCGGGACCGAGCGCATCGGCTCCCGCCCCACGACCACCCACCAGGAGACGCGATCATGAGCACGCTCGGTTCCTCCGAGGAGCGCGACGACCTCAGCAGAGCGGAGTCGGCGGCTCTGCGCCGACGCTCGCTGCGGCTGCTCGGCTCCCTGCTGCGGCCGCTCCGGCTGCGGCTGGTGCTCACCGCGGTCGTGGTCGTCGTCGCGACCGCTGCCCAGGTCGCGGGACCGGCGCTGATCGCGGCGGGCATCGACAACGGCCTGCCCGCGGTCCTCGCGGGGAACGCGGTCCCGCTGGCGGTCACGGTCGGCGCCTACATCCTCACCGGACTCGTCGGCGCGCTCCTGGTCGCCTGGTACACCGTGCTCTCCGCGCGGGTGAGCCAGGCGATCCTGATCGACCTGCGCAAGCGGGTCTTCCTGCACACCCAGAAGCTGAGCCTGGAGTTCCACGAGAACTACACCTCCGGCCGGATCATCTCGCGCCAGACCAGCGACCTCGACTCCATCCGCGAGCTGCTCGACTCCGGCATCAACCAGCTGGTGCAGGGTGCGCTCTACATGGGCTTCGTCGCGATCGCCCTGGTCTCCCTGGACGGCGTGAGCGGCATCGTGCTCGCCTGCGCCCTGGTGCCGCTCGCGCTGCTCACCCGCTGGTTCCAGAAACGGTCGCAGGCGCTGTTCCGCGGCACTCGCGTCGCCTCGTCGCGGCTCATCGTGCAGTTCGTGGAGTCGATGACCGGCATCCGCGCCGTGCAGACCTTCCGCACGCAGAAGCGCAACGAGTCCGTGTTCGGCGGGGTCGTCGAGCAGTACCGGCTCGCCTACAAGCGCGTCTTCGGAGTGTTCGGCACCTTCGACCCCGGGCTCGTGCTGATCGGCAACGTCACCGTCGCCGTGGTGCTGTTCATCGGCGGCGTCCGCGTGCTCGACGGCGGGCTCGAGATCGGCGCGCTGCTGGCGGTCCTGCTCTACACACGGCGCTTCTTCGACCCGGTGCAGGAGATGGCGATGTTCTACAACTCCTACCAGTCGGCGGCCGCCGCGCTCGAGAAGATCTCGGGCGTGCTGGCCGAGGAGCCGAGCGTCCCGGATCCGGCCCGCCCGGTCGACCTGCGGCAGGCGCGGGGCCGCCTCGGCTTCGAGGGCGTCCGCTTCGCCTACACCGCCGACCGCGAGGTGCTGCCGCGCTTCGACCTCGACATCCCCGCCGGGCAGACCATCGCCCTCGTCGGGTCCACGGGCGCCGGCAAGACGACGCTCGCCAAGCTGATCTCGCGCTTCTACGACCCGAGCGACGGCGTGGTGACCCTCGACGGCGTGGACCTGCGGCAGCTGCACCCGAAGGACCTGCGGCGCGCGATCGTGATGGTCACCCAGGAGGCGTACCTCTTCTCCGGATCCGTCGCCGACAACATCGCGATCGGGCGGCCGACCGCGTCCTACGACGAGATCGTCCGGGCCGCGCAGGCGGTCGGCGCGCACGAGTTCATCCAGGCGCTTCCGGACGGCTACGACACCGATGTGAACAAGCGCGGCGGCCGCGTCTCGGCCGGTCAGCGCCAGCTGATCTCGTTCGCCCGCGCGTTCCTGGCCGACCCGGCGGTGCTGATCCTGGACGAGGCGACCTCCTCCCTCGACATCCCGAGCGAGCGCCTGGTGCAGCAGGGCCTGCAGACGCTCCTGGCGGACCGCACGGCGGTCATCATCGCGCACCGCCTCTCGACGGTCGCGATCGCCGACCGGGTGCTGGTGATGGAGCACGGCCGCATCGTCGAGGACGGCACCCCGGAGGCGCTCATCGCCGGCGAGGGCCGCTTCGCCACCCTGCACGCGGCCTGGCGGGACTCGCTCGTCTGATCGGCTGCCGCTCGCGACTCACGTCCCGGAGCCGCTCCCGGCTCAGGGGCGCCAGCGGGCGCTGCGCACGTCGACGCGCCAGCCGCCCGGCGTGACGACGAGGGGCGTGCCCTCGCGCTCGTACTCCCGGCGGGCGCGCTCCTCGTGGCCGACCGGGGGCGCTCCTCCCGCGCGGACGACGCGCCACCAGGCGGTGTCGGAGCCGTAGCGGGCCATCACCGTGCCGACCGCGCGTGCCGCACGCGTGCCGAGGACCGCGGCGATCTCGCCGTAGGCCATCACGCGGCCGGGCGGGATCGAGGCGACCACCTCGAGGACGGCGGAGACGAAGTCGGCCGGCTCCGCTGCCTCCGGCGCCGCGCTCAGAGCGTCAGCGCCCCGATGTTCTCGCCGTACTGCGTCTCGCCGACGACCTCGAAGCCGATCCAGCGGAAGAACTGCTCCGGGCCGTCCTCGCCGGACTCCCAGATCACCGTGAGGGTGTCGAAGCCGCGGGCGCGCGCTTCGTCGGCGGTGGCGCGGACGGCGAAGGTGCCCACGCCGCGGCCCTGCTTCGCCGCGTCGATGTTGATGCGCCAGATGCAGCTGCGGAACTCCTCCGCCGCCTCCGGGTCGAAGTGCGCGTGGATGAAGCCGACCAGCTCGTCGCCGTCCATCACGGCCCGCTGCCAGGAGGCGCCCGGGTCGATCACCGCGGCGGCGGCGGAGTAGGAGACCGGCGCGATGAACTGCTCCTGGCCGGGTTTGAGGCTCAGACCGTTCACGGCGGAGATGTTCGAGGCGGACAGCTCTTCCAGGCGGAGGTCACTCATGCCGTCACTGTACCGGCGGCGCAGGACGGCGGGCATCCTCCTGTCGGGCGACGTGCGCCGGCCCCGGCGCGGACGATCGAGAACTGTCTCGACATCGAGACAGTTCGGGCCTCGGGTAGGCTGGCGGAGGCCATCCGGAGCGGTGCAGAGCCGCCCGTCCCGCACAGGTGCGGGGTCATCGACACCATGGGAGAGCAATGTCCAAGATCAAGGTTGAGGGAACGGTCGTCGAGCTCGACGGCGACGAGATGACGCGCATCATCTGGCAGAAGATCAAGGACACCCTCATCCACCCGTACCTCGACGTGAACCTCGAGTACTACGACCTCGGCATCGAGTACCGCGACGAGACGGACGACCAGGTCACGATCGACGCGGCGCACGCCATCCAGAAGCACGGCGTCGGCGTGAAGTGCGCGACCATCACCCCCGACGAGGCCCGCGTCGAGGAGTTCGGCCTCAAGAAGATGTGGAAGTCGCCCAACGGCACGATCCGCAACATCCTCGGCGGCGTGATCTTCCGCGAGCCGATCATCATCTCGAACATCCCGCGCCTGGTCCCCGGCTGGAACAAGCCGATCATCATCGGCCGCCACGCGTTCGGCGACCAGTACCGCGCCACCGACTTCGTCTTCAAGGGCAAGGGCACGCTGACCGTCGAGTTCACGCCCGAGGACGGCTCCGAGCCGATGAGGTTCGAGGTCTACAAGGCCCCGGACGACGGCATCGCGCAGGTCCAGTACAACCAGGACGCGTCGATCCGCGACTTCGCCCGCTCGTCGCTGAACTACGGCCTCTCGCGCAATTACCCGGTCTACCTCTCCACCAAGAACACGATCCTCAAGGCCTACGACGGCCGCTTCAAGGACATCTTCGAGGAGATCTTCGAGACCGAGTTCAAGGAGCGCTTCGACGCCGCGGGCCTCACCTACGAGCACCGCCTCATCGACGACATGGTCGCCTCGGCCATGAAGTGGGAGGGCGGCTACGTCTGGGCCTGCAAGAACTACGACGGCGACGTCCAGTCCGACACCGTCGCGCAGGGCTTCGGCTCGCTGGGCCTGATGACCTCCGTGCTCTCCACGCCCGACGGCAGCGTCGTCGAGGCGGAGGCGGCGCACGGCACCGTCACGCGCCACTACCGCCAGCACCAGGCCGGCAAGCCCACCTCGACGAACCCGATCGCCTCGATCTACGCCTGGACGCGCGGCCTCGCGCACCGCGGCAAGCTCGACGGCAACCAGGAGCTCATCGACTTCTCGCTCACCCTGGAGGACGTGGTCATCAAGACGGTCGAGTCCGGGAAGATGACGAAGGACCTCGCCCTGCTCGTCGGCCCCGAGCAGGGCTGGCAGACGACCGAGGAGTTCCTCGCGACCCTCGACGAGAACCTGAAGGCCCGCATGTCGGCCTGATCACCGGCTTCAGCAGACGCGTCCGGCCCGCACGATCCTCGGATCCTGCGGGCCGGACGCGTCTCCGGGCCCGGTGGGACGCGCCCGGGCCGAGCGCCTCAGAGCGCCCGGGCGAGCTCCTCCATCGCGTGGAGCGGATCGGGCCCCGACGGCATCAGCACGACGCTCGACGCACCGGCCTCGTGCAGCAGGCCGATGCGGCGACGAGCGTCCTCGGGAGTGCCCACGACGGCCAGCTGGTCGACCCAGGCGTCGGGCAGGTCGCGGACGAAGGCGGCGCGGTCGGCGCTCTCGGCCCGCAGGCGGGCGAAGTCCTCGGCGAAGGGGAGCGGCTCGATGTGCGGCGCCCAGTCCGACTCGCCGATCCATTCGAGTCCCGGCCGGACCGCGTCGCGCGCGGCGGCCGCGTCGTCGTCCACGGCGGCCACGTTGTAGGCGACGATCCGTCCGGTGCCGCCCAGGTGGCCGCGGGCCGCCGCGAGGTACTCCGGAGTGACGGGCTCGGCCAGGACGACCCCGTCGGCGATCCGGCCCGCGAGCGCCAGCGACTTCGGTCCGCGGACGCCGGCCAGCAGCGGCGGCACGACGGCGGGCGGCGACTCCAGGACGAGGCCGTCCACGTGCACGTAGCGGCCGGAGCGGTCGGTGCGCTCGCCGGAGAGCAGCGAGCGGATCGCGTCGAACTGCTCCTCGAGCAGGGTGAGCGGGCTGCGCGGCCAGACGCCGAGGCCGCGCAGCCAGTGCGGCATCCCGTGCCCGATGCCGGCGTGGACGCGGCCGGGGAACAGTTCGGCGAGAGTGCCGAGCTCCATCGCGGTGAAGGCCGCCGTGCGCACGGCGGCGGGCAGGATGCCGATGCCGACGACGATCCGCTCGGTGGCGGCGAGCACCGCGCCGGCCTGGGCGATGCCGCCGCGGAAGCCGAGGTCCTCGACCACCCAGAGCTCGTCGAAGCCGAGCTCCTCGGCGCGGCGGGCGTAGCCGAGCACCTCGGAGGCCGGGAGATCGCGGGGGAGCAGGACGCCGACAGCGGTGTCGGAGGAGGAGGCGCGCATCCGGCCAGCGTAGGGCGTGCGGACACACGGAGGGCCCGCCCGCACGATCGCGGACGGGCCCTCGCTCGTCGTCCTACTCGGCGGCCGCCTCGCCGATCCGCACCTGCTCGGGGCGGGCGGTCGAGACGACCTCGATGCGGCGGGGACGCGCCTTCTCGCTGACCGGGATGGTCACCGAGAGCACGCCGTTGTCGTAGGACGCGGCGATGCGCTCGGTGTCGACGCCCTGGCCGAGGCTCAGCTGGCGGACGAAGGTCGCCGACTGGCGCTCCCGGGTGATCCAGGTGACGTCGTCGCCGCCCGCGACGGTGCGCTGGGCGCGGATGGTGAGGAGCTGCCCGTCCACGTCGACATCGACGGACCCGGGGTCGATGCCGGGGAGGTCGGCGGTGAGGACGTAGTGGTCGCCGTCCCGGTACAGGTCGATCGGCATCCGGCGGGGCCCCTGACCGGAGCCGAGGAGGGCGGTGGCGAGGCGGTCCAGCTCGCGGACGGGGTCGTAGGTGACAGCCATGAGATCACTCCATTCAGTCGTGCAACGAAGAGTTCCAAGAGTTGAGCCGACCCGGCTCAATGCGAATAAATTAGCACTCGCGGAGGGGGAGTGCCAACGGATCGGCCCCTTTCGGTGTCAACTTCGTTACCTGTTCGTAACAAAGCTGAGCAATCGAGTTCGTAGGGTCGTTTCTGTGTGGAAACCGATCCGGTTCCCAGCGAATGTGAGTAAGGACATCGATTGCCGATCCACCTGTCCCACCGACCACCCGTCCGCCGCGCTGAGAGGCGCATCCTCGCGGGCCTCGCCGTCCTCGGAGTCGCCGCGACCGCGGCCTTCGCCACCACCGGCGCCAGTGCCGCCCCTCTCGCCGGCAGCGCCTCGCTCGTCGGCGGGCTCTCCGTCGGCCAGAGCTTCGACGACGGCGACTACGTCGTCACCCTCGTCGAGCCCTCCGCGGCCACCTACCAGGGCAGCGATGCCCGCTTCGCCCGCACCGCGCCCGTCGACGGTGCGCAGCTGCAGGCCGCCTCGGCTCCGGTGGAGGACTACTCCGCCCACCTCGAGCAGCGCCAGGAGGACGTCGCCTCCGCGGTCGACGCCGCCATCGGCTACCACTACACCGTCGCCCTCAACGGCTTCTCCGCGACCCTCTCGGGCGAGCAGGCGGGCGAGCTCGCGAGCCGCCGCGACGTCGCCCAGGTCCGCAAGGTCGAGAACCTGAAGGTCGACCGCGCCGCGCAGGCCTCGCCGCTCGCCGCGGCCGCCGCCGGTACCCCCGTGCCCGACACCGGACAGCAGCGCTCCACCGACTTCCTCGGCCTCGAGGGCGAGAACGGCGTCTGGCAGAAGCTGGGCGGCATCGACAAGGCGGGCGAGGGCGTCGTCGTCGGCGTCATCGACTCCGGCATCGCGCCCGAGAACCCCTCCTTCGCAGGCCCGCCCCTGGCGACCTCGCCCGGAGCGGCCCCCTACACGGACGGCACCACCACCTCCTTCGTGAAGTCGGACGGCGGCACCTTCGTCGGCTCCTGCTCGCCGGGGCTCCCCGCCTCCGAGCAGTGGGACGGCGACGAGTGCAACCAGAAGCTCATCGGCGCACGCTGGTTCCTCGCGGACGAGGAGGTCGGCTCGACGGACAACCCCGAGTACCGCTCCCCGCGCGACGCCGACGGACACGGCTCGCACACCGCGAGCACGGCAGCCGGCAACAACGGCGTCGAGGCGAGCGTCGACGGCTACGACTACGGGAAGATCTCCGGAGTCGCCCCGGCCGCCAAGGTCGCCGCGTACAAGGTCTGCTGGAACGGACCCGACGAGGGCACCGACGACGACGACTTCTGCTCCGGAGCGGGCATCCTCGCGGCCATCGACGCCGCGACCAAGGACGGCGTCGACGTCATCAACTTCTCGATCGGCGGCGGCTCGGCCACCTCGACCCTGACCGCGATCGACGAGGCGTTCCTCAACGCCGCCGCCGCGGGCGTCTTCGTCGCGGCCTCGGCCGGCAACTCGGGTGCGGGCGCCTCCACGCTCGACCACGCGTCGCCCTGGTACACCACGGTCGCCGCGTCCTCCATCCCGACCTACACCGCGACCGCCGCTCTCGGCGACGGCCAGAAGTTCGTCGGAGGATCCATCTCGGTCCACGAGGACGTCACCGGACCGCTGGTGAACAGCGCCGACGTCGTCCGCTCGGGCGCCGAGAACCCCGCCATCTGCGAGACCGGCACCCTCGACCCCGACAAGGTGAAGGGCACGATCGTCGCCTGCACCGCGGGCGTCACCGCGCGCGTCTCCAAGTCGGCCGAGGTCGAGCGGGCCGGCGGCATCGGCATGCTGCTGCTCAACCCGACCCCGAACGCCCTGCACGTCGACGACCACTCGGTCCCGAGCATCCAGATCGACTCGCAGGCCTACCAGGCGATCACGACCTACGCCGGCACCGCCGGTGCGACCGTGACCCTCTCCGAGGGCAACTCGTCCGGAGCCTCCATCCCCGTCCCGCAGGTCGCCGGCTTCTCGTCGCGCGGACCCGCTGAGGCGGACGGCGCCGACGTGCTGAAGCCCGACCTCACGGCGCCCGGCGTCGCGATCCTCGCCGACAGCTTCAACGCCGAGGGCGACGACCCCGCCTTCGCGTTCGAGTCCGGCACCTCGATGTCGTCGCCGCACGTGGCGGGCCTCGGCGCGCTGATCCTCGGCGCGACCCCGAAGGCCTCGCCGTCCGCGGTGAAGTCGGCCATGATGACCTCCGCCTACGACAGCGTCGACCAGTCGGGCGCCGCGTCCGAGGACGTCTTCGCCCAGGGCGCCGGACACGTCGACCCAGCCGCGTTCCTCGACCCCGGACTGCTCTACCAGAGCGGCACGGAGGACTGGATCGCGTTCCTCAAGGGTGCGGGCTACGTCTTCACCTCGAACCCGGTGATCGACCCGATCGCCGCGATCGACCCGTCCGACCTCAACCAGGCCTCGATCGCGATCGGCGCCCTCGCGGGCACGCAGACCGTGACCCGCACGGTCACCTCGACCGGCGCGGGCACCTACACCGCCTCGGTCGACGGCCTCGCCGGGATCGACACCGTCGTCTCGCCCTCGACCCTCTCCTTCACG
This sequence comes from Rathayibacter sp. AY1D1, assembly GCF_002932635.1. NCBI lineage: Bacteria > Bacillati > Actinomycetota > Actinomycetes > Micrococcales > Microbacteriaceae > Rathayibacter > Rathayibacter sp. AY1D1. The sequence continues at coordinate 71,334 of NZ_PSVY01000015.1, forward strand.
GGTGCGGGCCAGACGGCGGAGTACACGGTCTCCTTCACCACCGGCTCGGCGGCGCTCAACCAGTTCGCCACCGGCTACCTGACCTGGGCGAGCGCGGAGCACGACGTCCGCAGCCCGATCGCGGTGCGACCCGTCCTGCTGGACGCGCCCTACGAGGTCTCCGGCACCGGCTCGACCGGCACCGGCACGGTGACGGTCACGCCCGGCATCACCGGCGCGCTGCCGCTCACCGCGAGCGGTCTCGCCGAGGGTGTCCTCGCCGAGGACGCCACCGCCGCTGACGGCCACTCGGCGACGCTCCCCACGGGGAAGTCGCTGACGACCACCGTCGTGGTGCCGGAGGGCGCCGAGTTCGCCCGCTTCGACCTCGACTCGCTCGACGACGCGGCCGACCTCGACCTCACCGTCACCAGCGAGAGCACCGACAAGGTCTTCACCTCGGCGACCGGCTCGGCCGACGAGCGCGTCGACATCGCCGACCCCGCTCCGGGCGAGTACACGGTCCAGGCCGATGTCTACTCGACCGCTCCGGGATCCTCGACCGTCACGTTCGACTTCCGCAGCTTCGTCATCACTCCGGAGAACGGTCTCGGCTCGCTGAGCACCGACCCCGCCGTGGTCGACGCCGTGCAGGGCGAGCCGATCGCGTACGCGGTCTCCTGGTCGAACCTGGCGGGCCCGGCCCGCTACCTCGGCCGTGTCGCCTACACCGACTCGGGACTCGCGTCGCTCGTGAGCGTCGACGTCACCGAGGCGGTCACCCCCACCCCGACGCCGACCGCGACTCCGGAGCCCACGGGCACCCCGGAGCCGACCGCGACGCCGACGGCCGGCCCCACCGCCGGACCGGGGGAGCCCACCTCCACGCCGACCGCCGGACCGGGGGAGCCCACCTCCACGCCGACCGCCGGACCGGGCGCGCCCGGCCACGGCGCCGGCGGCCTCCCGTCGACGGGCTTCGACGGCGGTCTCCTCGGAGCCGCCGCCCTCGCCCTCCTCGGTGCAGGTGCTGTGATCACCGGCCTCCGACGCCGCGCCCTGGCGCAGCGTGAGGCGGGCGCCGCGGAGTAGTCCTCCGCGACCGCCGCGAACGGCCGTCCCCCTGCTCCTCCCGGAGCGGCGGGGGCGGCCGTTCGCCGTTCTCGGGCGGGGGAGGCGGAGACGGGGCGGCTCGTGGTGCGGGCCGGGAGCAGGACCAGCCGGGCTGCGTGGGGGAACGGCTCGAGAGCGGAGGCGGGAGCGGGTCGGGGAGAGATCGACGATCAGGCGGGGCGGAGCACCTCCGACTGGGGGCCCGGCGGCGCGATCGGCCCGGGGTCCCGCTGCGGTCGCGCATCCCCGGAGGTGCATCGACGGGAGAACGCGGTGGCGACCTGCCGCTGCGAGCCGGGACGACGCGTTCGGTTCCGGTCCGAGGCGGCGGCGAGCGCACGGGGACCGCGGTGCACCCTCGGGGACAGCGGTGGACGGCTCCGAGCGAGCGCCCCCCTCGGCCTGAGCGGCCGCCGTCAGGATCAGAGGGAGCGGCGTCCCGCGATGACGCCGGAGACGACGGCGAGGACGCCGAAGACGATCGCGACGACCGGCTGGCCGAGGTCCAGCCACGCCAGCGCGGCGGCGCCCATCACGAGCAGCTCGATCAGCGAGCGGCCGTAGACGTCGATCGCGAGGACCGCGCGCGGCGAGAGGAAGAGCGCCCAGATCAGCGCGGCGACCACCGGAGCGCCGATGCCGAGGACGATGTTCCACGGGAGGTCCCACGACGCGAAGCCCCAGAGGGCGAAGGTCGCCAGCGCGACGAGCTCCAGGAGGAACCGGAGGATCGCGTTCGGGCCGATCCTGATGTCGGTGCCCGCGGTGTCCGCTCCTGCTCGATTCACGCCGACCATGCTAGCCGCCGGAGGTCAGCGGAAGATGATGGTGCGGGCCCCGTCGAGGAGCACCCGGTCCTCCGCGAACCACTTGACCGCCTGCGTGAGCGTACGGCTCTCCTCGTCCTGCCCGATCGCCACGAGCTGGGCGACCGAGTGCGAGTGGTCCACGCGCACCACGTTCTGCTCGATGATCGGCCCCTCGTCGAGGTCGCTGGTGACGAAGTGCGCGGTCGCCCCGATCAGCTTGACGCCGCGGGCGTGCGCCTGCTTGTAGGGGTTCGCGCCCTTGAAGCCCGGCAGGAACGAGTGGTGGATGTTGATAGCGCGGCCGGCCAGTCGCGCGCAGAGCTCGGGGGAGAGGATCTGCATGTAGCGCGCCAGGACCACGAGCTCGACGTCGTGCTCCTCGACGACCTCCAGCACGCGCTCCTCGAACCCGCGCTTCGACTCCGGCGAGACCACGGGTCGCGACTCGAAGGGCACGCCGTAGAACTCGGCGAGGTCGCGAAGGCTGCCGTGGTTGGACAGGATCATCGGGATGTCCACCGCGAGCTGCCCGGCGCGCTGGCGGAAGAGCAGGTCGTTGACGCAGTGCGCGGCGGTGGAGGCGAGGACGAGGGTGCGCAGCGGCCGGCCGACGACGTCGAGGCGCCAGGTCATCCCGTAGTGCTCCGTGATCGGCAGCAGGGCGGCGGCGAACTCCTCGCGGCTGATCGGCGACTCCACCTGCAGGCGCATGAAGAAGCGGCCGGTGTCGGCGCTCGAGAACTGCTGGCTCTCGGTGATGTTGCCGCGGGCCTGGACGACGGCACCGGACACGGCGTGCACGATGCCCGGCTGGTCGGGGCAGGCGAAGGTCAGGGTCCAGTGGTTTCCCGCGGGCCGGGCGCCGGACCACGCGGCGTCGCTGCCCGTCGGACGGGTGCTCGCGGGGGCGGGCCGGGGAGTCGCGGACGCGGCGGGTTCGGGCTGCATCCGCCCAGGATAACGGTGGGGCACGGGGCGGTCCGCGCGCCTCAGCCCGCGTCGACGGACACGACGGCGACGGGTCCCGTCCGCCCGTCCGGGGAGGAGTAGCGGACGCCGATCGTGTGCCTCCCGGGACCGACCTCCAGGGTCGCGGCGAGGACGGGGGCTCCGGGAGCGAGGGACCGCACCTGCCCGCCGTCGACCAGGAGGTCGAGGCCGTCCGCGTCGGGATCGGCGAGCACGAGCACGCCGACCGCGCCCCCGCTCGACGCGGCCCGGGCGAGGAGCACCGGAGCGCGCAGGTCGACCGCCTCGGGGGCGCTGACTCCTGCAGCGGTGCGCGCCAGCACCGTGGTCGTGCCCGCGGGGAGGGGGAGCGCCGGCGCGGTCCAGGAGCCGTCGGCGTCGGCGGTGGCGGAGCCCACGCGGTGTCCGTCGGAGGCGTCCTCGAGGAGCACCTCGGCGCCGGGCGCGGCGGTGCCCCGGGCATCGGGCAGCAGCCGGCCGTCGGTGTCGAGCGCGAGGGTCGGTGCGGCCGGAGCGGGAGGTGCGGCCGGAGCGGGAGTCGTGACCGGTGCGGGAGTCGAGACCGGAGCGGAGGTGCTCGGCGCCTCTGTAGGGACCGGCGCCGGAGTGCTCGGTACGTGCGTCGCTGCCGGAGCCGGAGTGTCCGGTGGGGGAGTCACGATCGGAACAGGAACCGGGACCGGAGTGCTGGGTGCGGGGGTCGGGACCGGAACGGAGGGCAGGGCCGGGCCGTTGCCGATCGGGCCCGGCGCGGAGCCCCCGGTCGTGGCCCCCGGCGGCCCGGAGGGGGCCGGAGCCTCGGTGACGGCAGGGGAGGGCGCCGGTGCGGGGCCGCCGGTCACGGCAGGGCGGGACGGGTCGATCGCGGCGATCGGGTCGATCACCGGGTTCGAGGTGAAGACGTAGCCCGCACCCTTGAGGAACGCGATCCAGTCCTCCGTGC
>NZ_PSVY01000016.1:0-68218 GCF_002932635.1 Rathayibacter sp. AY1D1
CCCCTGACCCCGTCCCCGCGACGCCGGTCCCCGCGAGACGCCCGGCCCCTCCCCGCGAGATGCCGCTCCGGCACGCGACTCGCCGACGGAGGTGTACGAGAGCGGAGTCTCGCGGAGGGGAGACGGGGGCCGGTCACCCGTAGAGTGGCCGGGTGGAAGCAGCCGACATCGCCGACGACATCACCGAGGTCCTCTACACCGAGGCCGAGATCCACGAGCGGATCCGCGACCTGGCCCGCGCCATCGAGCGCGACTACGCGGGCGAGAACCTGCTCATCGTCGGGGTGCTGCGCGGCGCCGTGATGGTGATGGCCGATCTGGCCCGCGAGCTCAAGCTCGACATCGTCATGGACTGGATGGCCGTCTCGTCCTACGGGAGCGGCACCAAGTCGTCCGGCGTGGTGCGGATCCTGAAGGACCTCGACTCCGACATCACGAACCGCAAGGTGCTGATCGTCGAGGACATCATCGACTCCGGCCTCACGCTCTCGTGGCTGCAGGGCAACCTCCGCAGCCGAGGCGCCGAGTCCGTCGAGATCTGCGCGCTCTTCCGCAAGCCCGCGGCCGCCAAGGTCGAGGTCGACGTGGCCTACGTCGGCTTCGACATCCCGAACGAGTTCGTGATCGGCTACGGGCTCGACTACGCCGAGCGCTACCGCAACCTCCGCGATGTCGCCGTCCTCGCCCCGCACGTCTACGAGTAGCCCCGCGGACACCGCGCAGGAGAGCCTCGAGCGGCTCTTCGCGGTGCCGCTGCTGGGCTACCACATGAGCTACCCGACCTCCCTGCGGGCCGACCTCGAGTTCAACTACTGGTGGCTCGCGCACGCGATCGACGCGGCCGTCGACGCCTTCGAGCGCACGGGCGACGAGGCGCACCTGGAGCGGGCCCGGCGGATCCACCGCGCGATCCGCCTCCGCAACGGCGGGCGCCTGGTCAACGGCTACTTCGACGACATGATGTGGCTCGGTGGCGCGCTCGCCCGCCTCGGGGAGGCCTCGGGCGACCCGCGCTTCCTCGACCGGGCCGACCGCCTGTGGCGCTTCGCCGTCGCGAAGGGCTGGAACCTCCGCCACGGGGCGAGCCTCGCCTGGCGCCGCCGGCAGATGGACTACAAGAACGCGCCCGCGAACGGCCCGTTCGCGATCCTCGGCGCGCGCCTGGAGCGGCTGCAGCCCGACGGCCGGGAGGAGCTCTCGCGCGCCGCCCTCGACTGGATGCACGTGCGCCTCCGCGACGACGACACCGGCTTCGTCGCAGACGGCATCGGCCGCGAGGGAGGCTCCGCGCGCGACGACTGGGCCTTCAGCTACAACCACGCCGTCTACATCGGCGCGGCGCTCGCCCTGCACCGCCTGCGGCCCGACCCCCGCCTGGTCGCCCACGCCTCCCGCACGGCCGAGGACCTGCTGGACCGGCTCGCCCCCGACGGCGTCTTCGTCGACCAGGGATCGGGGGACGGCGCCCTGTTCGGCGGCATCGCCTACCGGCACCTCGTCGACCTCGCCACGACGGGCGGAGTCGCGCCCGCGGTGGCCGCCCGCCTCCGCGGCTTCGTCGCCGGCAGCGTCGCCGCGCTGCAGAGCTCGAGCGTCCGCCGCGGCGTGCTGCTGGCCGGGCCCCGCTGGGACGCGCCTCCGTCGCTGCCCGCCACGCTCTCGGCCGAGATCGGCGCCGTGCTCGCCCTGGAGGCGTCAGCGCGACTGGACCGGTCGCCGGTGCCGTCAGACTGACGGGGTGAAGGCACCCGAGAAGCGCACCGTCGCCGTCGTGATCAACCCGAGCAAGTTCGACGACGTCGGCGCCGCGGAGGACCTGGTCGCGACGATCGCGCGCCGCCACGGCTGGAACGAGCCGCTCTGGTTCGAGACCAGCCCGGGCGACTCCGGTGCGGCTGCGGCCCGCGCCGCGCTCGAGGCGGGCCCGGACCTGGTGTGCTCGATGGGAGGCGACGGCACCGTCCGCGCCGTCGCCACGGTGCTGCGGGGGACCGGCGTCCCCTACGGCCTGCTGCCCAGCGGCACGGGCAACCTCCTCGCGCGGAACCTCGGGATCCCGCTCGGCTCGCTGCCCGAGGCGGTGGAGATCGCCCTGCTCGGGCAGGACCGCGCCATCGACGTGGGCACGGCCGCGTTCGACGACGGCGAGGAGCGGGTGTTCATGGTGATGGGCGGGGTGGGCCTGGACGCCGAGATCATGGACAAGACGGACGAGGAGCTGAAGAAGCGGGTGGGCTGGGGCGCCTACTTCGCGGCGGGGGCGCCGGCGATGTTCAAGGCCGGATTCGAGGTGACCCTCACGATCGACGGCGCGGAGGAGCCTCCGCAGCGCTGCTTCATGGTGCTGGCCTGCAACTGCAGCTCCGTGGTGGCGAACATCGAGCTGGCCGCGGGCGCGGTGCTCGACGACGGCGACCTGGAGCTGGTGCTGCTGCGTCGGCGCTTCGGCCTCGCGCTGGATGTCGCGACCGGCAACCGCAACGGGCTCGCCTCGCTCCGGCAGTGGCCCGGCCGCGAGTTCTCGTTCGAGCTCGACCAGCCGGTGCTCGCCGAGCTGGACGGCGATCCGGTCGGCCGCACCCGCTCCGGGCGCTTCGGCGTGGATCCGGGCGCCCTGCTCGTGCGCCTGCCGGTGCCGACGCCCCGGAGCCCGGGACTGACTCCGCACGACTCGGTGATCGTCGACACGTCCGCCATCGCGACGCTGCTCCCGGAGCCGCCCTCCTCCTGACGCTTGCGCGCTCTTCTTTACGGTTGTAAGTTATCTGACGGACGTAAAGAAGGCGCTCCTCGCGCCGGGAAGAAGGACCCCGTGACCGATCCGCGGCTCACCCGCTCGCGCGAGCTCCTGCTCACCGCGATCACGACGGCACTCGACCGCCCGGGCGACGACCAGCCCTCCATCACGGAGCTCTGCGGCGCCGCGGGCGTCAGCCGCCCCACGTTCTACCAGCACTTCGGCGATGTGCCGTCCCTGATCGAGGCCGCCGCGGTGGAGCGGATGCACGCGCTGTTCGGCGACGTCGCTCCCGGCACCGCCCCCGCCGACTGGGAGGGCGCGGTCCCCCGCATCGTCCGCGGCCTCCTCGAGGGCATGCTCGTGCACGCCGACTTCTACCGCCGCGTGCTGAGCGGAGGCACGGCCCGCGCCGTGCAGGAGTCGGTCGTCGCGTTCCTCGCGCAGCGGCTCCTCGCCTTCTCGCCCCTCGCCGAGCGCGGATCGGGCGGCGGCGACCACGCCCGCGTCGAGCGCTTCGCCGTCCTCCTCGCCGCCGGCACCACCTGGCTGGTCGTCGGCTGGCTCCTCGACGGCGACGCCCGCCGTCCCGTGGCCTCGGCCTCCGCCGACATCGCCGAGCTCCTCGTCACCGGAGTCGCCTCGCCGCGGCTCGCCGCCCTGCACTCCACGAAGTAGAAGGACCATGACCACCTCCCCGCTCCGCCGCGCCCTGCGCGCCGTGAACCCGCGCCTCGTCGTCGTCTTCGCCGCGATCGCGCTCATCCCGCTGATCTACGCGGGACTGCTGACCTCGGCCAACCTCGATCCCACGCACCACCTCGACACGGTGCCCGCCGCGATCGTCAACGAGGACACCGGCGCGACCGCCTCGGACGGCTCCGCGCTCGCCCTCGGCGACGACCTGACCGAGCAGCTCACCACCGACACCTCCGGCTCGGACTTCGCCTGGACGGCGACCGGTGCCGACGAGGCGTCCCGCGAGCTCGCCTCCGGCGACGTCCTCGCCGTGCTGACGGTGCCGGCCGGCTTCTCGGCCGACGTCGCCTCCGTCGGCGGCGACGACCCCGCCGCGGCCGTGCAGGCGAAGCTGTCGATCGAGACGAACGACGCGGCCAACCTGATCGTCGGCAACATCGCCTCCACCATCGGCACCACCGTGACGAAGACGCTGGAGGAGAAGGTCGGCGCGACCTACCTCGAGAACGTCTACCTCGGCTTCACCGACGTGCACTCGAGCCTCGAGCAGGCGGCCGACGGCGCCGCTCAGCTGGCGGACGGCGCCGGGACCGCCGCGTCCGGCTCCTCCGAGCTGGTCGTCGGGCTCGCGCAGCTGCAGGACGGCACCGCGCAGCTGGCGACCGGCGCCGACTCCCTCCGCTCGGGCGCGGGGAGCGCGGCCTCCGGAGCGTCCGACCTCTCGTCGGGACTCCAGCGGATCGCGAGCGGGACCGGTCAGCTGCCCGACCAGGCGGCGGCGCTCGACACGGGAGCCCGCACGGTCGCCGACGGCGCCCAGCAGCTCGACGGCGGAGCGGCGTCGCTCGCCTCGGGCGCCGCCGACCTCGCCGCGGGGACGTCGACCCTGAAGGACGGCGCGGTCTCGGCGGCATCCGGTGCCGCGGCGCTGGCCACCGGGTCCGCCTCCCTCTCCGACGGAGCGGGGAAGGCCCTCGCAGGAGCCCAGCAGCTCGCGACCGGTGCGGGAGCGCTCGCGACCGCCACTCCGCAACTCGCCACCGGAGCGACCGGAGTCGACTCCGGCCTCGCCTCCCTGCTCTCTCGGTACGACTCGCTGTCCGACGCCCAGCGCGTGGCCGAGCTGACCGCCCTCGAGAAGGGTGCGGCCGCTCTCGCGGGCGGAGCCGCCTCGGCGGACGCGGGCGCGCAGACGCTCGCCTCCGGTGCGACCGCGCTCGTCGGCGACGACGGCAGCGGACTGACGGCGCTCGCCGCCGGTGCCGCCACGGTCTCGGGCGGAGCCGCCGACCTCGCGACCGGCACCGCCGCTCTGTCCACCGGGGCGACCTCCGCCGCCGACGGCGCCCAGAAGCTGCAGACCGGTGCGCAGGCCCTCGCCCAGGGATCTGCGACCCTCGACGGCGGAGCCGCGCAGGTCGCCGGCGGAGTGGACACCCTCTCCGGCGCGGTCGGCCCGCTCACCAGCGGAATCGCCTCCGCGGCCGCCGGCGCCTCCGACCTCGCCTCCGGGACGGCCGCCCTCGCGACGGGCGCCTCGGACCTCGCGGACGGCGCCGAGACCGCCGCGACCGGCTCGGCCGACGCGGCCACCGGTTCGCAGGACCTCGCCGACGGGATCGACTCGCTCGCCTCCGGATCGCGCACCCTCGACACGAAGCTCTCGGACGGCGCGGACGACGTGCCCACCTACACCGGCGAGCAGGCGCAGGAGCTCAGCACCGTCGCGGCCGCCCCGGTCGGGATCGACGCCGAGCGGATGAACCGCGTGCCGTCCTACGGCTACGGCCTCGCCCCCTACTTCATGGCCCTCGCGCTCTGGGTCGGCGCGCTGGCCTTCTACCTGATGAGCGCCCCGCTCAGCTCCCGCCTCCTCGCCGCGCGCCGGCCCGCCTGGGTCATCGCGCTGCGCAGCTACCTGCCCGGCGCGCTGATGGCGGTCGCCCAGGGCGTCCTGGCCGCGCTCGTCATCCGCTTCGGAGTGGGCGTCGAGGCGTCGAACCTGCCCGGGCTGATCGGGATCGCCGTGCTCACGAGCCTCACCTTCGTGGCGATCAACCAGGCGCTGATCGCGCTGCTGGACGCCCCGGGCCGGTTCCTGGCGCTGCTGATGATCGTGCTGCAGCTGTCCTCGGCCGGAGGCACCTACCCGGTCGAGACCGCGCCCGCCTTCTTCCAGGCGATCCACGGCGTGCTGCCGCTGACCTGGACGGTGGAGGCGTTCCGCTCGCTGATCGCCGGCGGCAGCATCGGAGTCGCGCACGCGGTCCTGGTGCTCGTGCTCTGGCTGGTCGGGGCGCTCGCCGTGACCGTGCTGGCCGCCGCCCGCCGCCGCCGTGGCCTCGTGCCCGCCCTCCGCGACCCGGAGCCCCTCCTCGAGTCGGCCTGACCCGGGCTGTGCGGGCCCGGTCTGTCCGTCCGCGCCTCCTGCGTTCTCGCGGCGCGCCCCGCTCGGACACCCTCGCCCTCCCGAGACCGCAGTAGTCGTCGCTGTCGAGCTCGAGTGCGACAACTCCTGCGCTCTCACGGCGCGTCCTGCTCGGACACCTTCGCCTCCTTCCCGAGACCGTAGTAGTTGTCGCTGTCGAGCTCGAGTGCGACAACTCCTGCGCTCTCGCGGCGCGCCCCGCTCGAACACCTTCGCCCCCCCGAGACCGCAGTAGTCGTCGCTGTCGAGCTCGAGTGCGACAACTCCTGCGTTCTCGCGGCGCGTCCTGCTCGGACACCTTCGCCTCCTTCCCGAGACCGCAGTAGTCGTCGCTGTCGAGCTCGAGTGCGACAACTCCTGCGCTCTCGCGGCGCGCCCCTACCGCCGAAGCGCCGATCCCCGCGACCTCCACCCGCAAGGCAGAGGACGCGGACCGGGAAACGCGTGCCAGCGTTTCCCGGCAGTCCGACAGCACCCGCTCTGCGGAACGCACCCCGTCGCGAAGCCGACCGCGCGCGGGGATGCGGCCCGCCGCATCCCCGCCAGACCACACAGCCCGCGGCCGTTCGGCCCACGGCGAACGCGTGGGCGGCGCTCAGAGTGCGGGAGGTAGCCTGGCAGGCACAATCTCCTCGTCAGAAAGGCGCCGGGTGTCGCACCCGCAACAAGCATGAACGTGAAGCGCATCTTCCGGGGTCCCATCCTCTACGTCGTCCTGGCGATCGTCGCGGTGTGGATCGGCTCCTCGCTGATCACCATGTCCGGCTTCCGGCCGGTCACGACGCAGGAGGGTCTCGACCTCCTGAAGGACGGCAAGGTCGACTCGGCGAAGATCGTGGACGGCGAGCAGCGCGTCGACCTCACGCTCAAGCAGGCCGACGGCGACAACGGCACGCAGGTGCAGTTCTACTACGTGGCCCCTCGCGGCGCGGAGGTCGTCGACGCGGTGTCCGCGGCCGATCTCGGTAGCACCGGCTACAACGACGAGGTCCCGCAGACCAACTGGTTCCTCTCGGCTCTCGGCTTCCTGCTCCCCATCCTGCTGATCGGCGCGTTCTTCTGGCTGATGCTCTCGGGCATGCAGGGCGGCGGCAACCGCGTCATGCAGTTCGGCAAGTCGAAGGCGAAGCTCGTCTCGAAGGAGTCGCCCAAGGTCACGTTCGGCGATGTCGCCGGCGCCGACGAGGCGATCGAGGAGCTGCACGAGATCAAGGAGTTCCTCAAGGAGCCCGCGAAGTTCCAGGCCGTCGGCGCCCGCATCCCGAAGGGCGTCCTGCTCTACGGCCCCCCCGGCACCGGCAAGACCCTGCTGGCGCGCGCGGTCGCGGGCGAGGCGGGCGTCCCCTTCTACTCCATCTCCGGATCGGACTTCGTCGAGATGTTCGTCGGCGTCGGCGCGAGCCGTGTCCGCGATCTCTTCCAGCAGGCGAAGGAGAACTCGCCGGCCATCATCTTCGTCGATGAGATCGACGCCGTCGGCCGCCACCGCGGCGCCGGGATGGGCGGCGGTCACGACGAGCGCGAGCAGACCCTCAACCAGCTGCTGGTCGAGATGGACGGCTTCGACGTCAAGACGAACGTCATCCTGATCGCGGCGACGAACCGCCCCGACATCCTCGACCCCGCACTGCTGCGTCCGGGCCGCTTCGACCGCCAGATCGGCGTCGACGCCCCCGACCTGCTCGGCCGCAAGCGGATCCTCGAGGTCCACGGCCGCGGCAAGCCGCTCGCCGGCGGAGTCGACCTCGAGGTCGTCGCCCGCAAGACCCCGGGCTTCACCGGCGCCGACCTGGCCAACGTCCTCAACGAGGCCGCACTGCTCACCGCCCGCTCCAACGCGCAGCTGATCGACAACCGCGCGCTCGACGAGGCCATCGACCGCGTCATCGCGGGGCCGCAGCGCCGCACGCGGGTCATGCGCGACAAGGAGAAGCTGATCACCGCCTACCACGAGGGCGGACACGCTCTGGCGGCGGCGGCGATGCGCCACACCGACCCCGTGACCAAGGTCACGATCCTTCCGCGCGGTCGCGCCCTCGGCTACACGATGGTGCTCCCGCTGGAGGACAAGTACTCCACGACCCGCAACGAGCTCCTCGACCAGCTCACGTACGCGATGGGCGGCCGCGTCGCGGAGGAGATCGTCTTCCACGACCCCACGACCGGAGCGTCGAACGACATCGAGAAGGCGACCTCCATCGCGCGCAAGATGGTCACCGACTACGGCATGTCCGCGAACGTCGGAGCGGTCAAGCTCGGCCAGTCGTCGGGCGAGATGTTCCTCGGCCGCGACATGGGCCACCAGCGCGACTACTCCGAGCAGATCGCCGAGACGGTCGATGCCGAGACGCGCCAGCTCATCGAGCAGGCGCACGACGAGGCGTGGCAGGTCATCAACGACAACCGCGACATCCTCGACCGCCTCGCGATGGAGCTGCTCGAGAAGGAGACGCTCGACCACGACCAGCTGGCCGAGATCTTCAAGGACGTCCGCCGCATCGACGAGCGCCCGCAGTGGCTCTCGAGCGACAAGCGCCCCCTGTCCGACCTGCCGCCCATCGCGGTCCCGGTCGCCAAGGCGCCGATCGACTCGGGTGCGACCGACGGGGGAGTCTCCTCCGCCGGTGCGGACGAGGTCGCGCCGAAGCGTCCGCCGCTGATCAACCCGCGCCCCGCGACGGCGTAGCGCGCGCGTGCCCGTCGACAAGGCGCGCATCGAGGCGGCCGTCGCCGAGATCCTCGCGGCCATCGGGGACGACCCGGGCCGCGAGGGACTCCTCGACACGCCGCGGCGGTTCGCCGAGGCGTACGAGGAGTTCTTCGGCGGGTTCGACGACGACGCCGCGGCCCAGCTGACCGAGACGTTCGCGGTGGTGGAGGGCGGCCAGGAGTCGCCGCTCGACCAGACGGTGATCGTGCGCGACCTCGCCTTCCGCTCCGTCTGCGAGCACCACCTCCTGCCGTTCCTCGGCGTCGCGCACATCGCCTACCGGCCGCGCGAGCGGGTCGTCGGCCTCGGCCGGCTGCCGCGCGTGGTCGAGACGGTCGCGTCGCGACCGCAGATCCAGGAGCGGATGACCGAGCAGATCGCCGACGCGCTCGAGCAGGGCCTCGCTCCCGAGGGAGTGCTCGTCGTGGTCGACGCCGAGCACGGCTGTGTGCGGATGCGCGGGCCGCGCCAGACCGCGAGCTCGACCGTGACGGTCGCCGCCCGCGGCTCCCTCGCCGACCCGGCCGCCCGCGCCGAGATCATCGCGCTGATCGGCGCCGCGCGGGGGGAGTGACGTGGCCACCACCGTCGCCGACCTCACGCCGACCGGCCGCGCCGCGCTCCTCGGGATCCTCAACGTCACTCCGGACTCGTTCAGCGACGGCGGCCGCTGGCTGTCCGTCGACGACGCCGTCCGCCACGGCCTCGACCTGACCCGGCCCGCCGGGGACGGACCCGCCGCGTTCGGCGCGGACCTGGTCGACGTCGGCGGCGAGAGCACCCGTCCCGGTGCGGCGCGCGTCGACTCCGCCGCCGAGCAGGGCCGCGTGCTGCCCGTCGTCCGCGCCCTCGCCGCGGAGGGGGTGCGCGTCAGCATCGACACGATGAGCGCTGCCACAGCGGAGGCCGCTCTGGACGCGGGCGCCGTCGTCGTCAACGACGTCTCCGGCGGCCTCGCCGATCCGCGGATGCTCCCGCTCGTCGCCGAGCGCGGCGCCGTCTACATCGCGATGCACTGGCGCGGGCACAGCGCGGGCATGACCGCTCTCGCCTCCTACGGCGACGTGGTGGCGGACGTCCGCGGCGAGCTCGAGCGCCGCGTCGACGCCGCCCGTGAGGCCGGGATCCGGGACGACCGCCTCCTGCTCGACCCCGGCCTCGGCTTCGCGAAGGTCGGCGCGCACGACTGGGCGCTGCTGGCAGGGCTCGACGCGATCGTCTCGCTGGGCTTCCCGGTCCTGGTCGGCCACTCGCGCAAGCGGTTCCTCGCTCCGTTCGCCCCCGCCGGCGCCCCGGCCGCCGAGCGCGACGAGGTCTCCGCCATGCTGAGCCTCATCGCCGCCGAGCACGGCGCCTGGGGCGTCCGGGTCCACGACGTCCGCTCGTCCGCCCGTGCCCTGGCCCTCGCCGCCCGACTTCAGGAGGAGACCCCGTGACCGCGATCGACCCCGCCGCCCTCGCCGTGCGCGACTCCATCACCCTCACCGGGCTGCGCGTGCGCGCGCACCACGGCGTCTTCGACTTCGAGCGCGAGAACGGCCAGGACTTCGTGATCGACGCGACGGTCTGGCTCGACACCGCCCCGGCGGCCGAGGGCGACGCGCTGGCCGAGACGGTGCACTACGGCGAGCTCGCGATCGCCCTGGCCGACGCGGTGACCCGCGACCCGGTCGACCTCATCGAGACCCTGGCAGAGCGCCTCGCCCGGGTGGCCCTGGGCTTCGCCGCCGCCGACGTCGTCCGCATCACCGTCCACAAGCCGGACGCGCCGATCCCGCTGCCGTTCGAGGACGTCGCCGTGCAGATCACGAGGACCCGCTCGTGAGGCCGCGGCAGGAGCGCGTCCGCCCGGTGCGCCACGTCGTGCTCGCGCTCGGCAGCAACCTCGGCGACCGCCTGGCGCACCTCGAGGAGGCGCTGCGGGCCCTCGCCACGACGCCGGGCCTGCGCATCGAGGCGGTGTCCAAGGTCGTCGAGTCGCCCGCGTGGAAGCCCGAGGGCGTCGACGAGGACGCGCCCGGGTACCTCAACGCGGTCGTGACCGGCTCGACCGTCCTCGAGCCCGACGACCTGCTCGCGGCGACGGCGGCGATCGAATCGGCCGGCGGCCGGATCCGCGGCGAGGGCGAGGAGCGCTGGGGCGACCGGACCCTCGACATCGACGTGATCGCGGTCGGCGGCGTGCTCCGCGACGACCCGCACCTGACCCTCCCGCACCCGCGGGCGGCCGAGCGGGCCTTCGTGCTCGAGCCCTGGCTCGACGCCGAGCCGGCGGCGGTCCTTCCCGGAGCCGGACCCGTGGCCGAGCTGCGCGCACGGGCGACCGACCGCGTGACCGACCACCCGGCCGGGCTGACCTGGCCGGGGCGCGACTCCGCCCGCGGCAGCACCGCCGACCCCGAGAGCAGGACCCCGTGAGGCGCACCCGCATCAGCACCCTGCTCGGACTCGGCCTCGCCGGGGCCGTCGCGGGGTTCCTCCTCGACCTCGCGATCGCCGCCGCCGGCCGCCCCGTGCTCATCCCGCCGCTGACGGTTCCGCTGACCCTGATCGTGGTCGCCGCCCTCGTGCTCGGCTTCGCCGTGCCGATCCACCGCGCCACGAAGGGCACGCTGCGCCGGGCCATCGATCCGTTCCGGGCGATGCGCGTCGTGGTGCTGGCGAAGGCGTCCAGCCACGTCGGTGCTCTGCTGCTCGGAGCCTCCGGCGGCATCCTGGTATACCTGCTGAGCCGTGCGATCCCTTCGCTAGGCTCCGTGTGGCAGGACGTCGCGACCATCGTGGGTGCGCTCGTCCTGCTGGTGGCCGGCCTGGTCGCCGAGCACCTGTGCACCATCCCGCCGAGCGACGACGACGACAGCGCCGTCGGCGAGGTGAACCACGCCTGACGCCGACGCCCGGATCGCCGCGGGCAGTGAGGACGACGCCATGCCCGCCGAGCCCGAGGACGCGTCGCCGACGACCCGCCGCGACGCGAGGGGACGCCGGCGGGACCGCCTCGACATCACGGGGGAGTGGCGCCGCGTCTCGCCCCGGTACGTCGCGGTCGAGATCGTGTCGGCCGTCGTGTCGAGCGTGCTGCTGCTCGCCGTGCCCGTGGTGCTGATGCTGATCGGCCTGCCGTGGGGCTGGATCCCGATGGCCGCCGCGGCCGCCCTCGCGGTGACCCTCCTGATCGTGGCCCCGCGCCGTGCGCGCGCCTACGGCTACCTCCTGCGCCAGGACGACCTGCTCTTCCGCCGCGGCATCATGTTCCAGCGCTTCGTGTCGGTGCCGTACGGGCGGATGCAGCTCATCGACGTCAACCGCGGGCCGCTCGCCCGGGCGCTCGGCCTCGCCGACCTCCGCTTCGTCACCGCCGCCGCGGCGACCGGCGTCAGCATCCCGGGCCTGGCCGAGCAGGACGCGGAGGAGCTCCGCGACCGCCTGGTCGAGCTCGCCGAGTCGCGCCGGGCCGGCCTGTGACCGAGCTCCGCGCCGTCGAGACGGACCTCGCCGACGGGGAGTGGCACCGCCTCCATCCCGCGACCCCGGTCCTCAAGGGCGGGATCGGCCTGCTGGTCGTCCTCGGCATCGTGATCACGAACCTCCGCGAGCGCCTGGTCGAGCTGTTCCTGCCCGGGCCGGAGGGCTTCGAGAGCGGCGATCCGGTCGATGAGCTGCTGCGCCGCGGCCTCGTCGGCTGGGCGCTGCTGGCGGTCGCGGTGGGCCTGGCGGTCGCCGTCTTCGCGTTCTGGCTGTCCTGGCGGATGCACACCTTCCGCATCACCGACGAGGTCGTCGAGGTGCGCTCCGGCGTGCTCTTCCGGACCAACCGGCGGGCGCGGCTGGACCGCATCCAGGGCATCGCGGTGCAGCGTCCGCTGTTCGCCCGGCTGTTCGGGGCCGCGAAGCTCGAGGTGAGCGTGGCCGGGCAGGACGCGAACGTCCAGCTGTCGTACCTCGGCTCGCGGCTGGTGGACGCCCTGCGCCGCGACATCCTGCGGCTCGCCTCCGGGGTGCGCGAGCGGG
The DNA here is from genome assembly GCF_002932635.1 of Rathayibacter sp. AY1D1. Taxonomy (NCBI): domain Bacteria; kingdom Bacillati; phylum Actinomycetota; class Actinomycetes; order Micrococcales; family Microbacteriaceae; genus Rathayibacter; species Rathayibacter sp. AY1D1. The sequence goes on from NZ_PSVY01000016.1 coordinate 12,586, forward strand.
AGGCGACGGTCGACGGCGCGGCGCCCGCGGGCGGGTTCCTGGCGCGGCGGCTGGAGGAGTTCGGCGAGCCTCAGGACGAGACGTCGCCCGAGTCGGTCGTCTCGATCCCGCCGGGCCGGCTCCTCGGCTCGCTCGTCTTCAGCGGCTTCACGCTGTTCCTGGCAGCCTCGGTCGTCGCCGTGGTGTTCGTCGCCGTCTACGGCTCGCCCTACGTGCTCTTCGCGATCCTGCCGGGCCTGATCGGCTCGGGCAGCTACTACGTCCGCCAGTTCGTGCGCTCGCTCCGGTACTCGATCGCCGCGACGCCCGACGGCGTGCGGGTCGGCTACGGCGTGCTCTCGACCAGCAGCGACACGATCCCGCCCGGCCGGATCCACGCCGTCGAGATCACGCAACCGCTGCTCTGGCGCCCCTTCGGCTGGTGGCAGGTGCGGATCGACCGCGCCGGCCACGCGGCCTCCCGCGGGGCGAACGGCGAGCCGAACACCACGATCCTGCCCGTCGGCGACCTCGCCGCCGTCGAGCGCGTCCTCGCCCTCCTGCTGCCCGGACCGGCCGAGGGAGCGGAGTCGACGCCCGTCGGAGACGCGCTCCGGCACCGCGACGCGGCCGGCTTCACCCGGGCGCCGCGCTCGGCGGTGTGGCTCCGCCCCTTCTCGTTCCGGAGGACCGGGTACCGGCTGACGGACGAGGTCGCGATCCTGCGCAGCGGAGCGGTCTGGCGGCGGGTCGCCGTGGTGCCCCTGGCGCGGATGCAGAGCGTCGGGGTCCAGCAGGGACCGCTCCAGCGCCTGCTCGGGCTGGCCTCGGCGCGCGTGCACACGGTGGCCGGCCCCGTCACTCCGCTCGTGCCGGTGATGAGCGCGGCAGACGGACTCGCCTTCTTCGAGAGCCTCGCGACGGCCGGAGTGCGGGCCGCCGACCGCGACGCGAGCCACCAGTGGGGGCGGCGCGCGGCCGCGCCCGCCCTGCCCGACTGGCCCGCTCCGGAGGGGGAACCGCATGCCTGAGAACCGCCGCGACGGACGCCTGGGCGTCGGCGTGATCGGTGCCGGACGCGTGGGCCCGGTGCTGGGTGCCGCGCTCGCCGGGGCCGGCCACGCCGTGATCGGGATCGCCACCACCAGCGAGAGCGGCCGCGAGCGCGCCGACGCGCTGCTCCCCGGAGTCCCCGTGCTCGCGATCCCCGAGCTCGTCGAGCGCAGCGAGCTGGTGATCGTCGCCGTCCCCGGGAGCGAGATCGCCGCCCTGGTCGCGGGGCTCGCCGCGACCGGAGCGTGGCAGCCCGGCCAGCTGGTGCTGCACACGGCACCCGAGCACGGCTACGGGGTGCTCGCGCCGGCGCTCGCCTCCGGGGTCATCCCCCTGGCAGTCCACCCGGCGATGGCCTTCAGCGGCACCAGCCTCGACCTGGCGCGCCTCGCCGAGACCTACTTCGCCGTGTCGGCACCGGGCCCGGTGCTGCCGATCGCGCAGGCGCTGGTGGTCGAGATGGGCGGGGAGCCGGTCACCGTGGCGGAGTCGGACCGCGCCGCCTACGCGGAGGCCGTCTCGACCGCCACGACCTTCTCGACCGCGATCGTCGACCAGGCGGCGGGACTGCTGGCAGGCATCGGCGTCGAGAAGCCGGGCTTCTTCCTCTCCAGCCTCGTCCGCTCCTCCGTCGACGACGCCCTGCGCCGCGCGGCGGGCTGACGGGCGGCGCCGCTCGAGACGCCGCTCCGCGGGTGGGACGCCGCTCGGGAGGCGGTGCCTCGCGGAGGAGCACGGCGTCTCCGTGCCGAGGGCCCCGGCGGCCGTGGGACCGCCGGTAGCATCGTCGGGTGATCAGCACCGTCCACCGCATCGGCGACCTCCGCGAGCGGCTGCAGGAGGCGCGGCGGGCCGGTCGGCGCATCGCGCTCGTGCCGACGATGGGCGCCCTGCACGCCGGGCACCTCGCCCTCGTCGAGCGGGGTCGCGAGCTGGCCGACGTCGTCGTCGTGTCGGTGTTCGTGAATCCGCTGCAGTTCGGTCCGACCGAGGACCTGGACCGCTACCCGCGCGACCTCGAGGGCGACACCGCCCTGCTCGACGCGGCCGGGGCCGACCTCCTCTTCGCTCCGGGAGTCGCCGAGATGTACCCCGACGGGCCGTCCTCGACGCGGGTCGTCGCGGACGAGGTCGGCGGCCTCTACGAGGGGCGCGCGCGGCCGGGGCACTTCGACGGGATGCTCACCGTCGTCGCCAAGCTCCTGAGCATCGCCCAGCCGGACGTCGCGGTCTTCGGGCAGAAGGACGCGCAGCAGCTGTTCCTCGTGCGCCGCATGGTCCGCGACCTCGACCTGCCCGTGGAGATCGAGGGCGTCGGCATCGTGCGGGAGGAGGACGGGCTCGCCCGCTCCAGCCGCAACCGCTACCTCGACGAGGAGCAGCGCCGCGCGGGCCTCGTGCTGCCGCGCCTCCTCGCGGCCGCCGCGGAAGCCGCGGACCGCGGTGCCGCCGCGGCGATCGAGGCCGCCGAGGCCGTCGCGCACGCCGAGCCGCTCGTTAAGCTGGACTACCTCGTCGTCGTGGATCCCGCGACGCTCCTCCCGGTCGACGCCGACCACCGCGGCCCGGCACTCGTGCTCGTCGCCGCGATCGTCGGCACCACCCGCCTCCTCGACAACGCCCCGATCCTGCTCGCCTGATCGCGGCCGTCCGCCCCGAACCGAAAGCACCGCGACCCCTCATGGCCGACACCCCCGACGTCCCCGAGACCACGACCCCCGCCGCCGAGCAGGCCGACTCCGAGCAGGCCGCCGCCGAGCGGGCCGCGCAGCAGGAGGCCTCCGAGCAGAAGGCCGTCCGCCTCGCCAAGCGCGAGCGCCTGCTCGAGCTCGCGGGCGACGACCTCGGCGCCGGCGCCTACCCCGTCGCGGTCGGAGTCACCGACACCATCGCGGCCGTCCGGGCGCGCCACGAGGGCATCGAGCCGGACGTGAAGACCGGCGAGCGCGTCGGCCTCGCGGGCCGCGTGGTGTTCCAGCGCAACACGGGCAAGCTCTGCTTCGCGACGCTGCAGGCCGGCGACGGCGAGCGGATCCAGGCCATGGTCTCGCTCGGCGACGTGGGCGAGAAGTCGCTGGCGGCGTGGAAGGAGCTCGTCGACCTGGGCGACCACCTCTTCGTCGAGGGCGAGGTCGTCTCGAGCAAGCGCGGCGAGCTGAGCGTGTGGGTGTCGGAGTGGACGATCGCCGCGAAGTCGATCCTGCCGCTGCCGAACCTGCACAACGAGCTCGGCGACGAGACCCGGATGCGCCAGCGCTACCTCGACCTGATCGTGCGCCCCCAGGCCCGCGAGACGGTCGTCACCCGCGCCCGCGTGAACGCCTCCCTCCGCGACACCTTCGCCTCCCACGAGTTCCTCGAGGTCGAGACCCCGATGCTGCAGGTGATGCACGGCGGCGCCTCCGCCCGCCCCTTCGCCACGCACTCGAACGCGTTCGACACCGAGCTGTACCTGCGCATCGCGCCCGAGCTCTACCTCAAGCGCGCCGTCGTCGGCGGCATCGACCGGGTCTTCGAGATCAACCGCAACTTCCGCAACGAGGGCGCCGACTCCACCCACTCGCCCGAGTTCGCGATGCTCGAGGCCTACCAGGCGTACGGCGACTACAACTCGATCGCCGACCTCACCCAGGAGCTGATCCAGAACGCGGCGCAGGCCGTCGCGGGCTCGCACGTGGTCACCTGGGCCGACGGCACCGAGTTCGACCTCGGCGGCCGGTGGGACCGCATCTCGATGTACGAGAGCCTGTCGCTCGCGGCCGGCATCGCGATCACGCCGGAGACGGAGCTCGCCGAGCTCGAGACCCTCGCCGCGCGCGAGGGCGTCGAGGTGCACGTCCCTACGCACGGCAAGTACGTCGAGGAGCTGTGGGAGCACTTCGTGAAGGGCGGCCTGACGCGTCCGACCTTCGTGATGGACTTCCCCGTCGACACCTCGCCGCTCGTGCGCGCGCACCGCAGCATCCCGGGCGTCGTCGAGAAGTGGGACCTCTACGTCCGCGGCTTCGAGCTGGCCACCGGCTACTCCGAGCTGATCGACCCGGTCGTGCAGCGCGAGCGCTTCGTCGAGCAGGCCCGCCAGGCCGCCGCGGGCGACGACGAGGCGATGCGCCTGGACGAGGACTTCCTCCGCGCCCTCGAGCACGGCATGCCCCCCACCGGCGGCATGGGCATGGGCATCGACCGCCTCCTGATGGCGATCACCGGCCTCGGGATCCGCGAGACGATCCTGTTCCCGCTCGTCAAGTAGGGTCGCAGGAGCCGAGGGGGAGACATGGTCAGGGCATCGAGCATCGTCGCGGCCGTCGCGGCGGGCGTCCTCACGATCGCGCAGTTCGGAGTGGGGACCGCGGTCGCCGCGAGCGTCCTCACCTCCTCCGGCGACGTCGGCACCGCGCTGGCCGACCGGCGGGCGGCCGAGGCGTTCACGCCCGACCCCACGATCGCCGGCTTCGCGGAGCGGACCGCCATGTCGGACCGCGGCCGCGCCCTCTACTACGCGTCGAGCCCGTCGGTCGAGCCGACCGCCGGCTTCAACGACCTCTGCGGCTACGGCGCCTCCGACGACATCGTCCTCGGCTGCTACACCGGCACCAGCATCTACATCTCGGACGTCGCCAATCCCGACCTCGACGGGATCCGCGACGTGACGGCGGCCCACGAGATGCTGCACGCCGCGTGGGTGCGGCTCGACGCGGAGGAGCAGGCCGAGCTGGGCGACGAGCTCGAGGCCGCGTACGAGACCCTCCCGCAGGACGGCACGATCGCCGAGCGCCTCGAGCTGTACCGCACCGGTGGCCTCGGCGAGCGCGTCAACGAGCTGCACTCGATCCTGGGGACCGAGGTGGCCGACCTGCCGCCGGCGCTCGAGGCGCACTACGCCGAGTTCTTCGACGACCGCTCCGTCGTCGTGGGCCTGAACGCCCGCTACGAGGCGGTCTTCACCGATCTCGAGAACCGCATCGAGGACCTGGTCTCCCGGATCGAGACGATGTACGCCGACCTCACGGCGCGGGTCGACGCGAACAACGCCGAGTACGACGCGCTCAACGTCGAGATCGACGACTTCAACTCGCGCGCCGACAGCGGCGACTTCGGATCGACGGCCGAGTTCGAGACGGAGCGCGCCGATCTGCTCGCCCGCAGCCAGGCCGTCGACGCCACCCGCGCCGCCATCGACGCGGACATCGCCGTGTACGACGGCCTGCGCTCGGAGCTGGAGGGCCTCAACTCCGACGCCGCGGCGTTGAACAAGTCGGTCGAGAGCCAGTAGCGCCCAGCGCCCGCGAAGGCCGCTGGGCGCACGGGCCTCCGGGCTCACGGCTCCCGCGCCGGTGCCGCGGGTAGGATCGCCGCATGGACTGGGAGCTGTGGAACCAGGGGCTGTGGGCCCTCGTGCCGACGATCACGGTCGGAGCCATCTTCTGGTTCGTGATGCGCGCCCTCATCCGCTCGGACCGCAACGAGCGCCGCGCGTACGACCGCATCGAGGCCCGCGAGCGCGAGCGCCGCGGCCTGCCTCCCCGCGACGCCTCCTGACCACCGCCGCCGCGCGGGTGCCTCCCGCGCCCGCTGAGCGGCTCCGCACGACGAACGAGGAGGCGCGGTGCCCGCACCCGACTGGGCCGTGATCCTCCCGATCGCGGCCGTCGTCGTCGAGCTCGTGGTCCGCGTGATCGCCGTGATCGTCGTGCCGCGGAACCGCCGTCCGACCACCGGCCTCGCCTGGCTGATGGCGATCTTCCTGATCCCGTACGTCGGCATCCTGCTGTTCCTCTTCATCGGGAGCTACCGGCTGCCGCGCAAGCGCCGCCGGAAGCAGCAGGAGATCAACCGGTTCATCCTGGAGTCGACCGACGGCATCGACCGCGTCGCCCGGGAGCACCCGTGGCCGCAGTGGCTGGAGTCGGTGGTCACCCTCAACCGCAACCTCGGCGCGATGCCGCTGGTCGGCGGGAACGACGCGCGCCTCCAGGGCGACTACGAGCAGACCATCCGCGCGATGGCCGCCGAGATCGACCGCGCCCGCCGGTACGTGCACTGCGAGTTCTACATCCTCGCCGCCGACTCGACCACCGCGCCCTTCTTCGACGCGCTCGACCGCGCGGTGGCCCGCGGGGTGCGGGTGCGGATCCTCCTCGACCACATCGCGTCGATCCGCGTGCCCGGCTACTACAGCGGCACCCACCGCCGGCTGCGCGCCCTCGAGCGGGCGGGCGCCTCGTGGTCGTACATGCTCCCCGTGCGGCCGTGGCGCGGGCAGTACCAGCGGCCGGACCTGCGCAACCACCGCAAGCTGCTGATCGTCGACGGCAACGCGGCCTTCATGGGCTCGCAGAACGTCGTCGACTCCAGCTACAACAAGCGCGGCAACATCCGTCGCGGCCTGCACTGGCACGACCTGATGGTGCGCCTCGAGGGGCCGGTGGTGCAGGGCATCAACGCCATCTTCATCACCGACTGGTACAGCGAGACCGACGAGCTGCTCCTGCGGGAGTCGGAGCCGATGGAGGCGCTGCAGCAGCGCGACACGATCGACTGCCAGGTGGTGCCGAGCGGGCCGGGGTTCGAGGGCGAGAACAACCTGCGGCTGTTCCTGACGCTGCTCTACTCGGCGCAGAAGTCGATCATCATCACCAGCCCGTACTTCGTGCCCGACGAGGCGATGCTCTACGCGATCACCACGGCGACCCGGCGGGGCGTGCACGTGGAGCTCTTCGTCTCCGAGATCGGCGACCAGGCCGTGGTCTACCACGCCCAGCGCTCGTACTACGAGACGCTGCTGACCGCGGGCGTGCGCATCTGGATGTACCGCAAGCCGACCATCCTGCACGCGAAGCACTTCACGATCGACGACGACGTCGCCGTGATCGGCTCGAGCAACATGGACATGCGCTCCTTCACGCTCAACCTCGAGGTCTCGCTCATGGTGCGCGGCTCGGAGTTCGTCGAGGACCTGCGCCAGGTGCAGCAGGACTACCGCGAGCACTCCCGCGAGCTGACCCTCCGCGAGTGGCGGCAGCAGCCGCTCCGCTCGACCCTGCTCGACAACCTGGCGCGGCTCACCTCGGCGCTGCAGTAGCGCGGCTCCCGTCCGCCCGCCGGCGGAGGATGCGCGGGACCGATTCGTCGCGCAAGTCCCTGTGCGGGCCGCCGCGCCCCGCGTAGCGTCGGAGCGTCCTCAGCACCATCCGGTTCCGCCTGCCCGGCGCCGGGTTCGAGAAGGGAACGGACATGACGGCATCCCGTACGACGCGCATCCTCATCCTCGGCGGCGGCTACGTCGGCCTGTACACGGCCTGGGGCCTCGAGAAGAGACGGGGGGAGGCGCCGATCGACGTCACCGTCGTCGAGCCGAACCCCTACATGACCTACCAGCCGCTGCTGCCCGAGGTCGCCGGCGGCCACGTCCAGCCGCGCCACGTCACGGTGCCGCTGGTCTCCGCGCTCAAGCGCACCCGCGTGATCCGCGGCGCGATCACCGGCGTGAGCCTCGCCGAGCGCAGCGCCACCGTCGCCGCGATGGACGGCTCCACCCGCACGATCGAGTTCGACCAGGTCGTCTTCGCGCTCGGAGCCGTCACCCGCACCTTCCCCACGCCGGGTCTCGCCGAGCACGGCATCGGCTTCAAGACGGTGGAGGAGGCGGCGCACCTGCGCGACCGCGTCATCGAGAACATCGCGAAGGCGGCGCTCACCACCGATCCCGCCGAGCGTCGGCGCCTGCTCACCTTCGTCTTCGTCGGCGGCGGCTACACCGGCGTCGAGGCGCTGAGCGAGCTGCTCGACCTCAGCCGCAAGACGCTCGCCGCGCAGCCCTCGCTCTCGATGGGCGACGTCACCTGGCACCTCGTCGAGGCGCTGGACCGGGTCGCCCCCGAGGTCGGTCCCGAGCTCTCGAAATGGACGCTCGACCACCTCCGCTCGCGCGGCGTGCACGTGCACCTGAAGACGACGATGCCCTCCTGCGAGGACGGCGTCGTGGAGCTCTCCTCGGGCGAGCGCATCCCGACGGCCACGATCGTGTGGACCGCCGGCGTGAAGCCGAACCCGATCCTCGACGCGACCGACGCGCCCCGCGGGCCGAAGGGCCACGTCATGGCGGATGCGCGCCTGCGGGTCATCCGCGAGGACGGCGAGCCGGTGGGCGGCGCCTGGGCGGCCGGCGACGGCGCGCAGGTGCCGGACCTCACCAGCGAGAAGCAGCCCGCGTACTACCCGCCGAACGCGCAGAACGCGGTCCGGCAGGCCAAGCTCCTGGCGCGCAACATCATCGCCGACCTCACCGGAGGCACCGTGGAGGAGTACCGCCACGCCTCCGTCGGGACCGTCGCCGAGTACGGCATCGGCAAGGGCGCGGGCCTGATCAAGGGCGTGAAGCTGCGCGGCCTCCCCGCCTGGCTCGCGCACCGCGCCTACCACGGAGCGGCGATGCCGACTCTGGACCGCAAGTGGCGGATCATCACGGGCTGGCTCGTCGACGCCGTCACTCCGCGCGACCTCTCGCCGATGAGCGCGCTGCAGGATCCTCGCCGCGCCTTCCGCGAGACGGCCGAGGCCACCGACCGCGAGGCAGCAGCGAAGGCCGCCGCGAAGAAGGAGTCGGACGCGTCCTGACGCGCCGGTGAGAGCGCGGGAGTCGCGGTGGTCGAGCGGGATCATCGCGACTCCCGCGCTCCCGAGTCGTGGGCCCCGCCTCGGAGCGCCTCGGCCTGACGGTCTCGGCTCAGGCCCGGCGGCGCGGCTTGAGGCGCACGGTCGGCAGCACGGGCGCGGGGAGCGCGCGTCCGCCGTACCCGTCGACGGTGCCGAACGGTCCCGCGGGATCCGCCCCGGCGATCACGTCGGACTGCCAGCGCGCGCGGGCGGCCGCTACGTCGTCGTGGCTGCGGCCGACGAAGTTCCACCACATCACCAGCTCCTCGGCGAACGGCTCGCCGCCGAGCAGCACCACGCGGGCGCCCGCGTCCCCGGCGGTCAGCATCAGGTGCGAGCGGCCGGGCGCCAGGTAGGCGAGGTCCGAGCGCGGGACGTCCGCGCCCTCGACCGCCACGGGGCCGGCGTCGACGAGCACGCCGTACTCCCACGACTCCTCGACCGGCAGCTCGACCCGGGCACCCGGCTCGAGGTCGATCTGGGCGGCGACCAGCGGAGTGAAGGTGCTCGCGGGCACCGACGCGCCCAGCATCCCTCCGACGAAGACGCGCACCAGCGCGCCGGGCAGCTCCACGGGCACGCCGCGGTGGTGCTCGAAGAACGGATCGACGAGCCGCGCCTCCTCGGGCAGCGCGACCCAGAGCTGCACCCCGTGCAGGACGGGCGCGCCCCCGGTCGAGACCTCCGAGTGCGAGATACCGCGCCCGGCCGTCATCAGGTTGAGCTCGCCCGGGCGCACCACGGCGAGGCTGCCGACGCTGTCGCGGTGCTCGATCTCGCCCTCGAAGAGCCAGCTCACGGTCTGCAGGCCGGTGTGCGGGTGCGGCGGGACGTCCATCCCGGCCTCCTCGCCGAGCCGCACCGGGCCGTAGTGGTCGGCGAAGCACCATGCGCCGATCGTCGAGCGCGAGCGCTGGGGGAGGGTGCGGCGCACCTCGATCGCACGCGGACCGCCGAGCGGGACGAGCCGTGCCTCCAGGATCTCGACCGCGCCGGGCTCGCGAGGGACCGGCTCCGCGGCGACGGGGAGCTCGTCGGGATGCTCCTCCAGGTTGCTCATGCGGGAAGTGTATGCCTTCGCATGGACCGGTGGACGGGACCGCCGCCCGCACCCCTCCCGGATCGCGTGCACGCCCAGGGCGAACAGGCCTGCTCACCGGGGGGAGCGCTGGTTACAGTCGACGTATCGGAGCCCACCCCTGCGGGTTCTGTAGGGAGTGACAGCATGTTCGAGAGATTCACCGATCGCGCGCGGCGCGTCGTCGTCCTGGCCCAGGAAGAGGCCAAGATGCTCAATCACAACTACATCGGCACGGAGCACATCCTGCTCGGCCTGATCCACGAGGGCGAGGGAGTGGCCGCCAAGGCGCTCGAGTCCCTCGGGATCTCGCTCGACGCTGTGCGCGAGCAGGTGCAGGACATCATCGGCCAGGGGCAGCAGCAGCCGACCGGCCACATCCCCTTCACGCCTCGGGCGAAGAAGGTCCTCGAGCTGTCCCTGCGCGAAGCGCTGCAGCTCGGCCACAACTACATCGGGACCGAGCACATCCTGCTCGGCCTCATCCGCGAGGGCGAGGGCGTCGCCGCTCAGGTGCTGGTCAAGCTCGGTGCCGACCTGAACCGCGTGCGCCAGCAGGTCATCCAGCTGCTCTCCGGCTACCAGGGCAAGGAGCAGGTCGCCGTGGGCGGTGAGCAGCAGCAGCCTCAGGGGGGATCGCAGATCCTCGACCAGTTCGGACGCAACCTCACCCAGGCGGCGCGCGACAACAAGCTCGACCCGGTCATCGGGCGCGAGAAGGAGATCGAGCGGGTCATGCAGATCCTCTCCCGCCGCTCCAAGAACAACCCCGTCCTGATCGGCGAGCCCGGCGTCGGCAAGACCGCCGTCGTCGAGGGCCTCGCCCAGGCGATCGTGCGCGGCGACGTGCCCGAGACGTTGAAGGACAAGCAGCTCTACACGCTCGACCTCGGCTCGCTCATCGCCGGATCCCGCTACCGCGGTGACTTCGAGGAGCGCCTGAAGAAGGTCACGAAGGAGATCCGCACCCGCGGCGACATCATCACCTTCATCGACGAGATCCACACCCTCGTCGGCGCAGGGGCCGCTGAGGGCGCGATCGACGCCGCCTCGATCCTCAAGCCGCTACTCGCCCGCGGCGAGCTGCAGACCATCGGCGCGACCACGCTCGACGAGTACCGCAAGCACTTCGAGAAGGACGCCGCTCTCGAGCGCCGCTTCCAGCCGATCCAGGTCGCGGAGCCGTCGCTGCCCCATACGATCAACATCCTCAAGGGGCTGCGCGACCGCTACGAGGCGCACCACAAGGTGTCCATCACCGACGGCGCGATCGTCTCGGCGGCCAACCTGGCAGACCGCTACATCAGCGACCGCTTCCTCCCCGACAAGGCGATCGACCTGATCGACGAGGCCGGCGCACGCCTGCGCCTCTCGATCCTCTCGGCGCCGCCGGAGCTGCGCGACTTCGACGACCGCATCGCCGTGGTCCGCTCCGCCAAGGAGGCCGCGATCGAGGACCAGGACTTCGAGAAGGCCGCGTCGCTCCGCGACGAGGAGAAGCAGCTGCTCGGTGAGCGCCTGCGCCTCGAGAAGCAGTGGAAGTCGGGCGACGTCAAGGCCACCGGCGTGGTCGACGAGGGTCTGATCGCCGAGGTCCTCGCCCAGGCGACGGGCATCCCGGTCTTCAAGCTCACGGAGGAGGAGTCCTCGCGGCTCGTCTTCATGGAGAAGGCCCTGCACCAGCGCGTCATCGGTCAGGAGGAGGCCATCGCGGCCCTCTCGCGGACGATCCGCCGCACCCGCGCGGGCCTCAAGGACCCCAAGCGCCCCTCGGGCTCGTTCATCTTCGCCGGCCCCACGGGCGTCGGGAAGACCGAGCTGGCCAAGGCGCTCGCCGAGTTCCTCTTCGACGACGAGAACGCGATGATCTCGCTCGACATGTCGGAGTACGGCGAGAAGCACACCGTCTCGCGGCTGTTCGGCGCCCCTCCCGGGTTCGTCGGCTTCGAGGAGGGCGGCCAGCTCACCGAGAAGGTGCGCCGCAAGCCGTTCAGCGTGGTCCTCTTCGACGAGATCGAGAAGGCGCACCCGGACATCTTCAACTCGCTCCTCCAGATCCTGGAGGAGGGTCGACTGACCGACGGCCAGGGCCGTGTCGTCGACTTCAAGAACACCGTCATCATCATGACCACCAACCTCGGTGCTCGTGACATCGCCGGTGGTCCCGTCGGGTTCCAGATCGAGGGCGACAACGCCACCGGCTACGACCGCATGCGCGGCAAGGTCAACGAGGAGCTCAAGAAGCACTTCAAGCCCGAGTTCCTCAACCGCGTGGACGACGTCATCGTCTTCCCGCAGCTGTCGAAGCCCGAGCTGCTCCAGATCGTCGACCTCTTCATCAAGCGCCTGGGCGACCGCCTGCTCGACCGCGACATGACGGTGGAGCTGACGCAGCCGGCCAAGGAGCGCCTGATCGAGGTCGGGTTCGACCCGGCCCTCGGTGCGCGCCCCCTGCGCCGGGCGATCCAGCGCGAGATCGAGGACCAGCTGTCCGAGCGGATCCTGCACGGAGAGCTCGGCGCCGGAGACCACATCCACGTGGACTTCGCCGACAACAGGTTCGTCTTCACCACGACCCCGCGCCTGATCTCGATCAGCGCCGGCGCGTCCACCGGAGCGGCCACGGCCGGCCCGGCGACGCCCGACCTGATGTCGTAGCAGGCTGCCGAACGACCCCGTGCCCGTCCCCTCTCGCGAGGGGGCGGGCACGTCGTCGTCCGGGGGTGGGCGCCTGCTCGCAGGATCCCGCGCCCGGTGCGGCCTAGGCTTGTCGAATGGCCGATTGGAAGTACCCGGTGCGCCGCGCGCGCACGAGCGATGTCCCCTTCATCCAGGAGCTCAGCGAGCCGCTCGTGAACGAGCGCATCCTCCTGGGCAAGGACCGCGTGGTGCTCTACGGCGCCGTGCAGGAGTTCCGCATCGCCGAGGACGGCCACGGGACGGCGATCGGCTGCGGTGCGCTGCATGTGATGTGGGACGACATCGCGGAGGTGCGCACCCTCGCGGTCGCGCACGACTGGCTCGGGAGGGGCGTGGGCCACCACATCCTGGAGCGCCTCGAGAACGACGCGCGCGAGCTCGGCCTGAAGCGCCTGTTCTGCCTCACCTTCGAGGTCGACTTCTTCGCCCGCCACGGCTTCGAGCCGATCGGCGAGAAGGTCGTCGACCCCGAGGTCTACGCCGAGCTGCTCCGCTCTCCCGACGAGGGAGTCGCCGAGTTCCTCGACCTCGCCCGGGTGAAGCCGAACACGCTCGGCAACACCCGCATGCTGAAGACGCTCTGACCGCCGCCACGTCGTAGCCTGTCCCGGTGACTCCGCCGCCCCGCCGCCTGCCCTCCCGGGTCTACCGGCGACGCCGCGCCGGAGTGCTGCTCGCGCTGGTCGTCATCGTCGCGGGCCTGGCGGTGGTGCTGTCGCTGCTCCCGCGGATGACCGGCTCCGACGCCGCGTCGAGCCCCACGCCGACCGTCGTGCTGCCGACGCTCTACCCGACCACCTCGCCCGGTGCGACGCCCGGCGCCGCACCCGCCTGCACGGCCGACTCCGTCGCCGTCACCGCGGTCACGGACGCCACGAGCTACGCGCCCGGCGAGGATCCGCAGCTCTCGCTCTCGCTGGCCAACATCTCGAGCACCGACTGCGTGATCGACGCGGGCACGAGCAAGCAGGTCTTCACGATCACGAGCGGCTCCGAGCAGATCTGGACCTCGACCGACTGCCAGACCGGCGCGGCCGATCTGCCGGTGCTCCTCCAGGCGGGCCGCTCGGTGATGGGCAGCGCGCTGACGTGGGACCGCACCCGCTCCTCCGCCGACACCTGCTCCGGCGGTCGCGAGGCGGTCGAGGCGGGCGGCGCCGCCTACAACCTGTCGGTATCGGTCTCCGGCATCCCCTCGGGCTCGCCCACGCAGTTCCTGCTCCAGTAGTCCGCCCGGGGGACGTGCCGGGCGTGCGTCGGCGCGTAGCATCGCAGGCATGTGGGGGCTGCTCGGCACGATCCTGTCCGCCTCGACCGGCCGGGCGGGGGTGGTCGCGCGGCGCGCGGCGGCCGTCGCCCTCGCGGTCCCGCTGCTGGTCGGCGGAGCGGCGGCGCAGGCCGTGGCGGCTCCGCACCCTGTCGCGGCTCCGCAGCCCGTCGCGGGTGTCGTGCGCGCGGACGTGGACGGCTTCCGGTTCTCGGAGTACTCGGCCGACTTCCGTCTCGACCGCGACGAGGAGGGCCGCTCGACGCTGACCACCGTCGAGACCTTCGTCGCCGAGTTCCCGCCGTCGCAGAACCGCGGCATGCAGCGCGCGATCCCGCTCGACTACGAGGGGCACCCGACCGACGTCGACCTGGTGTCCGTCACCGACGGCGACGGGGAGGCGCGGCCGGTCGACACCGAGCGCGAGGACGGCTTCCTCCTGGTCACCAGCGCGGCGGACGAGTTCGTCAGCGGCAGCCAGACCTACGTCTTCACCTACACGCAGCACAACACGACCCTGCCTGGATCCGGCACGCGCAGCGGCGAGGACGAGTTCTACTGGGACGTCAACGGCACGGGCTGGCGCCAGTCCTTCGACCGCTACGACGTGCGCGTCGAGCTCGCCGGGTCGCTGGCCTCCGCCGCGACGGGGACCGTCAGCTGCTACCGGGGACCGGAGGGCTCGACAACGCCCTGTCCGATCGGCCGCGACGGCGCGGTCGTCACGGCATCGGGGGAGTCGCTGGCTCCGGGGGAGAACGTGACCGTGGCGATCGGCTTCGCTCCCGGGACCTTCACGCCGCGCGACGACCGCTACCTCGCCTCCGGCTGGTCCTGGGTGCAGCTGGGCGGCCTCGCCGCGGTCCTGATCGGCCTCGCGCTCGCCGTGCACCGCCGCCGGACCGTGCTCCGCGACGCTCCCGGCCGCCCGACCGTCGTCGCCGAGTACGACCCGCCCGCGGAGGGGCTGTTCCTCTCCGCCGCGCTGCTGCGGAAGACGTCGAAGGCCCCCGCGGCCGGACTCCTGGACGCCGCCGTCCGCGGTCTCGTCCGCATCGAGGAGACGGGGGAGGGGCGGAAGCAGGAGTACGCCGTGCGGGTGCTCGACCCTGCGACGACGCCGACGCGACGCGCGGGACGCCCGCGGCCCCTCGCCTCCGACGACCGCGAGTTCCTCGACATCGCCCTCGGCCGGGTGCCGGGGACGGTGCGTGAGCTCTCGGGCAAGGACAAGGAGTTCGGCAAGGCCGTCGGACAGTTCCGGACCGCGCTGGGCAACAGGGTGACCGAGGCGGGACTGAAGAAGGCCGGGACGATCGGCGGCAGCGTGCTCGTGATCGTCCCGCTGCTGCTGGGTGTCATGGCCGCTTTCCTGGGCGCGATCCTCCTGATGACCGGCTCCTTCGGCGGAGCGCTCCCGCTCGTGCTGATGCTGGTCGCGATCGTCGCGGCCGTCGTCGGGACGATCCTGGTCTCGAGGGTGCCGCTGACGGCCGCGGGCGCGGAGCTGCGCGACCATCTGCGCGGGCTCGAGCTGTACATCCGCCTGGCCGAGGCCGACCGGATCGCGATGCTGCAGTCGCCACGCGGGGCGGACCGGCGCACGGTCGGACCGGTCGAGGTGGTCGAGGTGACGGAGCGCCTGCTGCCGTGGGCCGTGCTCTTCGGTCTCGAGAAGGAGTGGTCGGCGGAGCTCGCGTCGGCCTACGAGCGCACCGGCGAGGAGCCGGTCTGGTACTCCGGCCCGAACGGCTTCCACGCGGCGGCCTTCGCCGGCAGCGTGTCCTCGTTCTCGTCGTCGACGTCGAGCTACGTCGGATCCTCGTCGAGCTCCTCGAGCGGCGGCGCGGGCGGTGGCGGCAGCTCGGGCGGGGGCGGCGGAGGCGGCGGCGGAGGCGGCGTCTAGGGGCAGGCTGCGACGGGCGGCCGCGGCGGAGCGGACGCGCGCGTGGTCGGGCGGAGCTGTCGGGCAGTGCCCATCGAGCCCGAGTTCGCCTCCGGTGGCGATCCTCGACCATGCGGTGGACGGGGGCGCCAGCGGCTCCGAGCGGTGGACGGGTGCGTGTGCAGCGTGCCGGGGACGCGGCCGTCAGTGCGTGGGCACCCGCTCCGGACGGATGCGCTCGGGAACGGGGACGAGCGCGTGGGTGATCGCGCTCGAGAGGGTGAAGGCGCTGGAGTCGAGGTGCGAGGAGTGCCCGAGTCGTGTCGCTTCGGAGGCGCGCTGCTTCGCTCCGGAGGCGGTCCGGATGTCTCCCGAGAGGCTGATCTCGCCGAACGCGGCGATCCCGGGCCGCAGCGGCGTGTAGGCGTGGGCGGAGGCGATGGCGACCGCGATCGCCAGGTCCGCCGCCGGCTCCATGAGCTTCACGCCGCCGACGGTCGACACGTAGACGTCGCAGCGCCGCAGGGGGATGCCCGCCTGCCGCTCGAGGACCGCGAGGATCATCGCGACCCGGGACGCGTCGACTCCGTTCGTGACGCGGCGGGGGTGCTCGCCGTCGTTCGCGATCACGAGCGCCTGGATCTCGACGGGGAGCGCGCGGCGTCCCTCCATCGCGACCGTGACGCAGATGCCCGGGGTGGGGAAGCGGGTGCGGCTGAGGAACAGACCGCTCGGGTCGGGGATCTCGGCGATGCCCTCGGCGGTCATCTCGAAGCAGCCGACCTCGTCCGTCGGGCCGAAGCGGTTCTTGAGCGAGCGGACGAAGCGCAGCGCCGTCTGCCGGTCGCCCTCGAATTGGCAGACCACGTCGACCAGGTGCTCGAGCAGGCGCGGCCCCGCGATGGAGCCGTCCTTCGTGACGTGTCCGACGAGCACGAGGGGGAGCGCCCGCTCCTTGCAGACGCGGATGAGGGTCGCGGCGACCTCGCGGACCTGGCTGGGACCGCCGGGCAGGCCGTCGACGGTGTCGCTCGCGACCGTCTGCACCGAGTCGACGATGAGCAGGTCCGGCCGGACCTCGTCGATCTGGCCGAGCACGGTCGCGAGGTCGGTCTCGGCCGCGAGGAAGAGGCTGTCGTGCATCGCGCCGGTGCGCTCGGCCCGCATGCGCACCTGCGCGGCCGACTCCTCCGCGCTGACGTAGAGGACCCGCTGGCCCTCGGCCGCAGCGCGGCTCGCGACCTCGAGCAGGAGGGTCGACTTGCCCACGCCGGGCTCTCCCGAGAGCAGCACGACCGCGCCGGAGACGATCCCGCCGCCGAGCACGCGGTCGAGCTCGCCCACGCCGGTGGGGCGGTGCGCCGCCGACGTGGTCTCGATCTCGGTGATGGGCCGCGCGATGCGGCCGGCGGCCGGAGCCACAGCGGCGACCGCGCGGACGAGGCCGGTGCGCTCGGTGCTCTCGATCACGGAGCCCCACTGCTGGCACTCGCCGCAGCGGCCGACCCACTTCGCGGTCGTCCATCCGCACTCCGAGCAGCGGTACGGGGCGGTGCGCGTCTTCGAGGAGGCCATGAGGTCCTTTCGGGGCGGGGGAGGGGGACGAGCGCGACGCTACGGGGGACCCCCGACACCGCCGCTCGTTCGAACGTGTCTTCGACAGTACCGTCGACCACCGACGCCGCGAGCGGGGCGCGCCAGGCCGGGGGAGAGGTCTCGGGGAAGCCGTCTGTGGAGGAGCGTCGTCGCGGAGGGGCGGAGGCGGAGGATCGCGCCTCGGAGAACGACTCCGCCCCGAGCGCCGCCCCGTCGGCGTCGGACGTCTGCGGGAGACTGGGAACATGCCCTCGACAGTGCACGTCCTCAAGTCCGGCCGCCCGCTCGGAGTCAGCTGGTCCGGCCCCGAGGGCGCCGAGCTGGTCGTCGTCCTGGCGCATCCCGCTCCCGGCTCCTCGGACTTCGACCCCGACCCGGAGGCGACCGCGCGCCACGGGGTGCGCCTGCTCTCGTTCGACCGCCCGGGCTACGGCGCCTCCTCCCTCCTGACCGACCTCGACCCCGCCGGAGCGGGCGTCGGCGCCAGCCCCGAGCAGGCCGCCGCCGACATCGCCGAGTACCTCGCGACCGTCGGCATCGCCTCCGTCAGCGCCGCCGGCTGGTCGGCGGGAGGCCGCGTGGCCCTCGCACTCGCCGCGAACTACCCCGGCCTCGTGGAGCGCGTCGCCGTGATCGGCACGCCCGCTCCCGACAGCGCCGTGCCGTGGGTCGGCGACGAGAACCGCGCCGAGCTCGCCCGCCTGGCCGACCTCCCGCTCGACGAGGCCGTCCGCTCGCTCACCCGCACCCTCGAGGGCGCCTTCGGCCCGACCCCCGCCCCGGACGCCCTGCTCGGGATGCTCGGCTCCGGCGACGCCGACACCGCGGTGCTCGAGACCCCCGGAGTCCGCGAGCGCCTCTCGCGCATGTTCGAGCGCGCCGCCGCCCAGGGCGCCCTCGGCATGGCCGCTGATCTCATCGGCTACGGCGTGCAGGAGTGGGGCTTCGCCGTCGAGTCCGCCGAGCCGCCCGCGCTCCTCCTCTACGGCGCCGAGGACGCGGTCGCCGGCCGCCGCCATGCCGAGTGGTACGCCGCACGGCTGCCCGACTCCCGCCTCGAGGTCGTGCCCGGCCGCGGCCACCTGCTCGCGATCCCGGAGTGGGACCGCGTGCTCGGCTTCCTCCTCCCCGCCTGACGGCGGCCCGTCCGCTCGATTGGCGCGACTTCCGGCCGTCGCGTACACTCGACCCCGGTACCGTGTCCGAGCGGCCGAAGGAGCATGTCTCGAAAACATGTGTGGGCTTGCGTCCACCGTGGGTTCAAATCCCACCGGTACCGCCACCGATCAGTCCCCTACTTGCCTGTAAATACGGGGAAGTAGGGGACTGATCTCGTCTCTGCGTCAGGCTTCTGGCAACGAGCTGGCAACAACTACAGCAGACCGAGCAAATTCCATCGAGTGAGCGACCGCATCGAGGTCGTCGTCGAAGAGGTCTGCGTAGGTATCGAGGGTCATCGCGGCGGAGGCGTGGCCGAGCATGCGTTGCACCACCTTCACGTTCGCGTTCGCGGAAACGGCCAACGACGCTGCAGTGTGGCGAAGGTCGTGAAGAGTCACGTCCGGGAAGTGGAGATCGGCCGCAGTGGCGGCGCGCTTCGCGGCTACCCACCATCCACGACGGGTGTCGGGCGACCTCTGGTGGTTGACGCCATCGCCGAACACCAGCATTTCAGGGCTTCGCTCGTCGATCAAAGCCAGGAGTCGCTCAGAAAGGAAGGGAGGGAAAGGGACCGATCGTGCTTCGTGCGACTTCGGCGTCCCGACGGTGATCTTCCCACCGACGTTGACGGCGTTCTCTTCCACCAAGATACGGCGACGGATCAGATCGACATTCCGGACCCGGAGTCCCGTCGCCTCCCCCCATCGAAGTCCCGTGTAGGCGAGAAGGTAGACGAGTGTGGCGTGCCGGCCGGCGTGGAGGGCAAGCAAATTCACTTGGGCGTGGTTGAGGTACACGCGTCGCTTGCCGCTCTTACGCGGCAGACTCACGCCTCGGGTGACGTTGGTGTGGAGCCGTCTGTCTCGGACCGCCACGTCGAGAATGCCGGCCAGCACCCCGTGAGCACGGAGTACCGTCGTGGCACTCTTGGTGGCACTCAGCTCCGTGACCCAGCTCTGGACCTCGCTGTGCCGGATGTCAGCGATGGCTCTTCTGCCCCAGACCGGCTCGACGTGCAAGCGCCAGGCGATTTCGAGGGGGCGTTGGGACGAGGGCTTGAGGTTCGATCTGCTGGCCAACCAGGCGGGACCCAGGGCGGAAACCAAGACGCGTCCCGCGACAGCATCGACAAACGTTCCTGCTGTCTTCGATGCCTCCAGGCCGTTGAGGTACTGCTGGGCGTCACGCTTGCGGACGAAACCTCTTTTCTGGCCCTGGGAGTGATCCGGCTTCCGGTACATCACGCTGTAGCGTCGTCCGGCTACAGTCTCGTAGGCGCGGATGCTACCCATCAGAAGACTCCTCTGTCGCTGACGAGGATGCGAAGCCGTAGAGCATCGCTGCGACGACGGGGCTCGTGACTGTTGCCGGAGGAGCTGTGTCGCCGAACTTCGCTTCGTACTCTTCGATCAGCCTCTGGCGTGACGATCTATCAGATTTTCCGCGTTCGATCGATCCTGCGTCTTCGATCGAGTCGTGCTCTTCAACCTCCATCGCTTCGCGGTGGCGCTCGTGCGCGTTCGTCGCCACGTTGTCTCGGCTCACCTCTCGCAGGACGTCTTCGGGTGCTTCAAGGATCAGTTCGACGATCAAAGCGTCCTCACCCGCGCCGTTCGGCAGAGCGCCGACCATGTTGGCGGCGACCTGTTGGCCGATCTGGAAGTCCTGGAGGGCGCGCTTCACACCTGCTCGAAGTCGCCTGAGGCGCTGGGTCACGATGTCAATCGTCATTGTTTCTGGCCCGCGGACGAGTGCGCTCGTGGACGTCTCCAGGGCTGCCGCCAAAGCCTCAGCTTCGCCGATGGTCACCTTCCTCTCTCCCCTCTCGATTTTGCCGACGGTGGCCTGGCTCATCTCGTAGCCGACCTCGGTCACTCGTCCCGCCACCTCCTCCTGGCTCAAGCGGGCCTCAACCCGTGCCAGCCTCACGGCTGCTCCGAAGCTCCGGTCGATCTGCTCGATCCTCATGGGACGAGTGTACTGATTCAGGACGTCTTGCGTAACCATTCCGGAGATGTCATGATCCAGGAGTACCGAAGTTTCATATCGTGACATGAGAGGTTCCCTGATGAGTGCGACCCAGGACCTGGACGACGACCGTCCAGACCGCTACCTTGCGCCCGAGGATGTCTGCCGGCTGGTCCCCGGCATGACTCGCGCCAACCTCGCACAGCTTCGCTTCCGCGGAGCTGGACCCCTCTACCGCAAGCCGACACCGAAGACCGTGGTCTACCTCGAGTCGGAGGTGATCGCGTGGGTCGAGTCGACCGTCCGCCGAGGGACGAGTGAGGCGCTCTCGGCATGATCGGTACGGAGCTGACGGCTCCGCGCCCTTGTCAGGGTGAGGGATCGCCGGCAGCCCTGGCGAAGGCTCATGGAGGTGGGCCGCTCTGGGCGCACGCCTCGTAAGCCAGGCGTTCGCGCTCGGAGTGGACTCGCCGTTGACGCCCAACGAACGACTGATGCTCGTGTACATGGCTCAAACAGCTCGAGACACGGACTCGGTTCCGATCTACTTCGGTTCCAGGGAGCACGCTGCAGTCGGTCTTGGCCGGCGCGTCCCTGACCAGCCTGCACCCGACGACCCGAACTACGCGGAGCTCGTCCGCGAGCGGGAAGCGGCTTTCAAGCGCGTTCAGCAAGCCATCCGTGGGTTGCAAGCCGCGGGTGCGATCCGCAGAGTTGCGCCTGGCAGGCACGGTAGGACCGCAACCTTCGAGCTGTGCTTGTCCTCGCGTCGTCGCCTCTCGTAGGGGTACGAAAACCGTCCGGCGTCGCGGACGCTGAGCATCCCCCATCCGCGACGTGAAACGTCCGACGAGGGGGACGCTCAGCGTCCCCCCAAGGAACCACAGAAGAACCATAAGGAGATAGACGGAGGAGGGACGCCCTAGGTGCCCTGGCTGGCTCACTTTTGGAGAGGCCAGGGAAGACGGGCGACGAGGCAAGATGAGGTACCCTCGCGGACATGGTCGGCGACGACCCGAGGTCGGGCACGGTTTCACTTGGGGGAAGTCGCCGCTTCGACCAGCTGAGCTTTGAGCGCGGCAGCTGCCCATCCAGACGGTCGTGTCTCAACGTCTGATGGCACCGAGACCATCCAGGCGGGGCTCGAGGGCGATGCGCGACCGTGTGGGGGAAATCGAGTTCAAGCACCGCGCGGTTTCGTCAGGACCACGACGCTCGGTACCATCGCACCACTGGCGGCGCAGTACGGGCGCAGCGAACCCGAACGCCACGTAGATCGTGTCTAACGGAGTTATCCACAGTGGCACCGTGTTTTAAACCAACGGCGCGTTAACCACGCTGGCGACCGTTCCTGCTGCGGATTGGCGCGGTTCTGGTCATTAAATCCAACCGAAGGAACGACACGGTGTCGCAGACGGCAGACGAAAAATTTCTCGACAGTGTCATCGCGCAAGCCGAGAGCACCAATCTGGAGTTCAAGCACGCGCAGAACACCTTCAGCACGGAGAAGGCGCTGGGCTACTGTGCCGCGCTAGCGAACGAAGGAGGAGGGTACCTCATCCTTGGGGTTACGGACCAGGTACCTCGAACGGTTCCAGGCACGCGGGCGTTCGGAGACCCCGCGAACATCGAGTACCGGATCTTTGGAGCGCTGCAGATCAAGGCAGTGGTTCGCGAGCTTGAGTACGACGGGGCTCGTGTACTGGTGTTCGCGGTTCCCTCGCGGCGTCGAGGGCAACCGATAGCGCTCGACGGTCGGTACCTCATGCGCGCAGGCGAGAGCTTGGTGGCGATGCCCCAACACCAGCTCGCGGCGATCTTCTCGGAGCCAGACGGCGGGCCGACCGAGCGCGTCGTAGCAGCCGGCCTCGCGGAGCCCCAGATTTTTGAGCTTCTCGACGTCGAGGAGCTCTACCGTCGGATGCCATGGACTGCGCCCGACGGACGCGACGCAATCGTCGAGGACCTCGTCGACCGCAAACTAGTGATTCGCTCTCTCGATGGTCAGTACTCGATCCCGCTGGCGAGTGCGGTTCTCATTGGAAGGCGCCTAGGGGCGTTCGACGGCCTCGCCCTACGTCGCGTGCGTGTAATCAAGTACGCGACGGCAAGCCGCGTCACCGCAACTTTTGAGTACTTCGCAGAACGCGGCTATCTGCTTGAATTTGAAGCGCTTCTGACGATCGTTCAAAGCCTCCTGCCCGTGGACGAGACGATCGAAGAGGGGCTAAGAAGTGTGCGACCGGTCTACTCTCCGAAGGCGCTGCGCGAATTCATAGCCAATGCATTGGTGCACCAGGACTTCGACGAGCAAACGACCCAAATCGTCGTAGAAATTTTTTCAGACCGGATCGAGATCCGGAACCCGGGTGAACCAATGATCGAAGTGACCCGCTTCGTTGATGAAACCCGAACGCGCAACCCCGACCTTGCCGAAGCGATGAGACTTGCGGGGGTCTGCGAAGTTCGAGGAAGCGGCGTAGATCGCGCCTTGGCTCAGATCGAAGGACTGCTTCGTCCTGCACCTCACTTTCGCGCGGAAAACGGTGCGACGACGATCTCTCTTTTCGCAGCGGCTGATTTCTCCAGCATGACGATCGATGACCGTGCGTGGTCTGCATTCCTCCACTGCTGTCTTCGGCATCAAAGTGGCTTCCGGCTGACTAACGCTAGTCTTCGAACGCGATTTGGCTTGCCTGACAGCAAAGCGACGCTGGTCTCGCAAACAATCACTGCGGCAGTAGATCGTCGGCTGATCAAGCTCGATCCGCGAGCGGGCAGCTCGAAGCGAAATGCGGCCTACGTGCCCTTCTTCGTGTAGGAAATCCAAGTGATGTGAGGGTTCGACCGTTCGCACCCGCTGATGGTCTATCGGAGAAATGTTGAGTCTTCGGGAGCAGCTGGACGGCTGAGACCGGATGCCTCAAGAACATCGGATAGCCACGCGGTGCACTCCAGGATTGGACTATCCAGATCTCTTCCCCCGACGTGCTGCGCATAAAAAGGTTTCATCCACGCCTGCTTGTCGTCAGGAGCGTGAATATCATCAGCATTTTTCCAGCGGGCTGTCGGGGATAAATAAAAGACGTAGTCCTCGTCCGGCCTCCGGTCGGCCCCGAAGAAGTCCCGAACCGGGCCTGCATTAGCCGTCACCATCACTTCGTGCGCATGACGATTTCGCAGCCACTTCAAACCCGTGAGCACTTTTCCTTCGCTAAATGCTTGAGTCGCCGCACGATAGCGACCTCCGCAGATGGACCGCAGTCCGTCGTCAAGCGCAATTAGCCACCAAACTGCCTCTACTGCTGCTGTCCACACTTCGAAAGCGTCAGACTCTCGAGCGGCGCGGCGCACTCGATCTTCAGAGGCTCGCAGGCACCACCAGAGCGCCGCCGCCTTTTCCTGATTTGGCTCGGCCCTCCAGCCGTCCGACCAGTGCGCTGAGGTGCGTAGCTCGGGATGGTCCTTCGGGACGCTTGGGCGGATGAGTAACGGGTCTCTGTTCATAGGGTGACAATAGGCCACAAGCTTCGAGTCAGATTTTGGATACACCCCCTGGACTCGCGCGCCCCGCGATCGGCAGAACGCGGAGCGGGCGCCAGCGCGGGGAGGGGGAGGGTGGGCCGGCACCCCCGGACAGTTCTCGTCGAACACAGACACTGATCGCCTGCTGCTCGAGCGGTTGGTGTACGTCACAGTGCAGACCGACTGCTGCGACCCAGGACAAGCGCGGGCGGACCCGACGCAGCTGACTGGCCTAGGTTTCCTGCCTCAACGGGTCAGCGTGCTGGCCGGAGCCGCCCGACGCGGATCAGTCACTCCGGCTGAGCCTCAATGACTGGCGAGAGCATCCGCCCATGAGCTGCCCGCGCAACTTTCACCAGCTGTGTTCGTAGCTGACTCAGACGTTCTCCGCGCGTCTTCACCGCGTGGCAATTGGGGCACAGCGCAATCATGTTGAGCGGATGATCGGCTCCGCCGAGAGCAAGATCGCTGATGTGGTCAACGTCCAAGATTGGCTCGCCCCGTCGGTTCTGCTCAAACGGCATTCCAGTACACCTAGGATTCTCGCAACGGCCAGCCGCCCGCAGCAGGACAGCTGCTCGCGCTACAGCACTCCTCTGGTGATCGTTCCGGCTGATCCGAATCTGAGGATGCCGACGCTCTCGCGACTCGACGAAATCAACCATAGTCGAGTAGCTGCCAAGCTTAGTGCTCGCTCTATTTGGTGCATCCTCCGCGTCGCTTAGGGCGTTTTCGAGGGCCGCTTGCGCGAGATCCCAGGCACTGGGGTCCGGGGACAGTACGGCGCGAAGTCTCCAATCGAGTTCTGCGCGCGCGATACCGTCTCGCCCTACCCCAGGAACCCACGCGTGTCCTAATACGATCACCCAAGCCATAAACGTGAATGGGCCGCCGCGCGGCCGGTACCAGAATCGTGCCGCTTTCCTCTCGGCGTGCGTGGCATGTAGAAGTGCGTTGCCGCCAGCTAGAGGCTCATGATCACCGTTGAGGCCTTCGCCTCGGTAGCCGAAGTCCTCAACTAGAGAGGGCAGCCCGTCGGAGTAGGGTCCCTTTGCGTCAGAGAACACATTCACGACATCATCGCCAGGGAAGCGGACGATGCCAGCGACTTTGTCTCCGCCGAAAGCTTCGTAAATCTCCGTACGACTTGCGAATCGCTGACCCGGCTGAGGTGGCGCGATTTGTGCGCGGGTAACGACCTCATACCCCAGACGAATTATGGCCCGAACTGCGCCCGCCGTCCCTCCGGAGAAGTCTGCTGGCTGTAACGCCCTCGCGGACGGATGCTGCCGCGCGTATGCGGCAGCAATTACGGCCTTCGAGTCGTACAGGTTTCCGCCAACTCGTACGAACCAGTCTCGTGATTCTTGAAAGCCGTACTTCTTTAGGAAGGCATCCCTGCCCAACAACTTGAACTCGCCTATGGAGTCGAGGACAGATTGAGGGTCCGTCAGTGCAGATAGATTAGCCAACGCGTCGCCTCTCCGGCCCTTGAAAATGAAGGCCAGCAGTTGTGCTGACCCAAGTCAGACGGTTACGTCGGATCGACGTCTACTGAGATGGTGCCGCGTTCGGCAACTGGAAGATAGATCGCCTCTCCGAAGACACGGGTGGTGATGGAGGACATTCCCTCCCGAAGGTATGGGAATACGGTCATGATCGCGACCTCGTTACAGAAAATCTGAAGCGTGCGCTTCGATGGTTTGTAATCACTTTTCAATGAGTACTCTGCGGCGACGCTCACCGTTGCTTCACCTGCGGTAAAGCTAACCGACGCGTTCAGGCGAACCCCGAAACTTGTCTCGTCGATTCGCTGCTGGACTCCGAGATTTAAATTTCCGTCGTCGTCAGCCGTGCGGTTTTCCGTATTCGTGTCGGCGACTCTTCGGGCTGAGAGTTCATGAAAATCAACCCGGTCGAGCTGACTGCTGTTGATCAGTTCGTGGACTGCCGCAAGGTCCGCCTCGCTGAGAACCTCTGACACGGCTAGCTCGCGAGCGCGAAGTTGGCGCGCTTTTCGCTCGACCAGTCGGAGTTGGCGACGGTGGTCGTCTTGATGGACGTGGCCTGGACAGACCGCGGAGGCAGCTTGAAGCTCTCGGGCCAGTTTGAGTTCGAGGCCATCCACTCGGACTGGCCGCGATCGGCGGTGACCCGGTGCTCGACGATCGCGCCCACGGCGTTGGCATACCGCCGAAGTGTTGACAACTTCGGGTCGGCGTCGTAACGCTCCAGCTTGCTGATTGCCTGGGGGCTCACGCCCATCCGAGCCCCAACCTCCGCCTGAGTGAGCTTTTTTGCTTCGCGTACAGCAATGAGGTTTGCTCGCATCTCGCGGTCCTCTCGAGCGAGGACCTTAGCTCGGCTGCGCGCGAGGCGCAGGTCCTCGACGACGGACGCAATAGTGGCGTGAAGGGGCATGCCGGAATACTAGCGACACAACCTGGAGGTTGTGCCACAGTTCCTCACGCAGCTGGGGCGGCCTCCGCCTCTTCGGAGGGCGGTACGTGGGGTCGGTAGATGGCGACTGCTTTGTCGATCTCTACTTGCTGGCTCTCGTCGTCCACCTTGATGTGTCGGTGCAGCTTGACGAGGATCTGCGCGTACCTGGGTGGCTCGCCGTGGTAGAACCTCAGGTGCTTCGAGAGGGCCTTCCGGCGCAGCTCGTACACATCCGGGTCGGTTCTGATTGGTTTCAGGGGCGTCGTCTCGTCGCCTGAGTCCCACAGTTTGCCAAGAGCCGCCGCCTCGAACAGGTCGTCGATTTCGCCCAGCTCGTGGTCGCGAGCGAACGCTCCAAGCGTCGCCAGCCAGGCTTCCAGCTGCGCGATCGCCGGATCGTTCGGGTTCTGGGCATCCAGCCATCGGTAGGGCGCGCCATCGGGCTGACAGCATCGCGAGTCGCTTCCCTCGCGCGTGTCTTCCGGCATGCTGGCCATCGTAGCCAACGGTCGACGTCGTTCTGGGGTTGGCTTCCGTCAGGGTCATTGCTGCACCGGCTGTACGGGTTCGCGTTCTGGCGCTGGGGGTTCGGGCAGCAGCACTCAGTGGTGCTGGGTGGCAGGGCGCCTGCGGCCTCGCTTGGGCTGGTCGGCGGACTGTCGCGTCGAAGGCTGTCTGTTGAGCCAGGACCGGGACCGGCCGTCGGTGAGGCCGTGCTCGACCGGTACTTACTTGTCTTCTAAGTGGGCTCCTGCCGGTCGCTGGTGTTGGGAATGCCCGCGTTCTCGGGATTGGAAATTTCTGCGCAGATCGCCGCAGCGAGGGCGGGACCATCGCGTCGGTTGCCAAATCTGTGTGGCTGAGGGCGGGTCTTGCAGCGGGCGAAGCCTCGAGCGGGGGGTGCGATTTTCGGAGGGCATTTTGACTGGGTGCGCTGCCAGGTGTTGGCAACGCTCTGGCAACAACTCGACGGACCGACAGGGGGTCCGCGTCATCGATGAGGTGGTAAGAAACCTATGTTCTGGCGGCGAGTTTGCGGCGCAGGGCGTCGTGGGGGAGGCCAATGGGGTTCAAATCCCACCGGTACCGCCAACGAGAAGGCCCCCCGCTTCCACGGAAGCAGGGGGCCTTCGTCGTTCTCGGCGTCGTGCGGCGGTCGCGACGTGCGGGTCAGCCGGCGCGGAGCAGCCAGGAGCGGCCGGCGCGCAGGGCCCGGTACAGGCGCGTGACCGCGTGGTCGGCCTCGGCCGAGCCGACGTCCGAGAAGGAGCCCGCCCCGCCCCAGAGCCCGAGCGCGTCGGCGGCCGCCGCCCGCACCTCTCTGCGGGTCGTCGCTCCGGCGAACAGCTCGTCGAGCCGGTCCGCGACGCGGGCCCGCGCGCCGTCCTGCTGCGACCGTGCGACGTCGCGCACCTCGGCGACGGCCGCCGTGATCTCGGCGAGCACAGCGGGGATCGTGCGGTCCATCCTCCTGAGCCTAGGAGCGGGAGCGCGAGCGCTGCGACGCGGCGTGGGTCAGGAGCGTCGCCACGACTCCGACGAGCACGCCCAGCGCGGTCTCGAGCGCCCGGTCGCGCAGCAGCACGAGCTCGTCGACGGGATGCGCGAGCTCGACCATGAGGATCGCGAGCGGAGTGACGAAGGCGAGGGTCAGGCCGTAGTTGCGGCCGACGACGAGCTCGGCGGTCATCTGGAGGAGCACCACCACCACGATCACGGCGAGCGGGGAGAGCGGCAGGGCCAGGAGCGCGGCCGCGATCAGCACTCCGACGATCGTGCCGAGCATCCGGTGGCCCGCGCGCACGAGGCGGGCGCCCGCGTCCGCTCCCGAGACGGCTGCGACGGCGGAGACCATCGCCCAGTAGGGGTGGCCCAGGCCCGTCGCGGTCGGGATGGTGCCTGCCACCAGGACGACGGCCCCGAAGCGGAGCAGGGCGGCGCGCGTCGCCGGACGGGCCGCCGCCGCGCGGAACGAGGTGCGCCACGGCGTCGGGGCGAGGCGGCGTGCGCGGGGGAGCGCGAGACCGCTCAGGCCGACGACGAGCGAGAAGGCGGCGGAGCCCGCGGCGAGAGCGACGGCGAGCGGGATCCGCGAGGGCTCGGACGGGACGGACGCGCACGCCGTGACGGCGAACACCGGGAACAGCGGGCCGGGCGGATGCCAGTGCAGGGCGTCGCTGAGATAGGCGGCCGCGACGGTCACGGCGACCACGACGGGGATGATCTGCCAGTCGCGGTGAGGAGAGAGGGAGACGACGGTGCCGAGGGTCACGGTGGTGACGAGGAACGCGGCTGCCGACAGCTGCATCAGCAGGCGCGGCCGGTGCGTGTGCTGGCGACCGTAGAGGGCCGTGAAGGCGCCGAAGGTCGCGTAGAGGGCGAGATCGGTGCGGCCGAGCGCCCAGAGGACGAGCAGCGGGACGGCGATCGAGACGCCGGCGCGCAGGGCGACGCGATGGGCGCCGGCGTGCGGGCCGAAGGCGAGGAGCTCGCGGGGGTGGGGCAGAACGGGGGTGGCGGCCATCGGGTCCTCTGATCGGGGTCCGAGCGGCGGCGGCCGGAGAAGTGTTTCACGGGTGAAGCAGATATACTTTACGTGTGAATGACTCTGAAAGCCAGCCGGGCGACGCGGTCGACGAGATCAGGGCGGGCTGGGCGGTGCTGCGGCCCGAGCTCGACACCTCCGCCGTCGACGTCGTCGGGCGGGTGATCCGCGCCTCCGCGCTGATCGTCCGGGCGACGGAGGAGCTGCTCGCCGCCCACGGGCTGACCCGCGGCGAGTTCGACGTGCTCTCCACGCTGCGTCGCGCCGGCGCTCCGCAGTCGCCGACGACCCTCCGGACGATCGCCCTCGCCTCCGCTCCCGCGATCACCAAGCGCGTGCACTCGCTGGAGCGTCGGGGCCTGGTGCGGCGCGCCGCGAACCCGGCGGACGGGCGCGGCTCGCTCATCACGCTGACTCGCGAGGGGGAGGAGCTGGTCGACCGGGCCTTCCCCGAGGTGCTCGACGCCGAGCGGGCGCTGCTCTCGGGGGTGCCCGCCGATCTGCGGGCGGAGGCGTCGCGCTCGCTCCGCGCGGTGCTCGCGAGCGTCGAGGCGGCCGCGAGCCGGTGATGCGCGCGGGGACCGCGAGGCGGCGGGCGCTCGCTACCGTGGTCCCATGCGCCTGACCTCGAGCTTCACCGTGCCGACGCGGCCGCCGGTGCTGCAGCTGGTCAAGACGGCGGCCGCCACGGTCGTCACCTGGCTCCTCGCCGGCGTCGTCTTCCCGGGGACGCTGCCCGTCTTCGGTGCGATCGCCGCGCTCCTCGTCGTCGCGCCGAGCATCAACCAGTCGTTCTCCAAGGCCCTCGAGCGCTCGGTCGGCGTCATCATCGGCGTGATCGTCGGATCCGTGATCGGCACGGTGCTCGGCGGCGAGAGCATCATCGTGCTCCTCGCGATCGTGGCCGCGATCGCCGTCGGGTGGGCCGTGCGCCTGACCCCCGCCTCCGCGGTGCAGATCCCGATCAGCGCGATGCTCGTGCTCTCGGTGGGCGCGGTCACGCCGAACTACGCGCTCGACCGCATCCTCGAGACCCTGCTGGGCGCGGCGGTGGGAGTCGTCATCAACGTGCTCATCGTCCCTCCGGTCGTGCTGGCACCGGCCGAGCGGGCGATCGGAGACCTCACCGCTCAGCTCGCCGCTGCCCTCGACGACCTCGGCGACGCCCTCCAGGCCCCCGTCCCGCGACGTCGGCTCGACGAGCTGCTCATCAACGCCCGGCTGCTGCAGACCATGCAGAGCAAGGCGGAGGAGGCGATCGCGACCGGCGAGGAGTCCCTCCGCCTCAACCCGCGCCGCTCCGCCCACCGCGACCGGCTGCTGGCCCTCGACTCCGTCGTCCCGCGGCTGGGGCGCATCGTGACCCGGGTCCGGGGCATGACGCGGACCGTGCACGACCTCTACGACGACGAGCTCGTCGGGGAGCCGACGATCGCCGACATCGCCGTCCAGCTGCACCGGGCCGCCCACGATCTGCGGCTCCTCGTGCAGTCCTCGGTCGACGTTCCCGAGCCGGAGGCGATCACGGACGAGCTGCCCGCTCTCACCGCGCCGCTCGTGATCGCGACTCCGCACCCGCAGCACTGGATCCTGCTGGGGGCGCTCGCCGAGGACCTGCGGCGCATCCGCGAGGAGATCGTCGGCGCCGAGTCCTGACGGGCGGGCGCCGAGTGGCGTCGGCGGGAGGGCTGCTCTCGCGAGCGCTCGGCGTCTCGCGCCGCGCGACATGCGGCTCGTGGTGGCCTGCGGTGGTCAGCCGTCCTGCTCGCCGTCCTTCCTCGGTCCGCCGCCCTCGACGAGTTCGCCGTCGCCCGGGTCCGGAGCGACCTGGTGCAGTGCCTCGGGATCGCTCGCCTCGGCGTGGAGGGTCTTGCCCTCGGCGATGAGGGAGTCGTCGTCCACGAGGATCCCGGCCAGCTCGGTGATGCGTCCCCGGAGAGCGCCGATCGGGTCCTCGGTGGGCGCGTCCTCCTCGGCGTGATCGACCTCCGAGTCGGGGTAGCGGCGGAGGGCGGCCTCGTCCCGGTCGGGCCGCGGTGCACGGGCGTGCTCGACGCAGAGGCGGGCGACCTCCTCGGCGTGCGCGTGCATCACGGAGTGGGAGGCGTCGGGGATCTCCCAGGCCCGCGCATGCGGCATCGACCGGGCGATCTCCTCCGCCCACTCGCGCGGAACGAGCCGGTCGAACTCGCCGCGGATGACGAGGGCGGACGCGCGGATCCGGGGGACGGTCTCCTCGATCCGGTAGTGCATCATCTCGGGCAGCACACGGGAGAACCAGCGCGGTCCGCAGAGGAGGTAGGCGCCCGCGGCGAGGATCGCGACCTTGAGGGGCTCGCGGACGCTCGACTGGGCGAAGCGGAGCGCGGCGGTCGGGAGGCGGCGCTCGTGCCGGTTCATCACGGGTCCGAGCAGGACGATGGTGGTCAGCTCCGGACGGCGCGCGGCGAGCTCGGCCACCACCTGCGTCCCCATCGAGTGGCCGAGGACGACGGGATCGTCGAGGCCGAGCTCGTCGATGACGGCGCCGACCAGCTCGGCGTAGTCGCCGATGTCCATGCGCCGCGCGTCGATCGGGTGCGGCACGCCGCCGAAGCCCGGCAGATCGAGGGCGTGCACCGGACCGAACTCGTTGAGCGCGGGCGCGAGGCGCTCGAAGTAGGTGGCCGCGACTCCGATCCCCGGCACGAGGACGAACGTGCGCTCGCCGTCGCGCCCCACCGTGCTCACCCGCGCCCAGACGTCGCGGTGGTGCACGCGCTGGACCGAGACGTCGGTGCTGCGGGTGCGGCGGTGCGGATCCCGCCCCCGGGAGCGCGTGGTCGCGAAGACGTCGCGGACTCCGCGCCGGAGGGTCGTGGCGAGGGTGGGGAGGAGGTCGCTCGGGCGGAGCACGGGGCCTCCTTCGATCGGGGGAGTCGGTCGCTGCGAGCCTAGGCGCTCGCCGCCGGGCTCAGATCAGCATGTCGTCCGACCTGTGGAGGATCAGGCGGGCCGGCCCGGTGTGGAGGACGCCGTTGGTCAGGGGGGCGGTCCGGACGCCGCCGCGCCTCCGCATCGCCCGGAACGCCCCGGGGGCGAGCACGACGTCCATCCAGGCGCAGGGGTTCGCCGGTCGTCCGCCTTGGAACTCGATCCGCTCCCCGCCCTGCTCGATCGCGAACGTGCGGCCGGCGAGGGCATCGACGTCGGCGCCGCGGACGATGATGTTGCGGCGGGCGTCGGCGGGGTCGAAGGGCCCTGCGCCGAGCTCGGCGGCGATGTGCTCGAGGGTCTCGACCGCGAAGAGCGTGATCGCCGCGGGGCGGTGCGCGCGCTGGGCGAAGAAGCGGTCGCCGACGATGCCGAGGCCTGCGCGGATCTCGATCCGCTCGGGCTGCTCGTTCCCCTCGGACGGCACCGGGCCATCGGCGGGGCGGCCCTCGTAGCGGTGCAGCGGAGAGACGACGAAGCCCACGAGCTCGATCGCGGCGGCCTCCATGAGACCACGGTACGCCGTGAGGGGGACCAGCGGCGTCCGCCCGTCGGAGGCTCTGCGAGGCGCTCCGGGACACCGCGACGGAGCCTGGGTTCTGGTGGCTGCGGCGGCGTCCCGAGAGGGAGCCGTCTGCGCCGCCGCCGCCGATTCGCGGAGGGGGCTCCCGGCATGTATAGTCGTACCTCGTTGCGTGCGCCTCTGGCCCACGCGATGGACTGCGCCCGTAGCTCAACGGATAGAGCATCTGACTACGGATCAGAAGGTTGGGGGTTCGAATCCCTCCGGGCGCACTCTGGTTGAGACAGAGCAGAACGGCCCGCTTCGGCGGGCCGTTCTCGTTTTAACTGTCGCTCGTTCCGGTGGCTGTCGGCGTCGGTCTCCCGGAGAGCGCAGGGCGGCGGAACGGCCGGTTCTCCGCCTCGCAGGACGCCTCTTCGCGCCGTCGACGGCGCCGACCGTCTTCCGCCCGCATCCGCGATCAGTCCGCGCCCGCGCTCGCGATCACTCCTCGCAGGCTCTGCGATCACCCGACGCGAGCACGTCGCTCGGCTCTTCTCGCGCGCCGTTTCCTCCTCCACAACGCCCATCTCGCGCCGTTCTCCACGGATGCAGCCGTACCGGCCGCGGTGACGTCGAACCGAGCAATACTCTCCTTCCGTGGGGCTGAACGGTCGCCGCCGACGCAGTGCGCTCGGTCGGCAGAGGAGAGGACATCGGATGAGTCGAACGGAACAGTCGGGGCGGGACGAGCGCGGACGACCCCGAGCGCGGACGGCGCGAGCGCTGGTCGGCACGACGGCGGGCTGCGTGCTCGTGAGCGGGCTGCTGGGCGGAGGCCTCGCGCCGCCGCCCGCCCTCGCCGCCGACGGTCCTCACACGACGATCGAGAACACCCTCCTGCAGGGAGGCGCGACGAACGCCGGCGTGACGACCGTCTCGGCCTGGGTCCAGAAGGGCGAGACGCTCCGGGTGGACCTCCACCCGCTCCAGGCGGGCTCGGGGACCGGCGAGGGCGAGACCGGCGGCGGTACCGCCCGGGTGACGGCTCCGGGCGGAGCCGTCCTCGACGAGCAGGACTTCGCGCCCGGAGCGGCGCCCTCGGTGTCCGCCGGCGGCTCGTTCGTGGCGGACGAGACCGGCGTCTTCCAGATCCGGGTGTCCGACGACGACGTGACGGCGCCGGTGAACCTCGTCTGGAGCATCGGAGTCCAGGACGCGCGGGGCGCGGCGGTCGCGGGCCGGGTGTGGTCCGAGTCCTATGCGATCCAGTCCGGGGCGAAGGAGTCCTACTCCTCGCCCGAGGAGCGGCGCTCCTCCTTCACCCTCCACGCCGTCACGGAGACGGGCGCCCGCTACGAGCTGGGGCTGCGCGGCTACGACGGAGTCGCCTCGACGGTCCAGGCCACGAACAAGGGCAATGTGAAGGTCGGGTCGTCCGATCCGTCCTACCTCTCGGTCCCCATGCCGCAGTCGAGCGAGGCGGGCGGGATCGGGGCTCAGTACGTGCAGGCGTCCGGACGCTCCGGGATCGACGGCCTGCAGACCTACAAGCTCTTCCTGGACCCGCCGTCGTCCGACCTGCCGGAGTCGATCGCTCCGGCCTACCGCGCGCCGACGATCGAGGGCCTCGCCTTCCGCCGGTCGACCGCCGGCTCCGACGCGGGCACGCTGACCGGCGTCCTGGGGACGCAGCCGGGCACCGTCGTCGTGGACGTCGATGCGGACGGGGACGGCTCCTACGACGGCGAGCGCGACGTGCACCTCACCCGGATCGCGGGGACGACCGGTCCCTTCTCGGTCGACTGGGACGGACGGGACGCGAAGGGCGGGACGGTCGACGTGACCGACCCCGACGTCACCTTCCGCGCCTCCATCGGCCGCACGAACGAGTTCCACTTCACGCGGGTCGACGCCGAGACGTCCGCCGGCGGCGTGTCCGTCGTGAGGTCGACCGGCGGCGGCGATGACCCGTCGATGGTCCACTGGGACGACTCGCTCCTCGCCGGATCGAACTCGGAGCGGTACTCCGGCACCTCCGCGGTGACGTCCGGCGACGGCGGCACCGACTCGTCCGGCGGGGTGCACCGCTGGGAGGGCGACGACTCCGGGCGAGGCCGCATCCCCAACGCCAACGACTCGGTGCACGGCTCCTACGGCGACCTGCGGGCGATCGACGACTGGGCCTACGGCTCGGACGGTGCGGTCGCGGTCGCACGCCTCGATCCCCTCGCGCCGCACGTGACCATCGCGAAGACCTCGTCGGTCGACTCCGCCACTCCGCTGCTCCGCGGCGCCCGCGTGCCCTACTGGGTGACGCTGACCTCGGACGGGACCGGGGACTACTCCGACGCCGCCGTCATCGACTACCTCGACAAGGGCGTGCTCGACGACGCCGAGCTCGACTCCGGCTCCCTCCGCGCCTCGCAGGGCACGGCCACGATCGATGCGGAGACGGGCCGCATCTCCTGGGCGGCCGGCAGCCTGCCGGTCGGGGCGACGGCCGAGCTGACCTTCGACGTGATCGTGACCGGCGAGGGGGACCGCGCGCTGACGAACACGGCCTGCCTCGCCGATGCGCCCTTCGCTCCCGCCTCGTCCGGCACGGGGACCGACGCGAACCCCTGCGCCACCGTCCCGCACGACATCGGCGAGGGGTCGCTCCTGATCCGGAAGACCGCGTCCCAGGCGAGCGCCGAGCACGGCGGCACGGCGGGCTTCGACATCGTCGTGGCGAACACCGGAACGGTCGACGCGACGGACGTGACCGTGACCGACGTCCCGACGCTCGACCACCTGCTCGAGGCGACCATCGAGAACGGCGCCGGAGGAACGCAGCCGGCCACGGAGCCCGTCACGGGTCTCGACATCCCCGCCGGCGGCCAGGTGTCGCTGCACGTCAGCGGCCGGGTCGCCGACGGGTACGACGCCGCGACCCTGCCCAACCGCGTCTCGATCACCCACCAGCCCGAGGGCTTCGACCCGCCGACGGTCGAGAACGCCTGCGCTGACGATGCGACGTCGTCCTGCGCCGAGATCCCGGTGCCGTCCGTCGAGGGAAGGCTCTCCATCGAGAAGACGGCGATCGGGAATCAGGTCGACCACGGCGGGCGTGCCGGGTTCCGGATCGTGGTCGCCAACGAGGGGGCTCGGCCGGCGGACGGGGTGACCCTCACCGACATCCCCGAGCTCGCGCACCTGAGCGACGTCACGATCTCCCGGGACGGCGGCCCGGCGTCGTCCGACCTGACTGTCGAGAACCTGTCTCTGGCCCCGGGAGCGTCGACGACGTTCACCGTGACCGGACGGGTCGCCGACGGCGTGGACGCGTGGACCATCCCCAACCGGGCACGCCTGACCGAGGTCCCGGAGGGCTTCGATCCGACGACCGTCCTGCACCCGTGCGCGGACGACGGCGGAGCCAGCTGCGCCCAGGTGGCGGTGCCTCCGGTCGGACTCGTGCCGACGGTGCTCGCCTCGACGGGAGCGGCGGCCGGGCCCCTCGCGGCCGGAGCCGGCGCTCTGCTCCTGGCCGGCGGCGCTCTGACGGCGCTGCGCCGTCGCTCGACCCGCACCTCGTGAACCGGAGCCCGGGCCGCTGCAGCGCGGCCCGGGCTCCCGGACCCTCTCCTCGAAAGGCACTACTGCATGACCGAGCACGGCCTCCCGTACCGCATCACCGAGCGCTTCCCTCTCCCCGATGGACGCGTCGGTGTCAACACCTGGTGGTCCGCCGACCCGGAGCAGCTGGAGCAGCAGCTCCGCACGCGCTCCGGACATCCGCATCCCGAGAGGGAGCCGGTCCGGAGACTGCACCTCGCGACCGCGACGATCGTGCTGATCGAGGAGCGGACCGCGGGAGGCTTCCGCCCGCTCGACCCCCACCTCCGAGCCCGCACCGATCCGCGCTGGCGCCGGGCTCTCCTGCGGTCGCGCAGGTCGGCCCGGCTCCGACGGGTCATCGGTCCGCGGGACCTGCCGAGGACGGATCCGCCGGTCGAGCTGTCACGGCACGTCGATCCGACACGTCGAGTGTGAAGGAGGCGAGCGGAGAGCTCGGCACCTGATGCGCGGTGAGGGTCTCCCCGCAAGGACGCCGTCCGGTCAGGCGGCTTCCTCGAGGTCGTCCTCGACTGCGACGGGCGCGTCGACCGGGGCGCACGGGGGAGCCGACTCGGCCGGGGGCGCCGAGGCCGCGATGCGCGAGCGCTCGAGCCCGGCGAGGAGCACGGCGAAGGCCTCCTCGAGCTCGGCGGTGTCGCGGAGCAGGACGCGCTCGCCGCTCGTCGGGTCGAGTCGGACCGTCCGGTAGGCCGGGCGGGGGAGGTCGGAGACCAGGGTGATGATGCCGAGGACGACGCCGCTGCGGCGGGCGCGCGCGGTCCAGCGGTTGGCGTGGGTGCGGAGAAGGATCATGACCGGGGCCGTCCTCGGTGACGTGGTGCAGGAGCGGGGGGGGGGAGGGGGGTGTCGCTGGCGGTGCGGGGATCCTCTCGAAGCTTGCTGCACGAAGGGCCACCGCTTCCTGTGCTTGACAGCAGAGCCGAGCAGCGGTCACCGGCGCCGGGCGGCCGCCGCGGCGTGCAGGGCCCGCAGGAACTCGGGGACGACCGGGTTCCCGGTGTCGCGGGCGAGCACACCGATCTCACGGCTCGCGCCCGGATCGTCGATCGGGATCTCGCGGACGTCGTCGTCGACCGAGGACGGGCTCGGCGGCAGGATCGTGAGTCCGAGGCCGGCTGCCGCGAGTCCTCGGGCGGCGCGGTAGTCGCCGACCTCGAACGCCGGCACCGGGTCGCGGCCGTCCACGGCGAGCAGGCGCCGGGCCGACTCGTGGAGGCCGTAGCCGGGCGCCAGCATGATCAGGTCGAGGCCGCGGAGGTCCTCGACCGTGACCGAGCGCCGCGAGGCCAGCGGATGACGAGGGTCCACGACCGCGAGGAGAGGCTCCGAGTAGAGGGTCGTCGTGGTGGTTCCGGGCAGATCGGGCGGATCCGCGACGATCGCCAGCTCGGACTCGCCCTCCGCCACGGCCCTCAGGCAGAGGGCTCGGGAGCCGTGACGGAGCCCGAAGCCGACCTGCGGCCAGCGGCGGCGGAACCGGCGGATCACATCCGGCACGAAGCTCTCCCCGAGGAGCGTCTGGAAGGCGAGGTCGATCCGGCCGTGCTCCACGTCGCCCGCCTGCCGCACCTCCGCGAGGCCGGCGCGGATCACCGACATGCCGTCCTGAGCGGCCTCGGCGAGACGGGTCCCCGCCTCCGTCAGCACCACCCCGCGGCCCTCCCGGCGGACCAGGGGAGTGCCGACCAGGGCGGACAGCCGGGCGAGCGACCGGCTCGCGGTCGGCTGCGGGATCCCGAGCTCGGCGGCCGCCGCCGTGACGCTCCCGGTCTGGGCGACCGCGACGAGCAGGGGCAGGAGGCGGAGGGTCGCGGGCCAGTCGTCGGACACGCCACCACCCTAGATCCGGACATGACCAGAACGCATGAACAGTACGAGGAAGGACATTAGTCATGCACCCGCAGGCGGTCTACCGTCGGAATCATGAGCACCGCCGCACGCCTCCGACCGATGCGCGCAGCGGCACCCTTCTCGCAGCGGCGGCTGACCATCGCCCTCCTCGCCGCCGGAGTAGCGACCTTCGCCGAGCTCTACGCCGTGCAGAGCGTCCTCCCGCAGCTCGCGCGGGAGTGGGCCCTCGCCCCGTCCGACGCCGCGCTCACCGTCTCGGCCGCGACCCTCGGACTGGCGCTCTCGGTGCTGCCGTGGGCCTCGGTGGCCGAGCGCATCGGACGGCTCGAATCCATGCGGATCGCGGTCCTCACGTCCGTGGTCCTGGCGCTGCTCGCCTGCGTCGCCCCGACCTTCGAGCTCCTCCTCGTCCTGCGCTTCCTCGGGGGAGCGGCACTGGGTGCCGTCCCGGCCCTCGCCGTCGCGGCGATCCACGACCGGGTCGGAGGCGCCGGAGCGACGGCCGCCGCGACGGCGTACGTCTCCGGGACCACGATCGGCGGTGCCGCCGGACGACTGCTCGCCGGACCGCTCGCGGCGGCGCTCGGATGGCGCGGCGCACTGCTCGTCGTGACGGCCGTCTGCGCGGCGGCGGCGATCGTCTTCGCCGTGCTCGCGCCCCGGGGCGGCGGCGCGCGCGAGGCGGCCCCCGGCGGCTGGCGAGGGAAGACGGCGCAGGTGCTCCGCGATCCGATGCTCGTCGCGATCGCGCTGCAGACGTTCCTCGCGGTCGGCGTGTTCGTCGCGGTCTACAACTACCTGGCGTTCCGGCTCGAGGCGCCGCCGTTCGCACTCGCGCCCGCGCTCGTCTCCCTCCTCTTCGCCGCCTACCTCGCGGGAACCGTCTCCTCCCGGCTCGCGGGGAGATGGGGGCCGCGGATCGGCCCCCGCCTCGTCATGCGGATCGGCGTCGCCCTGATGATCGTCGGACTGCTGGTGATGCTCGCCGAGAACGTCGCCGTGGTGATCGCGGGACTCCTCGTCTTCACGGCCGGCTTCTTCGCCCTGCACGCGACCGGCGCCGCCTGGACGGGAGCGCGCGCGGCTCCGGCACTCCGCGGGCACGCCGGCGCGGTCTACACGATCGCCTTCTACGCGGGCTCGGCCGCCGGCGGGTGGCTCCTCGGCCTGGCCGTCGGAGCCGGTGGCTGGCCGGCGCTGACGGCGGTGACGATCGGCCTGCTGCTGGTCGGAGCGGGGATCGTCAGCCTCCCGTCGCGCACCACCGCGGCCGGGCGCTGAACCCCCGCCTCCGTCGACCGCACCCCGAGCTCCGCCCGGCACCTCCCCGCAGCGAGCGAGGTGCGACATGATGGCCCGACTGCACGAAGCGGGGGACGGCATGGCGCGGAGCACCGGAGCGGACGGCTCCCCACGCGAGAGCGGCGGGACGGACGAGGGCGGCACCGACCCGCGCTACCACGCGGGCTTCCAGCGCGGCTACGACGGACGCGAGGCCGAGCGGCGCGGCAGCGGAGAGGAGCGCCTCCGCTCCCCGTTCCTGTCGGGCGGGACCTCGTGCATCGGGCGATCAGCTGGCCGGCGAGGTGGCGGGTCCGCTCCCGAGCAGGAGGACGTGCGATCGGTCGACGGCCCGACGGGCTCCCGAGTCTCCGGCCGACGGACCGCTCCGGAGCGCGCGAGAGCGGCGGTGCGGGCCGTCCCGACACCCGCGGAGCCGACCGCGCCCCGACCCGCGGAGCCGACAGTCCCACTCCCGACCGAGCCGACCGTCCCGCTTCCCGCCGAACCCGACCCCGCTCCCGGCGACGCGGCACCCGACTCCGGTGACCGTCACGACGCGACCGACACCGACCCCCGCCCCGCTGTCTCCACTCGCCGCATCGCCGGAGCCCTGGCGGTCGTCGGCGGCGTGAGCGTCCTCGTCGGACTCCTCGCCCTCTGGAACAGCTCCCACAGCTGGTACGACTACTCGCCGTCGCAGAGCGCCTTCGGGCCCGAGCAGTACCTCCGCGTGCTCAGCGACAACGCGATCGGACCGTTCCTCACCGTCGGCCTGATCGCGCTCGGCCTGGCGGTCGTGGTCCCGCTGCTGAGGGCTCCCGGCCGATGACGCGGGTCCGCCTGCTCTGGGCCGCCGCCATCGCGGTCACCGTCGTCCTCTGGGCCGCAGTGCTCGCGCTCCCGGTCGTGGTCCTCCTGCTGCCGAACCAGTACCAGGGCGACTCGATCACGGTCCCGCCGGAGCTCTACGTGCGGCAGGCGCTCGCGATGGTCGCGCCGCCGCTCCAGACCGCCGCCCTGGTGATGCTGGAGGCGCTGATCGTCGTCGCGGTCGCGCGGCGCCCGCCGGCGAAGGCCCGCACGACGGAGGCGGCGAGCGGCTGGGACGACGCCGTCCTCCTCGACCCGGACGGCCGCGAGCAGCGCGGGACGGGCCCCGCAGGCCGCTGAGCATCCGCTGCAGGATCGGGAGCACCCGCTGCTCCCCGGTCGGAAGCCGCTCCTCCGGATGCACCCGCCCTTCACGCCGGCAGCAGCTGGAACCGCTTCCGCGCCGCTCCGCCGGCGACGAGGTCCGCGAGCAGCTCGCCCAGGACCGGGCCGAACTTGAAGCCGTGCCCCGAGAACCCGGTCGCCAGAGTCACGCGGCCCACGCGGTCGAGCACGAAGTCCTCGTCGGGCGTGCTGTCGTAGAGGCAGCTGATCGGAGCGGCGCTCGCCGCGTCCACGCCCGGGATCCACTCCGCGACGTAGCCGACGAGGCGGGCGAGCGCTCCGGGCTCGGGCTCGAAGGTGCGCTCGTCCGGATCGACGACGACTCCGGTGCTGTGCTCGCCCACCTTCACCCCGACTCCGGGCGTCGCGAGCCCGTAGACGACGGGCAGGCCGGCGCGATGGTGGGCGAAGCTCGGCCAGGAGTTGAGGGGCAGGTCGGTCGCGAAGTGCGCGGGCTGCTCCTGTGTCACGCGCAGCGGAGGGAGGCGTCGGCCGGCCGCGCGGACGAGGCCGTTCACGAGCGGCGGCGTCCAGGATCCGCCGGCCACGACGACCGCGTCCGCGTCGAGAGCGCCGTCGGTGGTCAGCACGCGCACGTCGTCGGCGCGCTCCTCGATGCCCAGCACCCGCGTCCGCGTTCGGAGGACGGCGCCGCGTCCGAGGGCGGAGTCGAGCATCGCGTCGATCGCGGCCGCCGCGTCGAGGCGTCCGCCCTCGGCGTGCAGCAGGACGTCGGTCTCGAAGCGGAGTCCCGGCCAGCGCCGCTGCGCCTCGTCCGCCTCGATCCGCACCACGGGGATCCCGTCGCGCAGGAGGACAGCCTCGACGGCGGCCAGGACGGCGGGGTCGCCGTGGTCGATCGCGCCGACCGGGTGCAGCAAACGGCGGCCGGTCTCGGCCTCGAGCCGTGCCCAGGCGCGCCCGGCCCGTCCGGTGAGGGCGCGGTAGTCGTCCTCGAGGTAGCCGCGGCGGAAGATGCGCGTCTCGCCGTGGGACGAGCCGCGGTCGTGGCCCCGCTCGAACTGCTCGACGAGCACCACGCGATCGCCGCGCTCGGTGAGGGCGCGGGCTGTCGCCGCTCCGACCAGGCCGGCTCCGACGACGACGACCTCACGGGTCACGGGGTCTCCCGGGAGGCCCGGCGTACGCCGAGCAGGACCACCAGGCGGAGGAACCCGACGAGTCCCATGCCGATCAGCGCGGCGATCAGCATCAGCACGGCGATCCCGGCCACCCAGGTCGTGTCGCCGGTCACCGACTGCGCCGCGAACTCGGTGCAGAACAGCGCCAGCCCTGCGTAGCTCAGGATGAGGACGGTGATCGTCCCGGGGCGGCGGAGGCGCTGCGCGGGCGTCCGCCAGAGGGCCGGCGGCTCGAGCCAGCGGCGCAGCAGCCGGATCACGAGGGTGCCGACGAGGCCGAGGAAGCCGGCCGCGATCAGGATGATGCCCGCGCCGCCCAGCCCCGACGCCTCGACACCGGCCAGCTCGAGGGCGATCCCGATCGCGACGCCGACGGCTCCGGCGCCCCCCGCGATCATGGCCGCCCACACTCCGAA
The DNA here is from genome assembly GCF_002932635.1 of Rathayibacter sp. AY1D1. Lineage (NCBI taxonomy): Bacteria > Bacillati > Actinomycetota > Actinomycetes > Micrococcales > Microbacteriaceae > Rathayibacter > Rathayibacter sp. AY1D1. The sequence goes on from NZ_PSVY01000016.1 coordinate 54,448, forward strand.
GCCGCCGCGGAGAACGCTCTCACGCTCGGGACGTGACGGGTCGGCGTCCATCGGACGCTGCTGACGCGGACGGATCGGCGCAGGGGGAGCCGACGCCGGCGCTGCTGCCGGAGCGGCCGCGGCCTCGGACACGCCCCAGATCGGAGCGGCGTCCGGCGTCTGCGACTCGATCACGTTCTCGCGCACCGGCACGTAGCGCAGCGGCGCGTCGATCCGCACCTGCGGCCGCCCGCGCACGACGATCGTCGCCCCCAGGTCGGCCCCGCGCTCCAGCGCGACGGGTCCGAGGAGGAGCCCGACCGCCGGATCGATCCGCCACGCGTCCGACCGGGGAGCCGACCCGTACCACTCCGCCGACACGGCCCCGCCGAGATCGACCGAGATCGGCCGCCCGTCGCTGTAGCTCGTCACCGGCACGAGCGAGCGGCCGGAGTTGCGCACCCGCGCGCCCACCCGCCACCAGTCGTCCCCGGCGTGCGTCAGCCGCACCTCGACGTCGACCAGCGACGCCGGCACCGCCCGCCGCCGTCCGATGACCACCGCGACAACCGCGAGCCCGGCGATGACCAGCCCGCCGAGCAGGCCGACCACTCCGATGAAGATCTCCATGGGAGCAGTCAAGCAGGCGCGGGTCGACGGCGCGGGCGCGACGAGGTGGCCTCCGGGAGGCTTGATCCCGACCGTCGACGCCGTCGCTCCGCGCGGCCGCCCCGTTCCCGACGCTCCGCCCGACCGTCGAGCCCGGAGCGGGTCACTCCGCATACTGAGGAGGCGCGTCGCGTCGACCGCATCGCGGGTCTCGTCGCAGGAGGGGGCGATCATGCGCCACTGGTCGGCCGCCCCCGTGCGCCGGCGCCCTCGTCGACGGGCCGGTGCGGTCCTCGCTCTGCTGGGGGCCGCGGCGCTCGCCGCCGCAGCCGTCGCGCTGTCGGACACGGCGGGAGGAGGCGGACCGGAGGCGGTGTCCTCCTCGGCCGATGCTTCTGCGGCGTCGAGCAGTCCCGCTGCTCCCGCGCCGAGCAGCCCCTCGGCGGACGTCGAGCCGTCCGCTCCGGAAGCGGAGCCGTCCACTCCGTCCCTCGCGACGCTGGCCGCTCTCCCCTCGGTCGAAGGCCCCGCCGCCGTCCCCTACGACCGCGACCTCTTCGGACAGGCGTGGTCGGACGTCGACCGCAACGGCTGCGACACCCGCAACGACGTCCTCGGCCGCGACCTGCTCGCCCCTGTGTTCAAGCCCGGCACCAGCGACTGCAAGGTCCTCACCGGCACCCTGATCGACCCCTACGACGGCACCTCGGTCGCCTTCGTCTCCGGGACCGACACTTCCCGCCTCGTACAGATCGACCACGTCGTCGCCCTCGGCTGGGCCTGGCACCACGGCGCCTGGTCGTGGACGGACGACCAGCGCCTCGCCTTCGCGAACGACCCCGCGAACCTCGTCGCCGCCTCCGAGCAGACCAACCGCGCGAAGAGCGACGCCGGCCCGGGGGAGTGGCTGCCACCGGCCGCGGAGCTGCGCTGCGGGTATGTGGAGCAGTTCGTGGAAGTGCTCAGCGAGTACGGGCTGGGGGTCGGGGCGCAGGACCGGGAGGCGGCGGAGGCGGTGCTGGCGGGGTGCGGGGAGTGAGGGGGAGAACCTCTTTCCTCTGATGGAGGGTCGTCCCGACGCCGCAACAGCGGCAGACGCGACCGCATTAGCGTCTTTCAACTCTGGCGATAGTGAGTAATGATCTCTTCCGTGACCTCTTTTCTGGGACCTATGCGGCACAAAGTTCGGCAGTTACGCAAAATGAGTAACTCTGTCGCTAACACGAGTGCACCTCGACAGAACGCGCTCCGAGCATTCCTAGTCTCGCGAGATGCCTCCCGTTACTCCCGCCACACTCTCACTTGAACTGGGCGTTTCTCAGCGTCGAATCCGAAGCCTCCTCCGCTCCTCCTACGGAACTCTTCCCGCTGAGGAATCTCGGTGGGATCTGACCGAAGAGCAGGCGGAGGCTGTCCGCTCCCGTCTGCTTCGACGAGACACCACCGAGCGTCGGTTCACCTTGGAAGTGGGCGACCAGGTCCTCCGGCGTGATATCCACCGCGCCTACGGAGGGCAGCAGCAGCAGGGGATCGTGACGCCGCGAGCGCTCCGTGAAATCTTCATCTTCACCGATCCGGCGAAGGGAGCTCGATACGGCTACGACCGGTTCGAGGGACTTCGCGAGGACGGGTCCTACTCCTACACGGGAGAAGGGCAGGTCGGTGACCAGGTTTTTCTTCGCGGCAACAAGGCTCTCCGGGACGCGGCGCAGGATGGGCGGGTGCTTCGGCTGTTCACGGTGCAGGGAACGAGCGTGACCTACATCGGTGCCTTCACGACAGGGACTCCGACCTACCGGTGGGAGATCATCCCGGACACCGAAGGGACGCAGCGACGCGGCATCATCTTCACTCTCCTGCCGCTTGCGGCGGACATCACTCGGCTGCCGACCTACGGTGGCACACAGGAGTCCGCCGCCTCGCTCGGCGACTGGACGCCTCCCGAGCACTCCGACATCGTCATCGCGGGTGCGGATGTCAGCCCTCTCGATGACCGGGTCGTCTCCCGAATCGAGTTCGAGCTGCAGTCCGACTTTGGGCTCTGGCTGACCGAGAACGGCACGCCGCCCAGTCGTCTGACGCTCCCGGTCGGCAGCTCACGGGTCGAGCCGGACCTCTACGTCCGATCGAGCGGCTGGATTGTCGAAGCCAAGAAGTCGACCGCCCGGTCCTTCGTCCGCATGGCCATCGGGCAGGTGCTCGACTATGCCCATCTTGCGCAGCGCGAGGGCTACGCGGCAGTCCCCGTCATCCTGCTTCCCGGTCGCCCGGAAGAGGACATGCTGGATCTCATCCGCAGCCTCTCGATCATCACAGCGTTCAGGTCTGACGAGGGCTTCGACCTCATCGATCCCTAGAGGAAAGAAGCCGAACGGCCGGCAGATCGGGGTGGGCCCACTCCAGTCCGGGGAGTTCGCTCGGAAGGAGCCAGAGGAGTTGGTCGTGGTCGGTGCTCTCCGTGGGGCGTGGGCCACGAACCACGGCTCGGAAGCAGTGCAACCGAATGGTGAGAGCGCCGACCTCCGTTTCGTCTGACGTCAGCTTGGGGCCGACCTCGATCTCCACGCTCAGCTCCTCGCGGATCTCCCTCGCGAGGGCGACTTCAGCCGTTTCGCCAGGTTCTCTCTTGCCGCCGGGAAATTCCCAGAGCCCGCCAGCCGCCTTGTCCGCCCGCCGACGGCAGGCAAGAATACGGCCGCGATCGCTGATGACCGCCGCAACGACGTCGAGAGTGTCCACGTGTCCATCATGCCGACACCGGTGCAACAACCGCCCGTACGCGATGGCCGTGCGCACGCCCCCCTCTTTGACGCTCCACCCGCCCCCGTGTTACGTTCGCTCTCGGACATGTGACTGGTCGTGCAGGCAGGATCCGACGAAACGCGTAATGAGCGTCGTCGGGTCCTTTTTTTGTGCCCGGACGCCTCCTGACGCTCCGCCGGAGCACCGATGACGGTGCCGGAGGGGGCGGGGACGGCGACGGACGGCCGGGCAGCACAGCGCAGGGAAGCGCGCGTCCCCACACACCCGGAGGAGTACCGATGAGTACCCAGGAGAGCGCGAAGGCGATCCTCGAGCACGTCGGCGGCGCCGCCAACGTGGCGAAGCTGCAGCACTGCTCGACCCGTCTGCGGTTCGCGCTGGCGGACGACGCGAAGGCCGACGTCGAGGCGTTGAAGGCGGTGCCCGGCGTGATCGGCGTCGTCACAGGCCCGCAGACGCAGGTCATCGTCGGCAGCGGCGTCAGCGAGATGTACGCGGCGGTCGAGAAGCTGCGCGGCGGCACCACCGCATCCGCGGAGCAGGCGAAGCAGCCGCGATCCCTCAAGCGCCTCGGCGCGACGATCATGGACTTCGTGGTCAGCGTGTTCACGCCGATCATCCCGGCCATCGCGGGCGCCGGCATCTTCAAGTCGTTCCTCGTCCTCGCCTCGGCGCTGGGCTGGCTCGACCCGGCCTCCGACAACTTCAAGCTGCTGTCCGCCATCCCGGACGCGGTGTTCGGCTTCCTGCCGCTGCTCGTCGCCTACACGAGCGCGAAGAAGCTCGACGTGAACCGGCCGCTCGCGCTCGGGCTCGTCGGCGTCCTGGTCTTCCCGGCGTTCACGACGCTGCTCAACCAGGAGGGCGGCGTCGCGCTCTTCGGCATCCCGGTGCCGGTCATCGCCTACAACGCGCAGGTGTTCCCGGCGACCCTGGCCGTGCTGCTGCTCTCGGTCGTCGAGCGCTTCTTCACGAAGCACTCGTGGGGTCCGATCCGCACGTTCTACGTGCCGCTGATGTGCCTGGTGATCGTCGCTCCGGCCACGATCTTCCTGCTCGGCCCCCTCGGCTACTGGCTCGGCTCGATGCTCACCGGCGCGATGATCGGCCTCTACGGGGCGCTCGGCTGGGTGGCCGTCGCGCTGCTGGCCGGCGTGCTCCCGCTGATCATCTCGGTCGGCATGCACAAGGCGTTCATCCCGCCGACCATCGCGACGATGGCCAGCGCGGGCAAGGACACCTTCTACCTCGCCTCCTCGCTCGCCCACAACGCGGCGGAGGCGGGCTCCAGCCTCGCGATCGCCCTGCGCACCAAGAGCGCGACCCTCCGCGCCACCGCCTTCTCGGGCGGCCTCTCGGCCCTCTTCGGGATCACCGAGCCGGCGCTCTACGGCGTCACGCTGCAGAACAAGCGCGCCCTCGTCTCCGTCATCACGGGCAGCGTGGTCGGAGGCGCCTACATCGGCGCCACGCAGGTCGCCGCGTTCGCGCTGGTCAGCCCCGGCGTCGCGAGCATCTCGATGTTCATCGACGGGCTGAACCCCTGGAACCTGCTCAACGCCGTGATCGGCCTGCTGATCTCGGTCGCCGTCTCGTTCGTCGTCTCCTTCGTCATCTGGCGCGACGACGCCTCCGCCAGCGTCCAGGCGCTCGGCGATGTGGCGGCCGCCGCCGGGAGCCCGCTCGCGCTGCAGGCGCCGCTCACCGGCTCCGTCATCCCCCTCTCGGAGGTGCCGGACCCCGTGTTCTCGGCCGGCGTGCTCGGCGAGGGGCTGGCGATCCGCCCCACCGACGGAGCCGTCCGGGCGCCGTTCGCGGGCGAGGTCATCGCACTGCTGTCCTCCCGCCACGCCGTGGGGCTGCGCCGCGCGGACGGCGTCGAGGTGCTCATCCACGTCGGCATCGACACGGTGCAGCTGGACGGCGCGCCATTCGAGGCGCACGTCGCGGTCGGCGACCGGGTCGAGGCCGGGCAGCTCCTCCTCACCGCCGACCTGGCCGCGATCACCGCGGCCGGCTACGACACCACGACCCCGGTGCTCGTGACCAACTCCGCCGAGTACACCGTGCTCGTCGAGGCCGCCGAGCGGATCACCGCCGGCGACCGGATCATGACCGTGACGCAGAGAGAGAAGGAGCTCGCCGATGGCGCTTCCTGACGGATTCCGATGGGGCGGCGCCCTCGCCGCCAACCAGGTCGAGGGCGCGTGGCGCGAGGGCGGGCGCGGCCCGGCGGTCAGCGACGTCGCCTCCTACAAGCCGAAGGCGGACCCGAAGGAGTACGCGATCCACCACCGCAACACGGTGGAGAGCATCACGGCGGCGATGTCCGACGACGACACCGAGTACTACCCCAAGCGCCGCGGCATCGACTTCTACCACCGCTACCCCGGCGACCTCGCGCTGTTCGCCGAGATGGGCTTCACCACCCTCCGCGTCTCGATCGCCTGGACCCGCCTCTACCCGACGGGGGAGGAGGCGGAGCCGCTCGAGGAGGGCATCGCCTACTACCTCGCCCTCTTCACCGAGATGCGGCGCCTCGGGATAGAGCCGCTGGTCACGCTCTCGCACTACGACCCGCCGCTCGCGCTCGCGCTGAAGCACAACGGCTGGGTCGACCGCCGCACGATCGGGCTGTTCGAGCGCTTCGCCCGCACCTGCTTCGAGCGCTTCGGCCACCACGTCGACATGTGGCTGACCTTCAACGAGATCGACGGCATCATCCGCCACCCGTTCACCTCGGGCGGGATCATCGAGGAGACCGTCGAGGGCAGCGTGGAGCAGGCCTGCTACACGGCTCTGCACCACCAGTTCGTTGCCTCCGCCTCGGTCACGAGGACGCTGAAGGAGCTGTGGCCCGAGTCGCGGATGGGCTGCATGCTCACGATGCTGACCACCTACCCCAACACCTGCCACCCCGACGACGTCGCGGCGACGCAGGCGAAGGAGCGGATGCTCTACCTCTGCACCGACGTCCAGGCGGGCGGCGCCTACCCGCGCCTGGCGCTGCGGGCGCTCGAGAGCCGCGGAGTCGAGATCCCGTTCGAGGCGGGCGACGTCGAGCTGCTGCGCGAGCACCCCGTCGACTTCATCTCGTTCAGCTACTACATGTCGATGACGGAGTCCGTGCGCCCCGACGCCGAGCGCACCCCCGGCAACACGGTCCTCGGCGTCAAGAACCCGTTCCTCGAGTCGAGCGAGTGGGGCTGGCAGATCGACCCCGTCGGGCTGCGGATCTCGCTGATCGACCTCTACGACCGCTACGGCAAGCCGCTGTTCATCGTCGAGAACGGGCTCGGGATGCGCGACGAGCTGACCGAGGACGGCCGGGTCCACGACCCGTACCGGATCGACTACTTCCGCGCGCACTTCGAGCAGATGATCCAGGCGGTGGACGAGGGCGTGGAGCTGCTCGGCTACGTGAGCTGGGCGCCGATCGACCTGATCAGCGCCTCCAGCTCGCAGATCTCGAAGCGCTACGGGTTCGTCTACGTCGACATGGACGACCTCGGCCACGGCAGCACCGAGCGCTACCGGAAGGACTCGTTCTTCTGGTACCAGAAGGTCATCGCCTCCAACGGCGCGGATCTGGGATGATCCTCCTCTGCCCGGAGGCGCCGTCCGGCTCTCCGGGCAGACGCCCCGCCACCCCCACCCCAGCCCTGACGCGGCCGTCGACGGAGACACGCATGCAGACCATCAAGAAGGTGCTCAACTCGAGCGTCGTCCTCGTCGTCGACGAGCGCGGCGTCGAGCGCGTGCTCCTGGGCAGGGGGATCGGCTTCGGAGCGAAGGCCGGCGAGGCGATCGAGCCCTCGAGCGTCGACCAGGTGTTCGTGGCGCTGGACGACTCGGACCAGCGCAACCTCGTCGAGCTCCTGGCCCAGATCCCGCCGGAGTTCGTCGAGCTCACCCGCGCGGTCGTCGCCGACGCGGAGGAGCAGGGGCTGAAGCTCGACCCGCACGTGTACCTCGCGCTCACCGACCACCTGCACTTCGCGGTGGAGCGGCAGCGGCGCGGGCTCTCGGTCGCCAACCGGCTGGCCTGGGAGATGCGGACGGTCTACCCCGTGCAGTACGCGGTGGGGGAGCGGGCGGTCGAGCGGATGCGCGAGCGCCTGGACGTGGAGCTGCCCGCCGACGAGGCCGCGAACGTCGCCTTCCACCTCGCCAACGCGGAGCTCGGCAAGGTCGGGATCGACTCGCTCCGGATCGTGCAGCTCATCCGCTCGGTGACCGCGATCATCCAGCACTCCAGCGGAGCCGCGCTCGACCGCGACGACCTCCGCTCCGCCCGCTTCGTGGCGCACCTGCAGTACTTCGCCGAGCGCTTCTTCTCGGGCGGCCTGCTCGAGAGCGAGGACGACTTCCTCTTCACCAGCCTCAGCGCCCGCTACCCGCGCGCGATCGCCTCCGCCGAGCGCGTGCGCTCCTTCGTGGCGGCCGAGTACCAGGCCGCCCTGCCCAACGAGGAGGTCGCCTTCCTGGCCCTCCACATCGCGCGCGCCGCTCCGGAGTAGCGCGCTGACCCCGGAGAACCGCATGCACCGCACCACCTCCGCCCGCCCGACGACGCCCGCGAGCGCGCGCCCGTGACCGGCACGATCCACCTCGTCCGCCACGCCGAGACCCTCTTCAACGTCGCCGGCCAGCTGCAGGGCTGGTGCGACTCGCCGCTGACCGAGCGCGGCGAGCGCCAGGCGGCGGCCCTCGGCGAGCGGATGCGCGGCGTGCCGCTCGTCGCGGCGTTCACGAGCGACCTCACCCGCACCCGCACCACGGCGGCGGCGGCGCTCGCCGGGCACCCGTCGCTCGAGGCCGAGCCGATGGTCGAGCTCCGCGAGTGGCACTTCGGCGCCTTCGAGGGGCAGCCGAACGCCTCGCTCTGGGAGCCGGTGTTCGCCGACCACGGCTACTCCTACGTGCCCGCCTCCGCCGACTGGCCGCGGATGACCGACGCCGGTCTCGACTCGGTGCTCGACGCGATCCATCGCCACGACCCCTCCGGCCGGGCCGACAGCGGTGCCACCGTGCGCGCCCGCGTGGAGGCCGCGATCGCGCGGTTCGCGCCGGCGGCCGAGCACGGGGACGTGCTGGTCGTGACGCACGGAGCGGTGCTCGGGAGCATCCTCCGCGCGCTCGACCCCGCGCACCGGCCGCAGCGGGGCTACCCGAACTGCGCGGTCGTGTCGGTGACGGACGGCGTCATCGGCGAGGTCGACGGGAGCTGCGCGACGGCCTGACCCCGCCCCTCCTCCTCCACGGACGCCCCTGTGCGCTCCGGTCGCCGACCGGACGAGCACGGGGGCGTCCGTCGTGCTCGGGACGCAGGCGGCCCGCACCCGGGCCGCCCCCGGACCTGCACGCGCGGCCGCCTCGGGACCTGCACGTCCGGTGATGCGGGACCTGCACTTTCGGCCACCTCGGCGCTGTACCGAAGTACAGGAGCCCGTCGCGAGAGCGTCCGTAGCGTCTGAGGAGTCAAGAGAAACGACTTCGAGGAGATGACATGCGAGGGCTTCAGCTCAGCGGCGTGAGCCGTGCATTCGGCGGCCACCGGGTCCTGCACGACGTGGACCTGTCCGTGGGCCGCGGCGAGATCGTCGGCTTCATCGGCGGCAACGGCGCCGGCAAGACCACGACGATGCGGCTGATCCTGGGCCTGCTCACCCCCGACACGGGGACCATCACCTGGGACGGCGCGCCGATCACCGCCGAGGACCGCCGCTCGATCGGCTACATGCCGGAGGAGCGCGGCCTCTACCCGCAGATGCGGGTCCGCGAGCAGGTGATCCACTTCGCTCTGCTCGAGGGGCACGACGCCCGGGGGGCCCGTGAGACCGCCGAGGAGGTGATCGACGCGCTGGGCCTGGCCGAGCGGGCCGACACGCTGGTGCAGGACCTCTCGCTCGGCAACCAGCAGCGCGTGCAGCTGGCCGTGTCCCTGGTGGGCGATCCGTCGCTCCTGGTGCTGGACGAGCCCTTCTCGGGGCTCGACCCGGTCGCCGTGGAGACGATGGCCGGCCTGATCCGGCAGCAGTCCGCCCGCGGCGTCGGCGTGCTCTTCTCCTCCCACCAGCTCGACCTGGTCGAGCGCCTCTGCGACACCGTCTGCGTGCTCGACTCCGGCCGTGTGACCGCGAGCGGAGCGGTGGCCGAGCTGCAGGACGACGGCCGCAGCCGCTGGCAGCTGCAGTTCTCCCGCCCCCTGGACGACCTGCTCGTCGCCGAGCTCGGCGTCACACCGGGACTGTCGGCCGAGCCGGTCCCCGGTGAGCCGGAGTCGCTGCTCGTCTCGATCGAGGGCAGCGGCCGGGACGTCCCCGAGCAGGTGCTCGCGACCCTCACCCGCCACGGCGGCCTCCGGAGCATCCGCACCGAGCAGCGCTCGCTGACCGAGCTGCTGTCCGAGCGGCTCACCGCCGCCTCCACCCCTGCGGCCGAGCGCCGCCTCGAGATCCAAGGAGCAGGACGATGACCACCACGCACCCCCGCGCCGCCCACGCCCGGACCGCCGAGAGCTCCGCTCCTCCGACGCCGGCCAGGGGAGCCGCGACGATCGTCCGCCGCGAGATCCTGACCCGCACCGGGAACCGCACGATCCTCACCGCGACCCTCGCGCTGGCCGCGAGCGCCGGCCTCGGCGCCGGGATCGGCGGCTGGTTCCTGGTCGACGCGACGAGGGAGGCGGGGACCGTGGTCCTCGACACCCGGATCCTGTTCGCGACCGCGATGATCAGCGCCCTGCTCGCCGCGATGGTCTACTCTTCGTCGAGTCTGGCCTCGGGGGTGGTCGAGGAGAAGTCGTCCCGGATCGTCGAGATCCTGCTGACGAAGATCGGCGTCGCCCCGCTGCTCGCCGGGAAGATGATCGGCGTCGGCCTGGTGACCCTGGCCCAGCTGCTCGTGATCGGCGGCGCCGTCGTCGGCGGGTTCAGCGTGGTCGGCGGGTGGTCGGTCCTCGAGATCGAGCTCGGCCCGAGCCTGGTCTGGTTCCTCGTCTGGTTCCTGCAGGGCTACGTGCTCTTCGCGCTCCTCAGCACCCTGCTCGCCTCGACCGTGTCGAGGCAGGAGGACCTGGGCACCGCCGCCATGCCGCTCTCCGTCGTGCAGATGGCGCTGCTGATCATCGCGCTCTACGTGGTGCCGGCGAACCTCGACGAGGCCTGGGTGCACGCGCTCTCCTTCGTCCCCCTCTTCTCCTCCTACCTGATGCCGATGCGCTTCGGCCTCGACTCGGTCGGCACCCCCGAGATGGTGATCGCCGCCGTCGTCGCCGCGATCACGGTGCCGCTGCTGTTCCGCCTGGTCGTCCGCGTCTACCGCAACAACGCGCTCCGCACCGGCTCCCGCGTCTCGCTCCGCGCCTCCCTCAAGGCCGCCGACGCCTCCTAGGCCCGGCTCCCGATATCCACCACCACCACCCCTCGGAAGGACACCACCATGACCACCTCGCGCACCGCCTCGACCCGCCCCTCGCCCCTCAAGAAGCTGCTCGTCAACACCGCCCTCCTCGTCGGGGGAGCGGGCGGCGCCTACCTCGTCGTCACCTACCTCTTCTGATCCGCTCGACCGACCGAAGGACACGATCGTGACTCTCCTCGCGACTCCCGGGCTCCGCCCCGCGACCCCCGGGCACCGCCCCGCGGATCCGGCGGCCCTCCGGGCGGCGGCCTCGACCGAGCGGCTGCTCGGCGGCGGAGGCCACCGCGTCGCCGCGATCGACCGCCCCGCCTTCGCCGGCCGGAACGCGTCGTGGACGATGACCCTCGACGACGGCGCCCGCGTCTTCGTCAAGCACGTCTCGCCCCGGACGGCGGGCCCCGCGGCCTTCCGCCGCTCCAGGGACTTCGCCGGCTTCGCCGCCCGGAGCCCCGAGCACGCCCCGGCCGGACCCCGCCTGCTGGCGGCCGACGAGGACGACTCCCTGCTGGTGTTCGAGCACTGCCCCGGCACCAGCCTGGCCCTCCTGCTCGTGGAGGAGCGCGTCCCCGCGGACTTCCCCGAACAGGCCGGCCGGCTCCTGGCCCGGCTGCACGCCGGCCCGGTGGCGGGCCTCACCGCGACCTCGCACCCCAGCCCTCCCGTCGAGATGCTGCGCGTCGGCATCCCGCACACCCGCTACGTCGACCTCACCCTCGCCGAGCTCGCCTTCTGGGGCGACCTGCAGCACGACGAGCAGCTCGTCTCGGCCACGGAGGATCTCCGCGAGTGGGAGAGCGGCAACCGCACGGCCCCGATCCACGGCGACCTCCGCCTCGACCAGTTCCACCTCCGCGACGGGCGCCTCCAGCTGCTCGACTGGGAGGAGTTCGGGATCGGGGATCCGGCCCGCGACCTCGGCACGCTGGCGGGGGAGTGGATCCACCGCGCGGTGCTCGACACCGTGACCACCCGGGAGGGCGCCTCCGCTCCTCCCCTCGCCTTCGACACCGCGGCCGCGGACGCCCGCATCGCGGAGCGGATGGCGGCACTGGTCCCGAGGATCCGGCGGATGTGGCTCGCCTACGCCGCCGAGACCGCCGGCGCGGACGACGCCCTCGCCGTCCGCGCCACCGCCCACCTGGGCTGGCACCTCGTCGACCGCACCCTCGCCCGGGCCTCGATGGTCTCCCGCCTCCCCGGGATCGAGCGGGCCGCCGCCGGCATCGGCCGCCGCGTCCTGCTCGCCCCCTCCGCCTACTCCACCGCCCTCGGATTCGACAGGAGCCCGCGATGACCGCCCTCACCACCCGCTCCGTCCTCGACGAGGCCGTGATCAGCGTCGACGCCGCCCGGCTGCGGGCCGAGGTCGACGGGACCGTGATCGAGGCCACCGGGCCGATCGAGCTGCGGGCCCGACTCGCCGCCACCGTCTACACCCACCTGCACCTCCGGAACCCGCTGCTCGGCGAGACCGCCGGAGGCGACGGCCAGGACCTCGCCCCCCGGCTGATCGACGCGATCCCGCACCGCACGGTCCTGCAGCCCGCTCCCTCCGGGGTGCTCGGCTCCGCCACCGTGCAGCGGGAGGAGCGCCGGGTCGTCGAGCTGGGCCGCGTCCGGGTCCTCGTGCCCGAGGTCGATCTCGTCCGCTCCGCCGACGGGGCCGTCGCCGGCGTCCGGCTGCCGAGCTGGCGCACCCGCACCACTCCCGGCTACCTCCTCGCCCTCGGCCCGATGGGACTCGATCCCGCCGACCGGGTCGTGCGCCTCTCGCTCGTCGCCGACTCGGCGGAGGACGCGCTCGCCCTGTGGGGCCCGCTCCTGGAGGCGCTCGCCGCCTCCGGAGCCCGCCACCAGGCCAAGGCGCTCTCGGACCCGCGGGCCTTCCCCCGCTCCGACGCCCTCGTCGTCTACCTGCCCGCCGACTCCGCCGACGACGTCGCCCGGAGGGTCACTCCGCTGCTCGATGCCCGGCCCTCGCCCCGCACCGCCGTCTCGGCCTTCGCCGAGAGGCTCGCCGACGGCCTCGCCTACGCCGAGGACCCGGCCGACGAGCGCTCCTCCTACCGCGGACTGAGCTTCGGCCAGCACCGCTCCCGCGTCCTCGCCGAAGCGCTCCTGCGCTCCTCGGCCGAGACGATCCCCGCCGCCGACGCCTGGGCCGACGCCGCCCGCGCCGCGCGCATCGACCCGGACCGCCCGGGACTCACCGCCCGCTAGGGCCCCACGAACCTCCCCTCGATCCCGAGGGGACCACCACCTCAGCCCGAGGTACTCCACGAAAGGGACACATCATGACCACCATCTCCACCGACGCCCAGTCCGCCGACCTCACCGCCCTCGCGGGAGCGCACGACACCTTCGCCACCGTCGACGAGCTCGGCTCGGACGCCGCGACCGAGGCGCCCGCCACCACGCCCCTGTGCGTCGGCATCATCGTCGGCGCCACCCTCGGCGCGGGCTGCTGACCCGGCCCTCCTCCCGCCCGGGTGCTCCCGCAGCACCCGCTCCCCGGCCCTCCGGCCGGACCACCCGCACCACTCCCCGCACGACCCGGCGGATCCGCCGCCACCACTCATCCAAGGAGAACACCATGTCGACCATCACCGCCCAGACCGTCCAGTCCGCCGACCTCGCCGAGCTCGCCACCGCCCACGACACCTTCACCGCCGCCGACGAGATCGGCACCGACGCCGCCTCCGAGGCGCCCGCCACCACCCCGTTCTGCGCCGGCGTCATCATCGGCGTCACCCTCACCGCAGGGTGCTGACGGGCACGGGGCGACCGGTCCTCGACCGCGTCGCCCCGGCCCCTCCCGGGCGCGTGCCGTCCGCTCGCGCCGTCCGCCCATCCCCGTCCGCCCTTTCCGCGGGCACGGTCCGCCCATCCCCGTCCGCCCTTTCCGCGGGCACGGTCCGCCCATCCCCGTCCGCCCTTTCCGCGGGCACGGTCCGCCCGTCCGCCGCCGTCCTCACCGCCGGCCGCGACCCGATCC